>CAITJJ010000293.1 GCA_903892675.1 uncultured Hyphomicrobiales bacterium | reverse complement strand
TCGCGGCCCCAGCCATTGGCTTGCGACATCGGCGTCAGAAAGAAGCCGAGCGAGGAACGCGGGCCAAAGCCGATCATGGCCACCAAGCAGCCGCAGACGATGATCACCAGCGGCGTGCGCCATGTGGAGAGAACCGATTTTTCGGCGGCGGCAGGCATCGACATGAGGAGGCTCCGGTCGGATTGGCTTTAGGGGAAACGCGCGACAAACCGCCGCAACCGGATTGGAACATAGTGGGTCCGGCGGCCGGCATGAAACGAATATTCGTGATCCCAAGCATTTACCGGGCGCATGGCTCAAGCTTGAGGAAAAGCCGGAAAACGCGCCTCTACCGGGCCGAAAGGCCCCGGGCCACAGGAGCCTCCGGACAGCGGCCCGCCGCTCAACTCACAGCTTTTTGACTTCCGCCGCCGTCGCCGTGGCGTCGCCCCAGCGCGGCTCATCGGCGCCGTCGCCCCAGTTGCGCGGCCGGTAGAAAATCAGGCCGCCGAGCTTGTCCATCTTCTTCATCTCGCGCACCCAGTTCGGCCGCGCCCAGTCGTCGTGATAGTGGGTCGACTTGGCGACCTCCGGCATCCACAACTTTCCGTCGAGCGTATCGCGCGCGATTTTTTGCGCCCGCGCCCAGGCGTCCGGCTCGTTGATCGCCTTCGATTTGCCGTCGCAGGCAAAGGTGAACTGGCAGGCGAGATGGCGATGGTCGTTCTGATAGACGACGCCGCAAACGTCATTGGGATAATACGGCGTGAACGCCCGGTTCAACACGACCTGCGCCACTGCGATCTGCGCCCGCACCGGCTCGTCGCGCGATTCGAAATAGATCGCATTGGCCAGACACTTCTCGGCCTTGGCGCGCGGCGCGCCGGAAAGCTTCAGCCGCTCGGCCGGCGTGCGCGGATGCGCATCGACGCCGGTGACGACGCCCTTGCTGGCGATGCTCTCGCCCTCCTTGGCCTGATCCTTGGCAAAGGGGCCCGGCTGTTGCGGCGCGATTGCCGACTCCTTGATGTCGGGATCGACCGAAGCGAACACCACAGGCGCTTCGCCCGGCGCCCACGGCGCGATCCGTTGATCGCCGCCCCGCAGCGGGTCTGCGCCGAAAAAGACGCTGCCCTCGTTAAACGGCTTGTCCTTGAAAAGCGCCGGCGCCGATTTGGCGACAGGCGCTTCGGGTTCGTCGGGCGGCGTGGCGGCGAAGCGCTCCTGCGCCTTGGCTGAAAGAATCGTATCGGCGTTGTCCGGCACCGGCTCGATGTCCGCCATCGGCGGCAAAGGCGGCAGCGGTTCGCGCGCGCGCGATATAAGCGAATCCTGTTTCGACCGGCGATTGACGCTCGGGAAGCGCAACGGCGCATTCGCATCGCCAAGCGGCTGCGCGCCGATCGAACCGGCGATATCGGCCGGATCGAAATTCGCCAGGGCGTAAACCGGCGGCGGCGGAATCAAGGTGCCGACCGGACGCGGTAGCGAGAACATGGCGGCGTGAATGGTGCCGAAGGGCGATGCGATCAGGTGGGCCCGCGCGCGCTCGGCGACCGCCGGCTGGCGCGCCAGCAAAGCGCCGAGATCCTGATAGCCGATAGTCTGGGGCAACAAGGTCATGACCAGCACGCCGAGCCCGGTTCGCACCAGACGCGACGATCCGCGCCGACGGCGCATTGCTGACCTGTGACTCACTCTACTCACGCAACACCACAACAAAACAGCGGCGACCGCCGTACCGACGCCGACAATGCGACAGGTTTCGTTATGGGGCGGTTAACCTTGAAAAAGCGTTAGAGCCCAAGGTTCCCGCGGTTGCCCCGACCGGTTGCCCGTAGCCGCCGCCGCAACCGCGGGGAAAAAATTAACCATATCGCAAGGGCTGACGGCCAATATGCGGTGGAAAATTACCAGCGAGCCGGCATGTCCATTCAAGAGGTCGTTATCGCCATGGCCGGCCAGGCGCCATTATGGCTCGGGCTTGGCCTCGCCTTTCTGCTCGCGATCGCCATTCCGCTGCGGCGGCTGCGCGCGCAAAATTTCCGGCTGTCGGCGGCCCTGAACAATATGTCGCAGGGCCTCAACATGTTCGATGCGCAAGGCCGCATCACATTGTTGAACCAGCGCTATCTGAACATGTACGGCTTGTCCGCGGACATTGTGAAGCCGGGCTGCACGCTGCACGAGCTCATTCAACACCGCGTCGATACCGGCCTGTTGTCCGGCGACGTCGATGCCTATTGCAAACGAATTCTGGACGGCATCGCCAAGCATGAAAGCACGCCGCATTACGTGAAGGCGAGCGACGGCCGCATCGTTCTGGCCAAGAATGAACCGCTGCCCGGCGGCGGCTGGGTGTCGACGCACGAGGACGTCACCGAACAGCGCCGCGCCGAGGAAGAACGCGCGGCGATCCGCGATCACGAAAAGCGCCGCGCCGCGGTCGAGCAGGCCATCGCCGCGTTCCGGCCGCTGGTCGAACAATTGCTGTCGCGCGTCAGCGGCAGCGCCACCGCCATGCGCGCCACCGCCGACAGCCTGTTCGGCTCGTCCGACCAGACCTCGCAGCGCGCCGATAGCGCGGTGCAGGCATTCAATGAAGCCAGCGCCAATGTCGAGACCGCCGCGGTTGCCGCCGAGGAACTGTCGCAGTCGATTTCCGAGATCAGCCGTCAGTTGACCCACACCAGCGACATCGTCCGTCTGGCGACCGAGGAAGCGACATCGACCGACGGCGAGATCGCCGGTCTTGCCGCCGGCGCGCAGAAGATCGGCGACGTCGTCAAGCTGATCCGCGACATTGCCGGACAAACGAATTTGCTGGCGCTCAACGCCACGATCGAAGCGGCGCGCGCCGGTGAAGCCGGCCGCGGCTTCGCCGTGGTGGCGGCGGAGGTCAAGTCGCTGGCGGTGCAGACCGCGCGGGCGACCGAGGAAATCGCCAGCCACATCCTGGCCGTTCAGCAATCGACCGGCGGCGCCGTCGAAGCGATCCGCAAGATCGCCGGCCGCATGCACGAGATCAACCAGTACACCACCGCGGTCGCCGCCGCGGTCGAAGAGCAAAGCTCGGCGACCGGCGAGATTTCGAATAATGTCGCCAGCGCGGCGAAAGGCTCCGGTCACGTCGTCGAGGTACTGGGCGAGGTGGTCGGCGCGGCGAGCGAGACGCGGGTGTCCGCCGATGTGGTTCGCGACGCCTCGCAGACGGTGGAGAACGCCGTCTCCAACCTGCGGCTCGAGGTCGAGGACTTCCTCGCCAAGGTCGCCGTTTAAAACTCGGCTATTCTTAAACGCCCGCCGTCAGGCGGACAAACAGCATCGGCGCGATGGCGACGACGAATCCGATCATGCGCGTCGGCATGGTCATCGGCGGCCCGTTGGCGAGCCCGCCACGCAGATAAACCGCGACCGCCTCGAACAGCGCGATGCCGATCAGCACCCAGAAATACGGTCCGAGGCTGAGGTCCCGACTTTCCGGCACCGTCAACAGAACCGCGCCCACGGCAACTCCGAGGGCGGCGCAATACACATAAAAAACGCGCTCAATGGTCATCGCGGCATCATGCCTGACTGGCCGCGGTCTTGCCAAGCGCCGCCTGCGCGGCCGATAGCCGCGCGATCGGCACGCGGAACGGCGAGCAGGACACGTAATCCAGCTTCGCATCGTGGCAGAACGCGACCGAGGCCGGATCGCCGCCGTGTTCGCCGCAAATGCCGACCTTCAGCTTCGGCCGCACCTTGCGGCCACGCTCGATGCCGATCCTGACCAGTTCGCCGACCCCTTCGCGGTCGATCGACACGAACGGATCGGACGACAGGATGCCACGCGCGGTGTAGAAACCGAGGAAGCTCGCCGCGTCGTCGCGCGAAATGCCGAATGTCGTCTGCGTCAGATCGTTGGTGCCGAAGGAGAAAAACTCCGCGGTTTCGGCGATCTCGCCGGCCATCAGGCAGGCGCGCGGCAGTTCAATCATGGTGCCAACGTCGTAGGCAAGCCTGGCGCCAGTTTCCTTGGTCACGGCCTGCGCCATCGCGTCGATGCGCGCCTTGACCAGATCGAACTCGGCGCGCGTCGCGATCAAAGGCACCATGACTTCCGGATGCACCGCCTTGCCGCTGCGCTTGCCGACATCGGCGGCGGCCTCAAAAATCGCGCGCGCCTGCATCTCGGCGATTTCCGGATAGGCGATGGCGATGCGGCAGCCGCGGAAGCCGAGCATCGGATTGAACTCG
>CAITJJ010000292.1 GCA_903892675.1 uncultured Hyphomicrobiales bacterium | reverse complement strand
CGTCCATGCGCGAGCCGGTATCGATCAGCGCGGTGGCGATGATGGTCAGCGAGCCGCCTTCCTCGATGTTACGCGCGGCGCCGAAGAAGCGCTTCGGCCGCTGCAACGCATTGGCATCGACGCCGCCGGTCAGCACCTTGCCGGATGACGGCACCACGGTGTTGTAGGCTCGGCCGAGGCGGGTGATCGAATCGAGCAGAATGACGACATCGCGGCCGTGTTCGACCAGGCGTTTGGCCTTTTCGATCACCATTTCGGCAACCGCCACGTGGCGCGTCGCCGGTTCGTCGAAGGTCGAGGAGACGACTTCGCCCTTCACCGAACGCTGCATGTCGGTGACTTCTTCCGGACGTTCGTCGATCAGCAGCACGATCAGATAGCATTCCGGATGATTGGCGGTGATGGCGTGCGCGATATTCTGCAACAGCACGGTTTTGCCGGTGCGCGGCGGCGACACGATCAGCGCGCGCTGGCCCTTGCCAATCGGCGCAACGATATCGATGACGCGGGCCGACAAGTCTTTCTTGGTCGGATCGTCATGCTCCATCCGCAGCCGCGTATCGGGATAGAGTGGTGTCAGATTGTCGAAATTGATCTTGTGGCGCGCCTTCTCCGGGTCCTCGAAATTGATCGTGTTGACCTTGAGCAGCGCGAAGTAGCGTTCGCCATCTTTCGGCGAGCGGATCTGGCCTTCGACGGTGTCGCCGGTGCGCAAGCCGAAGCGGCGAATCTGCGATGGCGATACGTAAATATCGTCGGGGCCGGACAGGTAGTTCGATTCCGGCGATCGCAAAAAGCCGAAGCCGTCGGAGAGAACCTCGACGACGCCTTCGCCGATAATGTCGATTTCCTGCGTCGCGAGCTGCTTCAGGATGGCGAACATCAGTTCCTGCTTGCGCAAGGTGCTGGCGTTTTCGACCTGGTGCTCTTCTGCGAACGACAACAGTTCGGCAGGCGTCTTGGACTTGAGGTCCTGGAGTTTCATTTCCCGCATGCGGGTTAGGTCCTATGGGAATCCGGCGGGGTCATAAAAATAAAAGACCGGGGCCGGCTAAAGAGAGGTAGGGATCGCAGGTCTGGATTGAAGGAGGGCGCTTTGGGAAGAGGTCCCAAATCGCTTTGGGAATTGGGCCCGATGCTTTCTACCGATCCGAACGATTCGGTTCCGGTACGCGACTGCATCCGCCTGCGTTCGGTGGGATGGTTGCAACATAAGAGACACGGCGCTTGCGCGCAAGGGGTCGCCGCGACAACGCCATCAAGAGCGCCCAAAGTGGTGTTTTCACGGCGCCTGCTCCAAGCAATTTCTGGCGGGCCCGTGACGACAACTAAAACGGCTTCACCACCACGAGAATGACGATTACAATCATCAATATTGTGGGTACTTCGTTGATTATGCGATAGAATTTCTGGCTGCGCGTATTCCGGTTCATGCGAAAATCGGCCGCCCACCGGCCCAGAAACGCGTGCATCCCAATCATCGCGACGACCAGCACCAGCTTGGCGTGGAGCCAGCCGGCACTCAGCAACTGTCCCTGCAGCATCAGGACGAAGCCCAGGATCAGGCTCACGCCCATCGCCGGACCCATGATGTATGTGAGCAAACGATGCTCCATCACCTCAAAGGTCTTGGCCTGTGTCGATCCCGGCTCGGCGGCGCAGTGATAGACGAACAGCCGCGGCAGATAGAGCATGCCGGCCATCCACGAGATGACCGCGATGACGTGCAAGGCTTTGATCCAGAGGTACATGGCGGCGTACTACCCTATGCGCCCCGCACGCGCTTGAGCATGCGTTCGACGTGCTCGATCGGCGTTGCGGGCAGAATGCCGTGACCGAGATTGAAGATCAGCGGCCCGTCAGCAAGGGTCATGACGTCATCTACTTCGCGGTCGAGGGCCGCGCCGCCGGCCAGCAAGGCCAGCGGATCGACATTGCCCTGCACCGCAACATGCGGCTGCAAAATATCGCGCGCCAGACTGCGCGGGAACATCCAGTCGAGGCCCAGCCCATCGACACCGGTGAGTTCCGCATAAGGCAGCGCCATGGCGCCGGCGCCGCGCGGAAAGCCGATGATCTTGGTGCCCGGCATTTGCGCCCGCACGCCTTCGACAATCTTCTGTGTCGGTTGAATGCACCAGCGATCAAATTCTTCCGGCGGCAACACACCCGCCCAGGTATCGAAAATCTGCACGACTTCCGCGCCGGCTTTCAGCTGGCCGACAAGATAGTCGATTGACCCGCGCACCAGACGCTCGATCAACCGTGAAAAATTGTCTGGATCGCGGTAGGCAAACAGCCGCGCCGGCGCCTGATCGGATGTCGCTTCGCCGGCAACCATATAGGTCGCGACTGTCCAGGGAGCACCACAAAACCCGATCAGCGTTGTCTTGTCGTCGAGCGCCGATTTAACCCGGCTTACCGTTTCATAGATCGGCGTCAGAATATTCGTGTCGGCGCGATCACGCATGCCCTTGAGGGCTTCGCCATCCAGCATCGACTCAAGCTTTGGACCTTCACCGGCCAGAAATTCAACCTTGCGGCCGAGCGCCAACGGCAGAATTAAAATATCCGAAAACAAAATCGCCGCATCGAAGCCGAACCTGCGGACAGGTTGCAGCGTTACTTCGGCAGCAAGTTCCGGATTGAAACAAAGGTCGAGAAATCCGCCCGCCTTCTCACGAACCTGCCGGTATTCCGGCAGATACCGGCCCGCCTGTCGCATCATCCAGACCGGCGGAATCTCTTCGCGCTGACCTTGCAGGACGCGAATAAGCGGCTTTATCCCCATGCCAGTGCTTTGAAGGGCTTCTTCCATAAAGACTCTTTAAGTTCTTTTTGTAGTGTTTATTAGGCTGTCGATTGGACTCATGACTTAGCATCACCAATCTGTCCACCGCTTGTCAGAACCCTATCCAGAATCCGGTCATTTCCCCGCCGCAGCCGTCCACAGCGCAAGCCGCCATTTTACTGGGGTTTGAAGGCTTTTCCCGCTCTGTCCCCAACCCGGCTTCCACAATCCAGTCCAGTCGCCTTTCCGGCGTCTACGATCTCACCCCAGCACCAGCCGTGTGGACAAAAATTGACCTGCCCGGCCTCGCCCGCTTACATGGCCACGCGCCAGCCGGGTTCGTCCCCAGCTATCCACAGACCATGCGGCCGCTATACAGATGTCCGACACCGGCTATTTCCATTTGCATCTTGTCTCCGATGCCACTGGTGAAACACTGATCACGGTGGCGCGCGCCGCCGCCGCGCAATATGCCAATGTTTCGCCGGTCGAGCATCTGTACCCGATGGTGCGCTCGAAAAAACAGCTCGACCATGCGCTGGCCGAAATCACCGACGCGCCGGGCCTGGTGCTTTACACGCTGCTGGAAGAAGACCTGATCCAGTTGCTGGAAGATAAATGCCGGGAACTCGGTCTGCCCTGCATGTCGGTGCTTGGCCCGATCCTGCGCCTGTTCCAGTCCTATCTCGGCGCCGAGACCACGCTGCGTGCCGGCGCGCAGCACGTGCTCAATGCCGAATATTTTCATCGTATCGATGCCCTCAACTTCAGCATGATGCATGATGACGGCCAGCATGTCGCCGGGCTCGAGGATGCGGATGTCGTCTTGATCGGCGTGTCGCGCACGTCGAAAACGCCGACCTCGATCTATCTTGCCAACCGCGGCGTCAAGACCGGCAATGTGCCGCTGGTGCCGGGCGTGCCGCTGGCGCCGGAAGTGGAACGATTGACGCGGCCGCTGGTCATCGGGCTTTACGCCAGTCCCGAGCGCATCGTGCAGATCCGCGAGAACCGGCTGCTCGGACTGAATGCGCATCGCGACGACGATCAGTATATCGACAAGACCGCGGTTGCCGAGGAAGTCGCCTATTCGCGCCGGCTTTGCAATAAGCATAACTGGCCGCTGATCGATGTCACCCGGCGCTCGATCGAGGAAACCGCCGCGGCGGTCATGAAGCTGTTGGGCGAGCGCCGTCGCCGTCCCGTCACCAGCTAGATTATCGACCGGCTCAAAGGATCGTCATGCCGTTGTGGATTGCCTCGCAACCTTTGCTGCTCGCGTCGAGAAGCGATATCCGCGGCAAAATTCTGGCGGCCGCGGGTCTGCGCTTCGCCATCAGGCCGGCGCAGATCGACGAGCGCGCCACCGAGGATAAAGCCGGTGGACTTGATGCCGCCAGCGCCGCGGCGCTTTTGGCGAGGGCCAAGGCCGACGCGGTGGCGGCGACGCAGGCCGGCTATCTCGTACTCGGCGCCGATCAGACCTTGGCGCTGGGCAACAAGCGTTTCAACAAGCCGGGCAACCGCACCGAGGCGGCGCAGCAATTGCGGGCGCTGCGCGGGCAGACGCACGCGCTGCATTCCGCTTTGGCGCTGGTCCAGGACGGCAAGGTGCTGTTCGAACTGGTCGATACCGCGCGGCTGACCATGCGCGATTTCTCCGATCGCTTTCTCGACGATTATCTCGACATGGTCGGCGACGCCGCGCTCGGCAGCGTCGGCGGCTATCAGCTCGAGGGCATAGGCATCCATCTTTTCGATCGGGTCGAGGGTGACTACTTCACCATTCTCGGCCTGCCGCTGCTGCCGTTATTGGCTTATTTGCGCCAGCGTGGATTTGTCGATGGCTAAACCAAACCCGAAAGAATCATGTTCATCCTCGGTCTGACCGGTTCGATCGGCATGGGTAAAACCGCCACGGCGGCAATGTTCGCCGACGAGGGCGTGCCGGTGCACGACGCCGACGCGGTGGTGCATCGGCTTTACGAAGGCGAGGCAACACCGTTGATCGAAGCGGCTTTTCCCGGCACCACTAGCGGCGGCAAGGTCGATCGCGGTAAACTTGGTGAGCGGGTGCTCGGCGACAAGGAGGCGATCGCGCGGCTGGAGCAGATCGTGCATCCGCTGGTGACCAAGGCGCGCGAGCGCTTTGTCGCCGACGCTGAACGCAGCGGCGCGAAAGTCGCCGTGCTCGATGTTCCTTTGCTGTTCGAGACCGGCGGCGACAAACGCTGCGACGCGGTGGTCGTGGTCTCGGCGCCGGCGGATACGCAGCGGGCCCGCGCCTTCGAGCGGCCCGGCATGAGCGAGGACAAGTTTTCGGCCATTTTGGCCAAACAGATGCCGGATTCGGAAAAGCGCGCCCGCGCCGATTTCGTGGTGGATACGTCGCAAGGATTCGACTTCGCCCGCGCGCAGGTGCGTGAAATTCTGAATGCAGTCGCTAAGATGCCGAAACGCAAACCTTGAGTCGTTTTCAATAAAGCCAGCAAATATGCGCGAAATCGTTCTAGACACCGAAACCACCGGCCTCGATCCCAACAAAGGCGATCGTCTGGTCGAGATCGGCTGCATTGAACTCCTGAACCGGATTCCGACCGGCGCGACGTTTCACGCCTATCTCAATCCCGACCGCGACATGCCGGCGGAAGCCTTCGCCATTCATGGCCTGTCGATCGAGTTTCTGAAAACGCACAAGCGCTTTGCCGACGTGGTCGACGATTTTCTCGCCTTTATCGGCAACGACGCGCCGCTGGTCATTCACAATGCCAGCTTCGATCACGGCTTCCTGTGCGCTGAACTCAAGCGGCTCGACCGCGCGCTGGTTTCGCGCGACCGGCTCGTCGATACGCTGGCGCTGGCGCGCCGCAAGCATTCGGCCGGCCCCTACAATCTCGATGCTTTGTGCGGCAAATACGGCATCGACAATTCGCGGCGCTCCAAGCATGGCGCCTTGCTCGATGCCGAGATTCTGGCCGAGGTCTATCTGGAATTGATCGGCGGCCGCCAGGCGCAACTGGGCCTCGCCGAAAGCACCGGAACGCGCACCACCGGCATCGATGGCGTGGCGGCGGTGCGGGCGCGCCCGGCGCCATTGACGTCGCCGCTTACCGATGCCGAGCGTACCGCGCATGCGCAGTTCGTCGCGACGCTCGGCGACAACGCCATCTGGCGGAATTATTTGTAGCTATTGAGCCGGCGCGTCGACCGGCGCCATCTGCGCCATTTTCTGCCGGTAAAGCGCGACGAAATCGACCGGGTCGAGCAGCAGCGGCGGGAAGCCGCCATTGCGCACGGTGGTGGCGATAATCTCGCGCGCGAACGGGAACAGCAGGCGCGGGCATTCGATGAGCACGACCGCGTTCAGGCTTTCCTGCGGCACGTTGCGGATGCGGAACACGCCGCCGAAGGCGAGCTCGAAATTGAACATCAGGCTGCCGGCGACTTCCGCCTTGCCGGCGACCATCAGCACCACTTCGATGTCGGTATCCGACAGCGGCGTGGCATTGACGTTGATCTGGATGTTGATCTGCGGCGGTTCCTGACCGCCGGCCAGCGACTTCGGCGCGTTCGGATTTTCGAACGAGAAGTCCTTGATGTACTGGCCCACCACATTGAGCTGCGGCAACTGATCCGGGCTCGGTTCCTGACCCTGGCCGCCATTCGTGGTCGTCATGACTTCTCCTTGAGCACCGCAGCGAACTTTCGCGGCGGTGGCTAACATAGGGTCCGGATAGGGACAAGGACGCGGAGCCAAAGGGGGCGGCCTGAACCTGTCTCTCTGTGTCCTTGGTAAAGCGCGCCGCGCCAGCCGTCAGCGTTCAACTTCGTCTGCCCGCCGGCCGGGAAGGGCCGGGTCGTCGACCCTGTGCCATTGTTCGGGCTCGAGATCGACGACTCCGTCGGCGCGGACCGGCGGGGCAGCCCGGCCGAGCTTGTGGTTTATCGCTCGCCAAAGCGGCACCAACAGCAGCAAAAGACCAACGATATCGGTTATAAACCCCGGAATAACCAGTAGAATTCCAGCCAGCAGGATCAGCCCGCCGGTGCCGTCGGCCTGCAAGGCGGCGAAGCTGCCCTGGTTGACGCCTTCGTTCATGGCCATCCGGACGCGGGCGATGTGGTTACCGCCGGCGTGGCGCAGGAGCATGATGCCGCCAAGCGTAGCGAGAACTTGGAGGCCGACGGCCAGGAAAAAGCCAAAGGCGGCGGCGACCGCGATAAACACCGCGACTTCGGCCAGCGGCACCGCCAGCACCCCGAGGAACAGCCATTTTGCCACATTCATCGTTATTTCTCTGGTAAGTCTGGTCTTGTTGGCGTTGCCGCCTCAATCGTTTAAGATTCGCCGATAGGCAAATTGCGCGGACAAAACGTCGCAAAGCCACTGGATCGCCGAGTTTGTCAGCTTAGATACAAGAAAGTCGATAATAGAGGTGGGCGCGGCCGCTACGCCGTCTAGCGGGCAACTTCGATCAAATTATCCGACCGCGCTCCGGACGCCGATCTGCCGGAACGGTAGCCGAAAGAATGCAAGACGTGTTCGACATCTACACCATCATTTTCCTGGCCCTCGCAGTGTTCATTTTCCTGCGCTTGCGCAGCGTGCTCGGCCAACGCACCGGACGCGAACGTCCGCCCTATGACCCCTACGCGGCGCGAGAGCCGGCGCGGCCGGCAAGTGAAAATGTCGTTTCCTTGCCGAACCGCGTGGCCGACGCCACGGCGAAGAAAGCCGACGAGCCGGCTGAGGCAGCCGTCCCGGTGGAGCGCTGGAAGGGCGTGGCCGATGCAGGCTCGCCGCTCGCTATCGGGCTTGATGCGGTGGCCGGCACTGATCCCGAATTCGACGCCAAACACTTCATCACCGGCGCGCGCGCGGCCTATGAAATGATCGTCAACGCCTATGCCGAAGGCGACCGCCGCACGCTGAAAAATCTCCTGTCGCGCGAAGTCTATGACGGCTTCGAGGCGGCCATCGTCGAGCGCGAGAAGCGCGGCGACGTGGTCGAGAGCCGTTTCGTCTCGATCGACAACGCCACCATCACCGCCGCCGAACTGCGCGGCCGCAGCGCCCAGCTCACCGTGCGGTTCCAGTCGAAGCTGGTGTCGGTCACGCGCGACAAGGCCGGCGAGGTCATCGACGGCAGCGCCGACAAGGTCACCGACGTCACCGATGTCTGGACCTTCGCGCGCGATCTGTCGTCGCGCGACCCGAACTGGAAACTGGTCGCCACCGAAGCTGGACAATGAGCCGATGTCGCCAAGCCGATTTCGCCGTCTGGTCGCGTTTGGTTTTTCAATCTGCCTGACCGCGGCGGCGACTTCCGCGATGGCGCAGCAGATGAAAATGCGCGATGCCGAAATTATCCCATTGGCATTCGAGACGCTCAGCGGCTGGCGCGATGACGATCAGGCCATGGCCTTTCAGGCTTATCTGAAAAGCTGCCGCGCGATTCTCAATGGCACCAAGGCGATGCGCAAGGCGCGGCCGGTTTACGACGGCCTGTTTGGCGTTTGCGAAAGGGCGACAGCGCTTTCCGCAGGCGGACCGGTTAATACGTTGACCGCGCGCAAATTCTTCGAGGACAATTTCAAGCCGGTGCGCATCAAGCCGGCGGAACGCACTTACGGCTATTACACCGGCGCCGACGGTTTCTACACCGGCTACTACGAGCCCGAAGTGGTGGGCTCGCGGGTCAAGACCGACGAATATTCGGTGCCGATTTACGGCGTGCCGGCCCATGTCGCCGGCAAGAAAAGCCGGCATTTCGTCCAGTACGATCGCGTCGATATCGAGAAAGGCGCGCTTGCCGGCAAGGGTCTGGAAATCTGCTGGATCAAGAATCCGGTCGATTTGTTTTTCGCGCAAATCCAGGGCTCGACCCGCATCAAGCTTGCAGATGGCGAGCTGCTGCGGCTGAACTACATCGCCAGCAACGGCAAGCCCTATACGCCGGTCGGCCGGCTGCTGATCGATCGTGGCGTGTTCACGCCTGAAGAAATGTCGATGGACAAGATTCGCGATTTCATGGAAGCCAACCCGGAAGAGGGCAAGGCGCTGCGCGAGAAGAACCGGTCGTTCGGATTCATTTCCAAGACCAAATTGCAGGCGCACGACGAAAGCCTCGGCGCGCAAGGCATCGCGCTGACGCCCGGCCGCTCGATCGCAGTCGACCCGAAGATTCACGTTTACGGCACGCCGATCTGGATCGACGCCAAATTGCCGCTCAAGGGCGCGGCGCCGGAAGATACATTTCAACGGCTGGTGGTGGCGCAAGACACCGGCTCCGCCATTCGCGGTCCGGCGCGCGCCGATATCTATTTCGGCCATGGCCCCGATATCCCGTCAATTGCCGGGCGCATCAAGCAATTCGGCCAGTTCGTCATGTTGATGCCGCGCGCGCTGGCGGCCAGCGGGGAGTCCGGCGGCAACGGCGTTCCATTGCCGAAGTCGCGGCCGAAGGACATTGTCGCAGCCGCGCACTGAGTAAAGCATGAGCCGTGAAGGCAAAAAGCGGCGCGGCCTGACTTACGAAGATCGCGTGCTATGGACGACGGTCGCCAAGTCGATCAAGCCGCTGCGTGCCGAAGCGAAGAATGTCGCTGACGATTTGACGGACGTCGCGCCGGAACCAGCCAGGCCGCCCGGCAAGCAACCGCCCAAATTCATCAAGCCCGCCAAAGTGCAAAAACCGCTCGCGCCAGCGGTCGCCGCCAAACCTGTCGCCCCACCGGCGGAGCCGAAAATGGAGCCGCTGACGCGGCGCATGAAGTCCCGAGTCGCCAAGGGCAAGCATGCGATCGACGCCCGGCTCGATCTGCACGGCTTCACCCAGCACGAGGCGCATGCGGTGCTGCTGCGCTTTCTGCTTACCGCCAGCACCCGCGACGCGCGCCTGGTGCTGGTGATCACCGGGAAAGGCCGCGGCGGCGAAATCGGCGTGTTGCGCCGGCAGGTGCCGCACTGGCTTGGCCTGCCCGAATTTCGCGACGTCGTTATCGGTTTCGAGGATGCCCACATCGCCCATGGCGGCGAGGGCGCGCTCTATGTCCGGGTCAAGCGCGGCCGGGCAGATTAGCGGCTCCAGATTTAGGCCGCCTGCTTTGCAGAATTCGGTCGCTTCCAAATGAGCCATCTCAAGAAGATAGCCAAGCGTTTCCAAGCCCGCTGTCTTTGCGATCTTCGCGAGTTCGCGAGTTCGCGAGTGTGGTCGAGAATCAGGTCGGCTGCGTCTGCGGTCGTGTACCCAACACTGGAGTCCATAACGCTCTCCCATTACTAACCAATTTATTAAAAGTTGAATAAAATAATAAAGCAACTCTGGGTGTTGGCATGGTTAATTTCCGCACCTTTTGATCCCGGTCTGTTCCAAAATTTTAGGTGTGGTCGCCGCGCTAACTTCAATTCGCGGGTAGCACTAAGCCATTGCCACAACTGCAAATTCGACTCTGCCGTCAAGATATGCCAATTCGTGAGGGCGGACCCACAATAGATAGATAAGGGGCCGAAGGGGGAGGTGATTTGATGTCAAACCCCGCGTGCGCGCGGGAAAAGGAGAATGCAATGCTATCGCTTACTTGGATTAAATCTACTTCCGGTACTTGGCTGCCATTTGAAGCTGTCGATCTCACTAACGTGACTGCTTCAGGGGTTTATGTCATCTGGTATCCCGGCCAGCCCGCTAAAGTTGTACGGCTTGGCCAAGGGGATATTGCAAGCCGACTTAGGGCACATCGCCTTGATCCCGCAATTACCCAGTATCGCGCTTTCGGGACCCTACGCGTTACGTGGGCATCCGTACCGGCAGCCCAACGCGACGGCGTGGAGCGCTACCTGGCAAACCAGTATTCTCCACTAGTCGGAGATGCATTTCCGAGCGCGGTTCCGATTCCTGTGAATTTAGTGGCGTAGTCGCTTCCATTCCATCAAGAATGGCGTCGAGCGCCTCTTGCAGCTTCATAAGCTGATACCAAGCCCACGGGGGCTCGTCCCCCGTGGCAAGCTTGCTATTAGCCCAAGCGCGAACTTCTTCAAGTTGCTCTAGAGTCATCGGTCCCTCTGGGACGGCAATTGCCCCAGCCCAGAATTCGTTCCAGAAATTTAGATTGGAACCGCAAGTCTTGCCGTCTGAAATTGTGAAAGAGTATGCTTAACAGTCGGTTAAGCGACGCAATTGCAGCCACGTCCTGCCTACAGAATAAACCGGCTCAGATCGGCATTCCTGGCCAGATCGCCTATGTGCTTGTCAACATAAGCGGCGTCGATCCGCACGGTTTCGCCGGCGCGATCGGTGGCGGCAAACGAAATTTCGTCGAGGACGCGCTCCATCACCGTCTGTAACCGGCGCGCGCCGATATTCTCGATCGCCGAATTGACCGACACCGCGATATTGGCAATGGCGTCGATGGCGTCCTCGGTGAAGTCGAGGGTGACGCCCTCGGTGGCGAGCAGCGCGACATACTGCTTGATCAGCGACGCTTCCGGCTCGGTCAGAATGCGACGGAAATCGTCGCGGCTCAGCGCCTGCAGTTCGACACGGATCGGCAGGCGGCCTTGCAGTTCGGGCAAGAGATCGGACGGCTTGGAGATGTGAAACGCGCCGGACGCGATGAAAAGGATATGATCCGTTTTCACCGGCCCGTGCTTGGTGTTGACAGTGGTGCCTTCGATCAACGGCAGCAGATCGCGCTGCACGCCTTCGCGCGACACGTCGGCGCCGGAGCGGCCCTCGCGGCCGGCGATCTTGTCGATCTCGTCGAGGAAGACGATGCCGTTCTGCTCGACCACCTTGATCGATTCGAGAATGAGCTGCTCGTTGTCGAGCAGGTTGTCGGATGCCTCGGTGATCAGGATGACGTGCGATTCCAGCACGGTGACGCGCCGCGTCTTGGTGCGGCCGCCGCCCATTTTGCCGAAAATGTCGCCGATGTTGATGGCGCCCATCTGCGCGCCTGGCATGCCGGGAATTTCAAACATCGGCATGCCGCCGCCTGAGCCGGCCTGCACCTCGATCTCGATTTCCTTGTCGTTGAGTTCGCCGGCGCGAAGCCGTTTGCGGAAACTTTCGCGCGTCGATGGCCCCGAGCCGGGGCCGACCAGAGCATCGAGCACGCGTTCCTCGGCGGCCATTTCGGCCCGCGCCTGCACGTCTTTGCGCTTGCGGTCGCGAGTCAGCGTGATGGAGATTTCGACCAGATCGCGAATGATCTGCTCGACGTCGCGGCCGACATAGCCGACTTCCGTGAACTTGGTGGCCTCGACTTTCAGGAACGGCGCGCCGGCAAGTTTGGCGAGACGGCGCGAAATTTCTGTCTTGCCGACGCCGGTTGGCCCGATCATCAGGATATTCTTTGGCAGCACTTCCTCGCGCAACTTGTCATCAAGCTGCAGACGGCGCCAGCGGTTGCGCAGCGCGATGGCGACGGCGCGCTTGGCGTCGTTCTGGCCGACGATGTAGCGGTCAAGTTCGGATACGATTTCGCGCGGGGAGAAGTCGGTCAACGGATGCACTCGGTTACGATTTCAATGACTCGATGGTGACATTGCGGTTGGTGTAGACGCAGATGTCGGCGGCGATATCGAGCGACTTGCGCACGATCTCCTCGGCGCTTAGTGGTCCGTCGACGAGCGCACGCGCGGCGGACAGCGCATAATTGCCACCGGAGCCGATGCCGGCGACGCCCATTTCCGGTTCCAGCACGTCGCCGGTGCCGGTCAGCACCAGCGAAACATTAACATCGGTGACGATCATCATCGCTTCCAGCCTGCGCAGATAGCGGTCGGTGCGCCAATCCTTGGCCAATTCAACCGAGGCACGCAGCAGCTGGCCGGGATACTGTTCGAGCTTGCTTTCCAGCCGCTCGAACAAGGTGAACGCGTCGGCGGTAGCGCCGGCAAATCCACCGATCACGTCGCCTTTTCCCAGTTTGCGAACCTTTTTGGCATTGGATTTGACGATTGTCTGCCCGATCGACACCTGGCCGTCGCCGCCGACGACGACCGTTCCGCCCTTGCGGACGGTGAGAATCGTTGTGCCATGCCAGACCGGAGATTCGTTGGAGGACATGCGCTTTACCTCTGAGACCCGGGTCATCTAGGCACGGTTCGGAGCCTTTGCAAACGCCCGGCCGGGGCCTGTGGCGAATCCTTGCAACCCCTGATAAAAGGCCCGCGAATGAAGGATCCAGGCATGCGAACCGCCACTATCAAGCGCAAGACCAAGGAAACCGATATCGAGGTCTCAGTCGACCTCGACGGCAAGGGCACGTCGACGATTTCGACGGGCATCGGCTTCCTCGACCATATGCTCGACCTGCTGGCACGGCACTCGCGCATCGACATCAACGTCAAGGCGGTCGGCGACCTGCATATCGATTTCCACCACACCGCCGAGGACACCGGCATCGCGCTCGGCCAGGCGGTTCGCCAAGCGCTCGGCGACATGAAGGGCATCACCCGCTATGCCGACGTCCAAGTGCCGATGGACGAGGCGCTGACCCGCGTCTGCATCGACATTTCCGGCCGGCCGTTTCTGGTATTCAAGGCGGAGTTCGTGCGCGACAAGGTCGGCACCTTCGATACAGAGTTGGTGCAGGAGTGGTTTCAGGCTTTCGCCATGAATGCCGGCATCACGCTGCATGCCGAATGCCTGTACGGCACCAACGATCACCATATCGCCGAGTCCTGCTTCAAGGGTTTGGCGCGGGCGCTACGCGCCGCGGTGGCAATCGATCCGAAGGCGAAGGACGAAGTGCCGTCGACCAAGGGAACATTGGGAAATTGATCGATAGTCCCGGTCTTTGAACATGGGTTCCGGGCTCTGTGCCCCGGAATGACCGGATTTTAGTTTAGAGTAACTCAATGCCCACCTACACCGTGCACGAACCGCCGCCGCGCAAATCCGAGAGCGTCACCGCTCCGGAACGTTTCGTTTTCGTGCGCGACGGCTTCCATTTCTGGGCTTTCCTGCTGCCTCCTGTGTGGCTGCTCGTGCGCAGGCTGTGGCTGGCGTTCTTTATCTATGTCGTCATCACGATCGCTGTCGCGGTCGGCATCAAGTTCGCCGGTCTGCCATCCTATGTGCAAAGCGCGGCAGCGTTCGTGATCGCGCTCATCATCGGCTTTGAGGCGTCGACCATCCGGCGCTGGACCTTGACGCGCCGCCGCTGGAAGACGCTTGGCTTTGTTGTCGCCGAGGACGCTGAAATCGCCGAGCGGCGTTTCTACGCTGGCTGGACCGAAGGCGCGGCGGCCGGCGCTGCGCCAGCGGAGCCGGCTTACGCCAAGCCGGTGCGCCGTGGCGCGCCGTCGGCGTCCGACGTTATCGGCCTGTTTCCTGAGCCGGGCAATCCTTCGACTGGAATGCCCCGATGACCGTCGCCATCGTCGATTACGGATCGGGAAATCTGCACTCAGCGGCGAAAGCATTCGAACGCGCTGCGCGTGAGAGCGGCCACGATCAGCCGATTCTCGTCACCAGCAAACCGGATGACATCGCCGCTGCCTCCCGCATCGTACTGCCGGGCGTCGGCGCTTTCGCCGATTGCCGCCGCGGCCTCGATGAAATTCCAGGTATGGTCGCCGCCCTCGAACAACGCGTGCTTAAAGAGGGCCGGCCATTTTTCGGCATTTGCGTCGGCATGCAATTGATGGCCGATGTCGGCCGCGAGCATCAGGTGACGCCGGGCCTTGGCTGGATCGCCGGCGCGGTCGACCGTATCGCGCCGTCCGACCCTGCCTTGAAAATCCCGCATATGGGCTGGAATACGCTCGATATGCGCAAAGTGCATCCGCTGCTCGACGAGATACCGCTTGGCAGCGACGGTCTGCATGCCTATTTCGTGCATTCGTACGAACTGAAGACCGCGAACGCCGGCGATCTTGTGGCGCAGGCCGAATATGGCGGTCCGCTTACGGCGATTGTCGGGCGTGACAACATGGTCGGCACGCAGTTTCATCCCGAGAAGAGCCAGCGTCTTGGCCTGCGGCTGATTGCGAATTTTTTGAAGTGGAAGCCATGATTCTGTTTCCCGCCATCGATCTGAAAGAAGGCCTGGCTGTGCGGCTGGAGCAGGGCGACATGGCGCGCGCCACGGTGTTTCACCGCGACCCGGCGGCGCAGGCGCGCGCGTTTGAAATGCAGGGCTTCGCCTATTTGCACATCGTCGATCTCGACGGCGCTTTCGCCGGCAAGCCGGTGAACGCCGACGCGGTCGACCGCATTCTCGAAACCATCGGCATCCCGGTGCAGCTAGGCGGCGGCGTGCGCGACATGGCGACGGTCGAAGCCTGGCTCGGCAAGGGTGTCGATCGCGTCATCATCGGCACCGCCGCGGTGCGCGATCCGCAATTCGTCAAGGAAGCGGCGAAAAAATATCCCGGCCGCGTCGCCGTCGGCCTCGACGCGCGCGACGGCAAGGTCGCGGTACAGGGCTGGGCGGAAACCTCCGAACTCAGCGCGTTGGAGATCGCGCGCCGCTTCGAGGACGCCGGCGTGTCGGCGATCGTCTATACCGACATTGCCCGCGACGGGCTGCTGCAAGGCCTCAATCTCGACGCGACGATTGCACTGGCCGAAGCGATCACGATTCCGGTGATTGCGTCAGGCGGCCTCGGTTCAATCGACGACATCAAGGCAATACTCGAACCGCGCGCGAAGAAACTCGAAGGCGCCATCGCCGGCCGCGCGCTCTATGACGGGCGGCTCGATCCGGCGGCGGCGCTGCAGCTGATCCGCGACACGCGGCCGGCGGCTTGACGCATGTTCAAGGTGCGCGTCATTCCCTGCCTCGACGTAAAAGATGGCCGCGTTGTCAAAGGCGTCAATTTCGTCAATCTGCGCGACGCCGGCGATCCGGTCGAAGCGGCGATTGCCTATGACGCCGCCGGCGCCGATGAGTTGTGCTTTCTCGACATCACGGCGAGCCACGAAAACCGCGACACGATCTACGACGTGGTGACGCGCACGGCGGAAGCCTGCTTCATGCCGCTGACCGTCGGCGGCGGCGTGCGCACGGTCGAGGACATCCGCAAGCTGTTGAACTGCGGCGCCGACAAAGTGTCGATCAATACGGCGGCGGTGAGCCGGCGCGAATTCGTCAAGGAAGCGGCCGAGAAATTCGGCGAGCAATGCATCGTCGTCGCCATCGACGCCAAGAAGGTATCGCAACCGGGCGAGAAAGACCGCTGGGAAATCTTCACCATTGGCGGCCGCAAATCGACCGGTATCGACGCCGTCGAATATGCCCGCGAAGTGGTGTCGCTCGGCGCCGGTGAAATTCTTTTAACCTCGATGGACCGCGACGGCACCAGATCCGGCTTTGACATTGCGCTCACGTCGGCGGTGGCTGACGCGGTTCCCGTGCCGGTGATCGCTTCCGGCGGCGTCGGCAATCTTGATCACCTGGTCGAGGGCATTCGCGGCGGCCATGCCACGGCGGTGCTGGCGGCCTCGATCTTCCATTTCGGCGAATATTCGGTGCGCGAAGCCAAGACTTATATGGCCAAGGCCGGTCTGCCGATGCGGCTGGATCCGTGAGTTTCTCCCTCTCCCCGCAGGCGGGGAGAGGTGATAAGGAAGCCCCATGAGCAAGTTCACCCTGGCCGATCTTGAACACCGCATTGCCGAGCGTGCGCAAGCCGATGCAGCGCAGTCCTATACGCGCGCGCTGCTCGACAAGGGCGTCGCCCATTGTGCCAAAAAACTGGGTGAGGAAGCTTTCGAGACGGCGATGGCCGCCGTGCAGGAAGACAAAGGCCGGCTGATTTCGGAAGCCGCCGATCTCGTCTATCATTTACTGGTCGTGCTGAAGGCCCGTGACGTGACGTTTGCCGAGGTCGAAGCCGAGCTCGACAAGCGAACCGCGCAATCCGGGCATGATGAGAAAGCCTCGCGTCCCAAAGCCTAGCGATAAGCGGAATCCTGATGGAACAGCGTATCGACGAAAACCTGTCGCCTTACCGCACGTTCTCGCGCGCGGCCTGGGCGGCGCTGCGCGAAGACGCGCCGATGACGTTGACCGTGGAAGAGGTCACGCGCCTGCGCTCGCTGCACGACCGCCTCGACATTACCGAGGTTGAGGACATTTATCTGACCTTGTCGCGGCTTTTGTATCTTTACGTCGCCGCGACGCAGCGCCTGTTTCGCGCGCAGCAACGCTTCCTCGGCACCGAGGACGTCAAGATGCCCTACATCATCGGCGTCGCCGGTTCGGTCGCGGTCGGCAAGTCGACCACCGCGCGCGTGCTGCAGGCGCTTCTTGCGCGCTGGCCGAATGTGCCGAAGGTCGATCTCATCACCACCGATGGCTTCTTGTTTCCCAACGCCGTGCTCGAGCGCGAAGGCCTGATGGAAAAAAAAGGCTTTCCGGAGAGCTACGATCTGCCGGCTTTGTTGCGCTTTCTCTCCGACGTCAAGGCCGGACGGCGGCCGGTGCGGGCGCCGATCTATTCGCATCTGACTTACGACGTAACGCCGAACCAGTGGGTCGAAGTCGACCGTCCCGACATTCTCATCGTCGAGGGCCTCAACGTGTTGCAGACCGGGCGCCTGCCGAAGGACGGCAAGGCTATTCCGTTCGTGTCCGACTTTTTCGATTTCTCGGTCTATCTCGACGCCGACGACGACGTGCTCAAGGCGTGGTACGTCGATCGTTTCCTGACGCTGCGCTCGACCGCGTTCCGCGATCCGAAATCATACTTTCATCGCTATTCGAATTTGTCGGATCGGGAAGCTGTCGACACCGCGTCGTCGATCTGGGAGCGCATCAATCTGGTCAACCTGCACGAAAACATCGTGCCGACGCGCCAGCGCGCCGACCTGATCCTTAAAAAAGGCGCCAGCCATCTCGTCGAGGACGTGTCGTTGCGACGGCTGTAGGCTTTACGCCGCGCGGCGGCTTACATCGAAATGTTCGAGATAACGCTGCTTGATCGCGGATACCGGCAGCACGATCAGCACATCGGTGGTGCCGAATTCGTGGTCGACCACGGCGCCGTCGCCAATATAGGCGCCCAGCCGCAGATAGCCCTTCACCAGCGGCGGCAGCGCCCGCAGCGCTTCCTTGGGATCGATCGATTCCTTCGACAGCCGGTTCATCTCGACATAGCGTTCGGGCAGGGCCTGCGCGCGCCACTCTTCCGGCGCACGCGCGTAATGATGCAGGAAGGACAGCGGCAAAGCGAGACGCTTGGGCTCGGTGCCGTCAAGGCTGGCGCAGCCGATCATCACGTCGCAGCGATTCTGCATGATATAGGCGTGAATGCCGTGCCACAGCAGCTCGACCGTGCGCTTGTTGCGGTAAGGGGCGAGCACACAGGAACGGCCGAGTTCGACGAACTGCAATTTGCCGTGTCGTGCAATGAGCCCGCCAATATCGAACTCGCCAGACGTGTAAAATCCGCCATGATCCTCGGCCAGCGATTGCCGCAGCAGCCGATAGGTGCCGACAACGGTCGGACGATTGCCGGCCTGACCTTCGCGGGTGGCGTGATCGAGCACCAGAAGATGATCGCAGATCGCGTCGTAGCCATCGACATCGCGGCGCGCGAACAACCGGCCGGGATTGGGGATCGCTGAGCCTTCCTGATAGAAAACCCGGTAGCGCAATTTCTGCGCCTGGCGAACCTCGGCGGCGGTCTGCGCCAGCCGGACCTCGAGCGAGCCGATGCGGCCGAGGGTTTGCGACGGCCGATGCGCACGCGCGGCCCAGGCCTGCAATCCGCCATAAGCCTGCAACGAGGAGATCAGGCCGGGGGCGGCGGGCGCCGGGCGGAAGCGGCCAAGCAGATTACGCGAAGGGCTGTCGCTAGCCATTGGCTTTCGGTCCTTTTCGGCACGGATCCGTACTCTCTCAACGTGCCTGTGAGCGCAATATCGAAACGGTCGAATCGCAATTCAAGTTCTTCACATCCCTACAACACGGCAGCGATACGAATTTATGACAGTTTTGGGAAGGATTATCAGGCCGCCAGCGCCGCGCCGCGGGCCGCCGTTTCCAGCGCGTCGCGCAGCCTTTCGCGGTCGAGCGGCTTGACCAGCAGCCCGTCCATGCCGGCGGCGAGACAGGCGTCACGGTCTTCGGCATAGGCATTGGCGGTCAGGGCCACGATGCGGGTCGCCGGTCTGGATGGATCGAGCGCTTCGGCGGCGCGAATGCGGCGGGTCGCTTCCATGCCGTCCATGTCGGGCATCTGCACGTCCATCAGCACCAGATCGTAAGGCGTGCCGGCGGTCCTCGCCTTGCTCCAGCAGTCGACCGCAGCCACGCCGTTGCCGGCGATGGTGGGACGATGGCCGAGACGAGCGAGCAGCGCGCGTGCCAGCAACGCATTGATGTCGTTGTCCTCGGCCACCAGGATGGAAAGTCCCTTGCCGTTGATGGTAACGGCGTCGTTGATTTCCTCGACGCTATCGGCGAGCGCGTTCTCGAATGAATTCCGCGCCTGCAGGCGCGCCGCCAGCGACGCCGCGCGCACCGGCTTGACCAGATAGCCGGTGAAGCCAGCCGCTTTGAGCGCCGGCAATTCGTGACGATCGCCGGGACGGATCAGGACGATGCGGCGGACGACGTCTTTCATTGCATCGATGCCATTGGCGATCATCGCCTGCGCGAGTGGAAAGTCGACCAGAACCGCGTCCCAATGCCGTTCTGGCAGCAGAGCATGCGCAATCCTTTCATCGGCCGCCGTGCAGGTTTTCGCGCCCCAGCAGCCAAGCCGCCGCGCCAGCAATGATGCCTCGATGTCGGCGGCGGCGACAATCATCACCGCGCTGTCTTTCAGATCGGGACTGACGGCGTCGATGCGATTTTCGTCGGCGGGCGCCGCCGGCAAAGCAACCGTGAAGCTGAACGTCGAGCCGTGGCCGGGGGCGCTCTCAACCGCGATCGACCCGCGCATGCGCTCGACAATGCGTTTGGAAATGGCGAGTCCAAGGCCGGTGCCGCCAAATTTGCGCGTCGATGAGTCATCGGCCTGTTCGAAATCCAGAAACACCCGGGCCTGATCGCGCGGCGCGAGGCCGATGCCGGTGTCGCGCACCAGAAAGCGAATGTCGCCGTCGCGTTCGCCCGGTTCGACGATAACCGCGACGCCGCCTTGCTCGGTGAATTTGACCGCATTGCCGGCAAGATTGAGCAACACCTGGCGCAGGCGCGCGGCGTCGCCGACAATCGTCGCCGGCAGGCGATTGTCGACGTAGGATGCGATCTCGATGCCTTTGGTCTGAGCGCGCGGCGCCAGCAGTTCGACGGCTTCCTCGACCAGCGGCACCAGCGCGAAAGGCTGCGGCTCCAGATCGAGCTTGCCGGCTTCGATCTTCGAGAAATCGAGCACTTCTTCGATCAGCGACAGCAAGGTCTCGCCGGAAGTTTTGGCGGCCTTGGCATAGGTCAACTGCTCCGGGGTCAGGCTCGTGTCGAGCAGCAAATCGGCCATGCCGAGCAGGCCGTTGAGCGGTGTGCGAATTTCATGGCTGACCATGGCGAGAAACCGCGATTTGGCGCGGTTGGCCGCTTCGGCCAGATCGCGCGCCGCGGCAAAGGCGCGTTCGGCCTCGACCCGGTCGGTGACATCGCGGCCGACGCCTTGCACTTCGGTGCCGGTTTCGGTGCGCACGGCAACTTCGCGCCAGGCGGTCCAGCGGGCATTGTCGCCAATTGCGATTTTCTGATCGTGCGCGCGCGTGCCGTCGGGCAGCATCGTGATCGCGCCTTGTTCGCGCACCGCGAGCGCGGGTGGCTGGCCGAGCAGCTGCTCGCGGCTTTTGCCGGCGAGCGCGCAATAGGCGTCGTTGGCGTAGGTCAGCAAGCCTTGTGCGTCGCGGCGGACGATCAGGTCACCCTGCGCCTCCAGCAGGCTGCGGGCGCGCACCTCGGCCTCGCGCAGTTCCCAGTTGCGGTCGGACAATGCTTCGATTCGCATTTCCAGGGAGCGCATTTTCTCTCTCACGGCGCGGCGCCGCGTCAGCATGAAGGCGATGACGGCGCAGGCGGCGGCGAACAGCGCGCCGGCCCCGGTGGCGTAATCGTGCGGATTGTAACTCTCGCTCGACAGGCGGATGCCGGCGAAGAAGCCGAGGCACGCCGAGACGACCGATAATGTAATGAAGACCGAACGGCCGAACAGCACCAGCGCCGCGGTGTTGCGCGACGTCTTGCGGGCTGTACGGGTCGGGCGCGGCCTGTTCATGGCTGGCCATTAGGCCGCGCGAATATTGCAATTTTGTTCTTTTAGGTTCGAAGCAGTACCGGCGTTGGGAAAATAGTGAAAGAACTCTTAATAGCGCCGGCCGCACGATAAGCGGCGAAGGCCGGCAGATAGATGCGCGGGCGAACCACGGGCGACAGCCGCGGAATTCGGGCCGAAATCCATCGCACCGCTCCGAAGCGCCATGAGTTGGATTATTCGCAAGCCGCGTCCCGGTGGTGTGTGAAGGAAGCGCTAAGCTCGCCGGCAGCAGGTGGGCCGGCCGAATTTTTATACGCAATCTAGATAGCCGTTCTATTTATTTTGTCCTTAATATGCAGCGACTTAAATTGACGCCGCGGCTCGAATCGCCAGGTTCCCGAGTTCGGCCTCTCCAGATCGTCGGCGGGTAGCAACAGGTCGCCGACCACCATCAGAATTCGACATGCCGAGGAAACAATATGCCGATCCTGAACAGAATGAGCATCGGACAAAAACTCGCATGCGCGTCCAGCCTCGCTATCCTGCTCGTCTTCGCCATCACTGTCGCTCAGTTCATAAATGCCTATAGGGTCGACGCCGCGCTGGAAATTTCCGGCCGCGAAAAATCATTGTTGTTCATGACCTCGGAACTAACCGGCGCGGCCCTGGGCATGCAGGTCGGCGCCAAGGACATTCGCCTCTCGCGCAACGACGCTGAAAATAAATCGGCCGACGATCTCATTCAATCGCGGCTCGCTGCCTCGCTTAAATCCATTGACACGATGCGTCTGCTCTCGACCGACGTTACTTTGCTCGACCGGCTTCAAAGAGTAAAAAGCGATTTTGAGCGGTATTCGGTAGTTGCCAGAGAAATGCTTGCTGTAAAGGCGGCGATTTTTGCTATCCGCGCCAAAGCAGTAAACGGAGAGGTAAATTCCGCGGACGCGGCGCGGGTCGCCACGCTGAGCGAAACGGTCGACACAATATCGAGCACCAAGACGCAGCCTATTCGCCGCGACTATCTCAAAACGTTGGACGAGATCAAGGCCGCGGCAACCCTGAGAAGCGCTGCTTCCGACGCAGAGGCGACATCGATCGCGTCCGCCGGCAAACAACTAGCAGTAGGTTTGAGTTTCTTGACGATTATCGTCCTTTTCGCAACGGCGGTATTTGGCGCCGTATCGATCGCCGCTCCGCTCCGTGCCTTAGCCAAGCCGCTTGGTGAATTGGCCGAAGGGAATTTCTCGGTCGTGATTCCCGGGATGAGCCGCAAAGACGAAGTAGGCCAGATTGCCGTGGCGGTTGCCGAAATGGTGAAGCAGGTTCGCTCGGTGATTGGCAGCATCAAAAGCTCGGCGCGCGAGGTGACCAATGCCTCGGCCGAAATCTCGACCAGCACCACAGATTTGTCACAGCGCACAGAGGAGCAGGCCGCCAGCCTGGAAGAAACTTCGGCGTCGATGGAAGAGATCGCGTCCACGGTGAAGAACAACGCCGAGAATGCCCGCAAGGCCAGCGACTCCGCCGCCAACACCCAGAAGGTCGCCGATCGCGGTGGTGAAGTCGTCGCTCAGGCGGTGCAGGCCATGGCGAAGATCGAGGAATCGTCGCGCAAGATTTCCGACATTATCGGCGTGATCGACGAGATCGCCCGCCAGACTAATTTGCTGGCGCTCAACGCCGCGGTGGAAGCCGCCCGCGCAGGCGAAGCCGGCCGTGGTTTCGCCGTGGTCGCGTCGGAAGTGCGCAGCCTTGCGCAACGCTCCTCGCAGGCCGCCAAGGACATCAAGGGCCTGATCACCAATAGCAACAGCCAGGTGATCGACGGCGTCGAACTGGTCAACCGCGCCGGCGCGGCGCTCGGCGAAATCGTCGAGTCGATAAAGAGCGTCGCATACATCATTTCCGACATTGCCAACGCCAGCAACGAACAGTCGACCGGCATCGAACAGATCAACAAGGCGCTGACGCAGATGGACGAAGTCACCCAGCAGAATTCGGCGCTGGTCGAAGAAAATGCCGCTACCGCCAAGGCGCTCGAAAATCAGGCCAAGGACATGGGCGAGCAGGTTGAATTCTTCCGTGTCGACAATGCCGGCGATGGCCGGGAACCGGCGAAACGGCGCCAACAGGACCATGGCCATGAACAGCGCCGGCCGGTTGCACGCGCGTCGCGCCAATCCGAGGCGGCCTAACCGGTCTCGATCTGGCGCGGTCTACGCCGCGCGACGCATTTCGTCGGCGAGCGCCTTGTAAGATAGCGCCTCAGCCAGATGGACGCGCGCGACCGTGGCGGCGCCGTCGAGATCGGCCAGCGTTCGGGCGACGCGCAGCACGCGGTGATAGCCGCGTGCCGACAGCCGCATCTGGTCGGCGGCGTCGCGCAGCAAGGTCATGCCGGAATTGTCGGCGCGGGCAATGTCTTCCAGCATCGGGCGGCTGGCTTGCGCGTTACAACGGACAGCCGGCACGCCGAGCGCGGCGTAGCGTTCGGCCTGGATGTCGCGGGCGCGGGCGACGCGGGCGGCGACTTCGCGGCTGCCTTCCGATGGCGGCGGCAGGATCAGATCGGCGGCGGTCACCGCCGGCACCTCGATATGCAAATCGATGCGGTCGAGCAGCGGCCCGGACAGCCGTCCCTGATAGTCGGCGGCGCAGCGCACATTGGCGCCGCGCTTGCAGGCAAAGCCCGGATCGCTGGCGCGGCCGCAGCGGCAGGGATTCATCGCCGCCACCAGCATGAAGCGGGCCGGGTAAGTGATGCGGTGATTGACCCTGGCAATCGCGACCTCGCCGGTCTCCAGCGGCTGGCGCAGCGAGTCGAGCACCTGGCCGGTGAATTCCGGCATCTCATCGAGAAACAGCACGCCGTTATGCGCCAGCGAAATCTCGCCGGGCCGCGCCCGCAGGCCGCCGCCGACCAAAGCCGGCATCGACGCCGAATGATGCGGCGAACGGAACGGCCGCTTGTTGGTCAGGGCGCCGCCTTCGATCTCGCCGGCGACCGAAGCGATCATCGACACTTCCAGCAGTTCGGCGGGCGACAAAGGCGGCAGGATCGACGGCAGGCGCGCCGCCAGCATCGACTTGCCGGAGCCGGGGGGGCCGACCATCAGCAGGTTATGGCCGCCGGCGGCGGCGACCTCGAGCGCGCGCTTGGCGCTTTCCTGACCCTTGATGTCGGCAAGGTCGAGCGGCACGCCGTCGATTTCGCGGATCTTGGGCCGTGGCCGCGACAGCACCTGCGTGCCGCGGAAATGGTTGGCCAACTGGATCAGCGAACGTGCCGCGACGATCTCGATTTCTGGGCTGGCCCAGGCCGCTTCCGGTCCGCAAATTTCAGGGCAGATCAGACCCTGCCCGCGCGCATTGGCGCCGATGGCGGCCGGCAGCACGCCGGCGACGGCGGCGATCGTACCGTCGAGGCCGAGTTCGCCCAAAACGGTGAAACCGGAAATCGCGTCCTGCGGAATGGCGCCGATGGCCGCCATCAGGCCGAGCGCGATCGGCAGGTCGTAATGGCTGCCTTCCTTGGGCAAATCGGCGGGCGCCAGATTGACGGTGATGCGGCGCGCAGGCAGCCCCAGCCCCGATGCAACCAACGCCGCGCGCACGCGTTCTTTAGCTTCAGAGACTGCTTTGTCGGGCAGCCCGACAATGTTGAAAGCGGGCAGGCCGGGTGCGACTTGCACCTGAACATCAACCGTGCGGGCATCGATGCCCTCGAAGGCAACCGTGGCGACGCGCTGAACCATGCTGCAAATCTCCAACCTGCTACCTGGAAGTGTAGCCGAAGTTGTGGAAAGCGGCAAGAACATTTGCAGAACAAATTAAGTCCGCTATAGTCGAATCACCGAATTTCAGACCCCCGCTAAAAGGAGCCGACACCATGATCGACCGCAAAGCGATGGAAAACGACCTGCACCAGGCGCGCATGGCGCGGCTGGAAGCCGAAGCCGCCAATTCCGATGTCGAGGAATTGCTTTGGGAATTGCAGCACGTGCGGCTCGGCCGCCAGCGTGTCGTGTTCTCGATAGCGGGTTTCGAGCAGGAAGCGGCTTAAGCCATTTAAGCCTTTATTTTGCGCACGATCTAATCCGAAAACCGGTTCCCACTTTTCGGGATCATGCGCGCTTTTTTTCGATCACGTCCCAGACCAACGCCGCCGCGTCGGGCCCGCCGAGATTTTTCACCGCGCGGATGCCGGTCGGCGAGGTGACGTTGATCTCGGTCAGCCAGTCGCCGATCACGTCGATGCCGACGAAGATCATGCCGCGCTCGCGCAAATGCGGGCCGAGCCGGTCGCAGATTTCCCGCTCGCGTGGCGTCAGGTCGGTTTTAGCCGGTGAGCCGCCCCGCACCATGTTCGAGCGCAGATCGTCGGCCGCCGGCACGCGGTTGACCGCGCCGGCGAATTCGCCATCGACCAGCAGAATGCGCTTGTCACCATGTTTGACCGCAGGAAGGAATTTCTGAATCACCCACTGTTCGCGGAAGGTCGTCGCGAACATGTCATAGAGCGATCCGAAGTTGAGATCGTCGCGGGTGATACGAAATACCGCCCCGCCGCCGTGCCCGTATAACGGCTTCATGACGATATCATTGTGCTCGGCGCGAAACATCTTTATCTCGGCAAGGTCGCGCGTGATCAGGGTCGGCGGCATCAAATCGGGAAAATCGGTGACGAATATTTTTTCCGGGGCATTGCGCACATGCGCCGGGTCGTTGACGACAAGTGTTTTCGGATGAATGCGCTCAAGCAGATGCGTGCTTGTGATATAGGCGAGATCAAACGGCGGGTCCTGGCGCAGCAGCACGACGTCGAAATCGGCTAGCGCGACCCGCGATGGCGCACCGAGCGTGAAATGGTCTCCGGCCTGGTCGCGCACGCTCAAGGCTTCGACGCCGGCGAACAGCCGGCCATTGAGCTGGGCGAGGCGATCGGGCGTGTAATAACTCAAAACGTGGCCGCGCTTCTGCGCTTCCAGCAGCAAGGCAAAAGTCGAGTCGCCTTTGACGTTGATCCGCTGGATCGGATCCATCTGCACCGCGACTGTCAGGGCCATGCTCACCTTCGACGTCAAAGCTTAAGGAAAACAAATCGTTAACATATTGGCGGCACTATGCGCGCATACGCACTTATGCCGGATAAAGTGGGACCGCAAGTGACCTTCCCAAAGCTTTCGATCGCCGCCAAGCTTTATGCCATCTTTGCACTGATGGCCACCACGACGCTGGCGCTGGCGATCGTCATTTTGATCGGCGCCCGCCAACACGCCGATTCCGCCAGCGAGTTTGAATCGGCCAATACCGGTACCGTGAACGCCGCGCGGATCAACGGTCTGATCTACGCCGTCGTCGCGGAATCGCGCGGCGTCTACATGACGGCCGACGCCGCGGGCCGCAAAAAATTCATCGATGGTATCGGCGAATTCAACAGCCAGATGGAAAAAATTGTTGCCGACTGGCGCAAATCGGTCCGCGCCGACGACGCCGAATTGTTCAACACTTTTGCTCAACGCATTGCCGCGTTCATCGATCATCGGCGTGAACTGGCGCGTATCGCAAGCGATGTCGGCCCTGCGGTGGCCCGGGAATGGGGCGAGTCCGGCCGGCAGATGCGGCAAGCGCTCAACGCGGACATGAACCAGCTGACCGCGCTCTATGCCAGGCGCGCGGCGCAAGCCTATGCGGATATCGACGGCGGGCTCAACAATACGAAAGTCTGGCTCAGTCTGTTCGCGGCGCTCGCCATCCTGGCGAGCATCGGCGTGCTGTTGATCTCGCGGGGCGTCGTCAAGCCGCTGTCCGAGATCACCCGCGTCACCGAAGTTGTCGCCAAAGGCGATGATAATATTTCAATTCCCTTCCGCGACCGAAGCGATGAGATCGGCGCGCTGGCGCGCTCGATCGGCGTTTTCCAGTTGGCCATCCAGAAAAACGACACGCTCAATCGCACTGTCCTTGAGGATGCGGCGATGCGCAGCGCCAGCCAGGAAACGATGGCGCGGGAAATCGCCCGCTTCTCTGCCGAGGTGGAGGCGACCTTGTCCGATCTCGGCCAGATATCCGACCAGATGCTGAGCGCTTCAACCAACCTCGCCGACGCGTCCGATAACGCTTCGGCCAAGGCGGCGCGCGCGGAATCCGCGTCTACTGAGACATCCTCCAATGTGCGCGATATTGCTTCCGCCGCCGAGGAGCTTTCGGCATCGGTTAACGAAATCGATCGTCAGGTCGCGCAGTCGAACACCATTGCCACGAAAGCGGTGAACGAGGCCGGCCATACCAATCTGGCGGTCAAGGAATTGGGCGAGGCGGCCGCGCGCATCGGCGACGTCGTCAAGCTCATCACCGACATTGCCGAGCAGACGAACCTCCTCGCGCTTAACGCCACCATCGAAGCTGCGCGCGCCGGTGAAGCGGGACGCGGATTCGCCGTGGTGGCAGGCGAAGTCAAGGCGCTGGCCGGCCAAACCAGCCGCGCGACCGAGGAAATCAGCGCCCAGATCGCCGGCATGCAGCGCGCCACGACGACGTCAATTGCCGCGATCGGCGCGATAGAAAACACCATTCGGGAAATCGGCAATATCAGCAGCGCGATTGCCGCCGCCGTGACCGAGCAGGGCGCCGCCACCAGCGAAATCGCCCGCAGCGTTGAAATCGCCGCGCAGCGCACGGTCGAGACCGCCAACGAAGTCAATCTGGTCGGCGCGGCAACGGCCGAAACCCGCGCAAGCGCCACTGCCGTTAAATCAGTGGCCGACAATCTCGGTCAGGTCGCGGGCCGAATCCGCGGTCAGGTCGATCAGTTCTTCGACCGGCTGAGCGCGTAAGAGATCAAGTCTCGAACGCGCCCGGAATGTGCTTTGGCAATTTTCCCGGCGCGATCAGGATGGCATCGAAGCGCAAATCCTGAAACTTGATTGTCGGATTATTGGCCAGCCAGATCTCAGCGGCGGTGGCGATACGGGCGCGCTGGCGCTCGGTGACGGATTCGGCCGCATCGTCCAAAGTTGCGCGTGCTTTTACTTCAACGAAGATCACCGTATGGCGCCGGCCGGCGACGATATCGATTTCACCGGCCGCGCAGCGGAAACGTCGCGCCAGAATGCGATAGCCTTTGCCGATCAGCCAGGCTGCGGCCAGACTCTCCGCCGATATGCCGCGGTTGAACGCGGCCAGGCGTTCCGGACGCGGCTCGGCCTTCGCCGCTTTCGGCCGTAATCCGGGAACGCGCGGCGTACGTGGCAATGGCGGCAACAAACCGTCATTCTTCGCCATGGTCGCCGCCTTTCGCCAGTTCGAGCGCCCGCTGATAGACGTCGCGTCGCGCGCGGCCGGTTGCCAGCGCTACTTCGCCGACGGCGTCTTTCACCGATACGCGGGACAGCGCATTGCGCAACAGGTCGTCGACGTCGGTATCGGCGGTTTCGATGTCGGCCGGCGGCGCGACGACGATGACAATTTCGCCGCGCGTCTCAGGTTGTGTGTTTTGGCCTTCCGCATAATCATGCGCCAGACTCTGAAGGCTGCCGCGCCGGATCTCTTCATGCAATTTGGTCAGTTCGCGGCAGACTGAACCGGAGCGCGGGCCAAGGCCGGCCGCCAGATCGGCGAGGCTCGCGCCCAGTCGCGGCCCGCTCTCGAACAGCACCAAAGTCGCCGGAATGCTGGAAAGTTCAGCAATGCGCTTTTGCCGCGCGCCTTGCTTGGGCGGCAAAAAGCCTTCGAAGAAAAATCGATCGGTCGGCAAAGCGGCGAGCGACAACGCCGCCAGCACGGCGGAGGCGCCGGGCACCGCGGTCACTGCATGGCCGGCATCGACCGCTGCCTGCACCAGCCGATAGCCCGGATCGGAAATCAAGGGCGTGCCGGCATCCGACACCAGCGCTACCGCCTGACCCTCGCCGAGCCGGGCGATGATCTTCGGCAGCGCCTCGGCCGCATTGTGCTCGTGATAGGCCATCAGCGGCGTGGCGATGCCGTAACGTTCGGATAATTTGCGAGTAACCCGCGTGTCCTCGCAGGCGATGCAGTTAACCGCTGCCACGGTTTCCAGCGCCCGCAAGCTGATATCCCCCAGATTGCCGATCGGCGTGGCCACCAGATAGAGACCGGGCTGACAGACCTGCGCCGCGACCGTCTGGCCGAATGCCACGTAGGTGGATTTGCGGTCACCCGCCGGGATCGTCTTGTCGGTCGTCATGGCGGCACTCTAGCCGGTCGGCTGCGGGTTCGCGATCACAGCGCCTATATGACCGCGCGATCAAGCGGGGAACGACAAATTCCCTTATCTTTTCATTACCTTAACTTTTGCAGGACAAAATAGGCGATAAAGTCTAGGACTTACGTAGTATTGTTGCGTGGGGAGCGGCCCTTTTGGGAACGCAGGTTGGTAAATCGGCGATAAGCAGGCGCAGCCTGTGGGTCACGCTTGCGGTCGGCGCGGCGTCCTTGGCGCTTGCCGCTTGCAGCAGCGGCTCCCTAGAGCGATTCGGCGCCGAAGCGCCGCCCCCGCAGGCCGAAGGCACGCCACCACAGCAGGGGCCGATCGGGGCCGGTCAAATTCGTGTCGCCTTGATCCTGCCGTTGTCGGCGCCCGGCAATGCCGGCATTGCCGCGCTGTCGATGAAAAACGCAGCCGACCTGGCGCTGGCCGAATTCAAGGAACCGAACGTCCAGCTTCTGGTGAAGGACGACGCCGGCACGCCGCAAGGTGCGCAGGCCGCCGCGCAGCAGGCGATCGACGAAGGCGCCGAAATGATTATCGGCCCGCTGTTCGCGCAATCGGTGAGCGCGGTCGGCGGCGTTGCGCGCCCGCGCGGCATTCCGGTGATCGCCTTCTCAACAGATGCTAGCGTCGCTGCGCGCGGCGTCTATTTGTTGAGCTTCCTGCCGGAATCCGATGTGCGGCGGATCGTCGACTTTGCCGCGTCGCGCGGCAAAAGATCTTTCGCGGCTTTGTTGCCGGACAATGCCTACGGCGCGGTCGTGGAAGCCGCGTTCCAGCAGGCGGTGGCGCGGCGCGGCGGTCGCGTCGTGGCGCTGGAAAAATATCCGCTCGACCCGGCCAAAATGGGTGAATCGGTTCGCCGGGTTGCGCAAGCGGCGGCCAGCGCCGACTCGCTTTTCATTCCCGACGGCGCCGACGCGGTGCCGCAGGTGATCCAGCAGCTCGAAGCCAACCGCGTCAATCTCAAGCGCCTGCAATTGCTTGGCACCGGCCTGTGGGACGATCCGCGCATTGTCGAAATCCCATTGATGGCCGGCGGCCTCTATGCCGCGCCCGAATCGACCGGTTATCGCGGCTTCGCCACACGCTATCGCGCCCGCTATGGCGCCGACCCGGTGCGCACAGCGACGCTTGCCTATGACGCGGTCGCCCTGGTGGCGGCGCTGGTGAAGACGCAAGGCCAGCAACGCTTCAGCGAACAGGTGCTGACTGGATCGTCCGGCTTTGCCGGTATCGATGGCATCTTCCGCTTCAAGGCCGACGGCACCAATGAGCGCGGCCTGGCGGTGTTGCGCGCCGCGCCCGGCGGCGGCCAGGTCGTCAGCCCGGCGCCGAAGTCGTTCACGCCCGGCACTTAAAGAATCTAAGCCGCGAGATCAGCGACCACCGCATCGAGCAATGGGAAGCCGCTCTGCGTCACGCGCAAGCGGCCATTGTCCATGGTCTCGACCGCGCCGCCGTCCATCAGGAAAGCAAGACGCTTGGGATCGAGCGCACGGCCTGACAAGTGCGTGAAATGCTTCGGGTCGATGCCCTCAGTGAGGCGCAGCCCCATTAGCAGAAATTCATCGGCCACTTCACCCGGCTGCAATTTCTCATCGACGGTGAGGCCGTGGCCGTTGCGCGCGACCAGATCAAGCCAAGCTTCCGGCTTCTTCTCGGTTTCGGTCGCGTAGCGGCGGCCGTCTATGTTGAGCCGTCCATGCGCGCCCGGCCCGACGCCGGCATATTCATGACCGCGCCAATAGACGAGATTGTGCCGGCACTCCGCGCCAGGCCGCGCGTGATTGGACACTTCGTAAGCCGGCAGTCCCGCATCGCCACAGATTTGCTGTGTGAGGTCGTAAAGATCGCGGCCGAGATCGTCATCCGGCACGATCAACTTGCCGGCCTTGTGCAGACCGAAGAACGGCGTTCCAGGCTCGATGGTCAGTTGATAGAGCGACAGATGCTCGGCGGCTTCCGCAATCGCAAGTTTGAGTTCGGCCTTCCAGCCTTCAAGCGTCTGGCGCGGCCGGGCATAAATCAGATCGAACGAATAACGCTCGAAGATCGAACGCGCGACGGCGATCGCATCGAGCGCTTCTCTCGCGCTGTGCAGACGACCGAGTTCCTTCAGTGATTGATCGTCGAGCGCCTGAACCCCGAGCGAGACGCGATTGACGCCCGCCGCGCGGTAGCCGCGAAAGCGCGTCGCCTCGACGCTGGTCGGATTGGCTTCCAGCGACACTTCGACATTGCCGGCAACCGTCCAGTGCTTGCCAATGGAATCGAGAATGGCGCCGACGGTTTGCGGATGCATCAGTGACGGCGTGCCGCCGCCGAAGAAGATCGTCGATACAATGCGGCCGGGTGCCCGTTCCGCCGCGGCAGCGAGTTCGGATTGGATGGCGCGCACATAATGCGCCTCGTCATAGCCGCCGTGGCGGACATGGCTGTTGAAGTCGCAATAGGGGCACTTCGACAGACAGAACGGCCAGTGCACATAAACGGCGAATTCTGGGGAGATCGTGGTTAATGACATTTAACGACTATAGGCGCGGGCGCTCAGAACGGCCAGCTTTTCGGCCGTTTTGCTGCGGACAAGTACTTACAATTGTAATGATTTAGGGCCTCAGACAGGCCTGCGCGAGCTTGACGAAAGCCCGGGCGCGATGCGACAGGCCAAGGCCCAAAGGCGGCAGGCCGTGTTTTTCCAGCGCCGTCATCTCGCCAAATGTGCGGTCGTAATCGTCCGGCAGGAACAGCGGATCGTAGCCGAAGCCGGCCTCTCCCCTCGGTGGCCAGACGATGTGTCCATCCACGCGGCCTTCGAATTCCTCGACGTGGCCGTCCGGCCAGGCCAGACACAAAGCGGCGATGAAATGCGCGCGGCGCTGTTCGGGCGTGGTGGCGCCGCGCTCGATCAGCAATGTCTGAATGCGATTCATGGCGCCGCGGAAATCTTTGTTCGGTCCGGCCCAGCGCGCAGAATGAATGCCCGGCTCGCCATCGAGCGTCTCGATCACCAAACCTGAATCGTCGGCGAAAGCCGCACGTTCCGTCGCCGTCGCCGCCGCCATCGCCTTGATGCGGGCATTGGCGGCGAACGTCGTGCCGGTTTCCTCCGGCTCGGCGAGCCTGAGTTCCGAAGCCGATTGGGTGGCGATGCCATAGGGCGCCAGCAATTCGGTCATCTCGGCCAGTTTGCCGGGATTGTGCGTGGCGATGACGACGGCGCCGGTGAGCTGGCGATGCGACAACAAGATTACGCCACCGCGATCTTCTGCAACTCGACCAGTTCGCCGATGCCCTTGCGTGCCAGCGCCAGCAAAGCGAGCAACTGCTCTTCGCTGAACGGGTCCTTCTCGGCGGTGGCCTGGATCTCGACGATGTTGCCCTTGCCAGTCATGACGAAATTGCCGTCGGTATCGGCTTCCGAATCCTCGGCATAGTCGAGATCGAGCACCGCGGTGCCCTTGAACACGCCGCACGAGACAGCGGCGAGATGGTCGCGCAGAACAGGCGCATTGCCCTGCGCCTTGAACATATCGCGCGTCTTCATCCACGACAGGCAATCCGACAGCGCCACCCAGGCGCCGGTAATCGACGCCGTGCGGGTGCCGCCGTCGGCCTGGATCACGTCGCAGTCGATAGTGATCTGGCGCTCGCCGAGGGCCTGCAGGTCGATGACCGAGCGCAAGCTGCGGCCGATCAGGCGCTGGATTTCGACGGTACGGCCGCCCTGCTTGCCGGAGGAAGCCTCGCGGCGGGTGCGGGTGCCGGTGGCGCGCGGCAGCATGCCGTATTCGGCGGTGACCCAGCCGCGGCCTTGGCCCTTGAGCCATGGCGGCAGACGTTCCTCGAGGCTGGCGGTCACCAGCACATGGGTGTCGCCGAACTTCACGAAACAGGAGCCTTCGGCATATTTGACCACGCCGCGCTCAAGCGACACGGCGCGGAGTTCATCGATTTCCCGGCCGCTGGGCCTCATGTGCATATTCCTTTTTTTGCGAACGCCGCACACCATAGCCATATGCAAAGCTGGAACAAGGCTGAACACGCTTGAACTGAGCCGGGCCGGGCGTCATTGTAACCGGCTGTAAGGAGTAAGAGATTTGGCTTCCCACGATGTTCCGATTGGCGCCAGCCATGTGAGTCTCGCCGCGCTCAACGAGCGCTCGCGCGAGATTTTCAAATCGATCGTCGAAAGCTATTTGGCGACCGGCGAGCCGGTCGGCTCGCGCAACCTGTCGCGTATTTTGCCGATCACGCTGTCGCCAGCCTCGGTCCGCAACGTTATGTCGGATCTTGAACAGCTGGGACTGATCTTCGCGCCGCACACGTCGGCCGGCCGTCTGCCGACTGAACTGGGTTTGCGTTTTTTCGTCGATGCCTTGATGCAGATCGGCGATCTGACTGAAGACAACCGCCGCTCGATCGAAGCGCAGGTGACGGTTGCCGGCGCCAACAAGTCGGTCGAATCGGTACTCACCGAAGCGTCGCAAATGCTGTCCGGCTTGACCCGTTCCGCCGGCGTGGTGCTGACCGCGAAAGTGAATGTCCGACTCAAGCATATTGAATTCGTCAGGCTGGAGCCGGAGCGCGCTCTGGCGGTGTTGGTGGCGGAAGACGGCCAGGTTGAAAACCGCGTTCTCAATGTGCCGGCCGGGCTGCCGAGTTCGGCGTTGATCGAGGCCGGCAATTTTCTCAACTCGCGCATTCGCGGCAAGACGCTGGCCGAGCTGCACACGGAAATCGAAACCGCGGTGACCGAAGGCAAGGCCGAACTCGACCAGTTGACGCAAAAGATCATTTCCGCCGGTCTGGCGAGCTGGTCGGGTGGCGACAGCGACGAGCGCCAGCTGATTGTGCGCGGCCACGCCAACCTGCTCGACGATCTGCACGCGCTCGACGATCTTGAGCGCGTTCGTTCGCTGTTCGATGCACTGGAGACCAAACGCGGCGTCATCGACCTTCTTGGCCGCGCCGAGCGCGCCGACGGCGTGCGCATTTTCATCGGCTCCGAGAATAAGTTGTTTTCGCTGTCGGGCTCCTCAACCATCGTGGCGCCTTATCGCGACAATGAAGGCCGCATCGTCGGCGTCATCGGCGTCATAGGCCCGACCCGGCTGAATTACGCCCGCATCATCCCGATGGTCGATTATACCGCCCGGGTGGTCAGCCGGCTCTTGTCCGGCTGAGACCTCTCAAACGCCCGAGGGATGCATGTTTTTCCAGGGCGACGCCCGGAAAGCTTGATTTTTTAGCCGCGAGCCCTGATATCCGGGGCATTCAGACATCCCCCAAGAGCTGCCCTAAGATTGGACCAAAAGCATGACGGATAAGCCCGCCGCGAACGATGACGCCGCCAAGCTTGAAGGCTTGCCCGAGGGCGAAACGCCTGTGGCCGCCGCCGCGCCGGAATTGGTACCGGCCGCGCAAGTAACCGCTGCGCTGGAGGCCGCCGCCGAGTTCAAGGACAAGCATCTGCGCCTGCTGGCCGAGATGGAAAATCTTCGCCGCCGCACCGAGAAGGAAGTCGCCGACGCACGGCAGTACGGCATTTCCCGCTTCGCCGGTGACGTGCTGGCGGTCGCCGACAACATGCACCGCGCGCTGGCGACGCTTGATGAGGAAGTACGTGCTGGTGCCGATGCCAAGCTGATTCTGCTGATCGAGGGCGTCGAACTGACCGAACGCGAATTGCACAAGACGCTGGAGAAGCATGGCGTGAAGAAATTCACGCCGCAGGGCGAAAAGTTCGATCCGAATTTGCATCAGGCAATGTACGAAGTGCCGAATTCCGACGTGCCGGCCGGCCATGTCGCCCAGGTCATCCAGTCGGGTTACATGATCGGCGAGCGCATGCTGCGTCCGGCTTTGGTCGGCGTGTCCAAGCCGGCGGCGAAGGCGGCGTCGAACTAGCGCGAGCGTTCTAATGCGGTTCGACGCCGTCGCGCACCGCGCGGAAGCGGGCGAACAAGGCGTCCCAGTCGTCCTTGGCGCCCACGCCGATGATGCGAATAAACCCGCTGCCGCCGAAGCGGAGCCATTGCACCAGCGCGACTTCGTTGCCGCGCGGGCCGATGGCGTCCGCCCGCGTCTCGTAGCCCTGTCCGCCCGTGATCCGCATCGGCTCCGAGAGCTTCACCTTGATATTGGCAAGCGGCGCGGTGGCCAACAGGTCGTTGGCAAACTGGCCGCGTTCGCCGGGGTCCGAGGGTGCGCCAGGGCCGACGGCAATCACCATGTAAGGCTGCGTGGTAATATCGTCGGTCGGCCCCTCGGTCAGGATGACACCGCCTGCCGGCAAGACCTGCATGACCCTGAAACCGGCCATTTCATTGAGCTGGAACGGCAGCAGGGCCAGCCGCTCCTTCACCGGCATCGGCCGGAACGTGACGCTGGCCAGCGCCTTGCGCACCACCGCGTCGGAATAGACCGAAAGCGCTGCATCCGGCACCGCAACCTGCACCAGCGCGGCCAGGTCCTGAACGCCATTGACCGCTTGCGCCAGCAGAAACCATTTGTGAACCGGACCGCCGCCTTCGTTGCCGGTGCCGGTTATCAGAACGCCGATGCCGTTTTCGAACGGGAAGCTTTCGCGCTTGAGATTGGCGATTCCCTTCTGGCCCTCGGCGAAGGCCGACCGCGCGAGGTCCTCATAGGCGCGCGCCGGCAAGTCGAGAAGAGAGATAACCGCGCCGCGGCCGGTATCCTCGAAACCGGCCAGCCTGCTGCTGATCGTGAAATCGCCGGGCGGTTCCAGGCCAATCCGCAAGCCGGGCGGGAAGACCGGCTCGGCACCCAGGGCAACCGGGAGCGGGAGTATCGATACGGCCCAGAGGGTGAGCAATGCGACCGGCCATCGTACGTGCATGCGGTTAACTGCTTTTGGTTTTTATACAGGCCCGGTCTGCCTAACCGGCCCGATAGGGCAGGGCAATGGGAAGCCAGCAATCAGGCTATTTTAGCGGGCCGGGGACGCCGTTAATCGCGATTTCGTGACCACCCGGCTTGCAGGCCGGGGTGGCCCTCCTATATGAGCCTTGAGCCGCGAAACTGCGGTGAATCGCGTATCCAGGGGGCTGGATCAGGGGGTCCGCGGATTGGCCGTGGACATCTCTTTCGGGCGCTAATTTGGCCCGGCTGGCCTGCCGCAAATTGAAGAGGGACAGCTATGGGCAAGGTCATCGGTATCGACCTCGGCACCACCAATTCGTGCGTTGCCGTTATGGAAGGCAAGGCACCGAAAGTCATCGAAAACGCCGAAGGCATGCGCACGACGCCGTCGATTGTCGCCTTCGCGGACGATAACGAACGTCTGGTCGGCCAGCCGGCCAAGCGCCAGGCGGTCACCAATCCGGAAAAGACGATCTTCGCGGTCAAGCGTCTTGTCGGCCGCCGCTACGATGATCCGATCATCGAGAAGGACAAGAAGCTCGTCCCTTACAAGATCGTCAAAGCCGGCAACGGCGACGCGTGGGTCGAAGCCGACGGCAAAGGTTACTCGCCCTCGCAGATATCCGCCTTCACCCTTCAGAAAATGAAGGAGACCGCGGAAGCCTATCTCGGACAGAAGGTCGATCAGGCGGTCATCACCGTTCCTGCTTATTTCAACGACGCGCAGCGTCAGGCCACCAAAGACGCGGGTAAAATCGCGGGTCTTGAAGTTCTCCGCATCATCAACGAGCCGACCGCGGCGGCGCTGGCCTACGGCCTCGACAAGGCCAAGACCGGCATCATCGCCGTCTATGACCTTGGCGGCGGCACTTTCGATATCTCGGTGCTCGAAATCGGCGACGGCGTGTTCGAGGTGAAGTCGACCAACGGCGACACGTTCCTCGGCGGCGAAGATTTCGACATGAAGCTCGTCAACTATCTGGCCGACGAATTCCAGAAAGAGCAGGGCATCGACCTGCGCAAGGACAAGCTGGCGCTCCAGCGTCTCAAGGAATCGGCGGAAAAGGCCAAGATCGAGCTGTCGTCGACGACGCAGACCGAAGTCAACCTGCCGTTCATCACCGCGGACGCTTCCGGTCCGAAGCATCTGACGATGAAGTTGACGCGCGCCAAGTTCGAAGCGCTGGTCGACGAACTCATCCAGCGCACCGTCGAGCCGTGCCGCAAGGCGCTCAAGGACGCGGGCATCTCGGCCGGCGATATCAACGAAGTTGTTCTGGTCGGCGGCATGACGCGCATGCCGAAGGTCCAGGAAGTCGTGAAGCAGTTCTTCGGCAAGGAGCCGCACAAGGGCGTCAACCCGGATGAGGTCGTCGCCATCGGCGCCGCCATCCAGGCCGGCGTTCTGCAAGGCGACGTCAAGGACGTGCTG
>CAITJJ010000291.1 GCA_903892675.1 uncultured Hyphomicrobiales bacterium | reverse complement strand
GATTGGCAACATAAGTCCAGGTCCTGACATGAGCTATCCGGTTTGAGAGAGTATCGATGTCGCCGTCGGTCCGGTCGGCCTGAGCCAGCTGACGGGCGAACCAATCTGTAGGGATGTTACCCTCTCGCATCAAGAATCCATAGAGGGTCACGGCTAATTCGGCATGGGTGGCAGGTGCTATCTTGCGATAGTCCGGAACCTGGCAGGCGTCCCAAAGCCGCTCGACGGCCTGCGGGTTGCGCGCCAGCGTCCGCACATCCTCGTCGCGCGACGCATGTTCCAGGACCAGAATGTCCTCGCCAGTTGGCGCACGCGTCAGCCCTGCGGTCTGCGGCGACGTTGAAAGCGATGCCTGCAGGGCCCCGATCGAGGCAAAATCGTGCGTGCTGTTGCGCAATTGCAGCAGTCGGATTGGCTCGAAGGTGTGGCTTTCCAGCGCCTGCACCAGTTCGGGCTCGAACGGATCGCAGCGGCCGGTGGTGCCGAAAGTGCCGTCGCGGGTGGCTCTGCCGGCGCGCCCGGCGATCTGGCCGAGTTCGGCCGGATTGAGCTTGCGGAATTGATAGCCGTCGAATTTGCGGTCGGAGGCAAATGCGACATGGTCAACATCGAGATTGAGGCCCATGCCGATGGCGTCGGTCGCCACCAGATAATCCACATCGCCGGATTGATAGAGCGCGACCTGGGCGTTGCGGGTGCGCGGCGACAAAGCGCCGAGAACGACGGCCGCACCGCCGCGCTGGCGGCGGATCAGTTCGGCGATCGCATAGACTTCCGCAGCCGAGAAGGCGACGATGGCCGAGCGCGACGGCAGCCGGGTGATTTTCTTGGCGCCGGAATAGACCAAGGTCGACAGTCGCGGCCGGCTGACGATGTGCGCGCCGGGCAGCAGTTTCTCGACCATCGGCCGCATGGTGGCGGCGCCGAGGATAAGGGTCTCGTCGCGCGCCCGCAGATTGAGCATGCGGTCGGTAAAAACATGGCCGCGCTCGAAATCGGCCCCCAACTGGATTTCATCGACGGCCAGAAACGAAACATCGAGATCGCGCGGCATCGCCTCGACGGTCGAGACCCAGAAGCGCGCATGCGGCGGTTTGATCTTTTCCTCGCCGGTCACCAGCGCCACTGCATCGGCGCCGACACGATCGACCACCTTGTTGTAGACCTCGCGCGCTAGGAGCCGCAGCGGCAACCCGATCATGCCGGACGAATGCGCCAGCATGCGCTCGATGGCGAGGTGGGTCTTGCCGGTATTGGTCGGACCCAGCACTGCGGTGACGCCGGCGCCGCGCTGCTTCTGGTTTCGATTGGGCGGGGAAGAAAAAGAAATGGCCATGAGGCGTCCGCGATGTCGGCGTCGCCCGTTCGCCGGGCAAACCGCGCTCCCTGTATCACAATGAGTTGGAAAAGCCGCCTTCGGTTAACTTCTAGAACGGGGCTGGAACGAACCACGCCCGAATCGCTGATTGGTCGCCTGTATGGCTTCGTTCACGGCCACATCTAGTTTGTAGAATGGCGACTCCTACCAGATTGAGAAGTGGCGCCTGTTCAATTTGTCTCAAATGCCGCGCAAAGATTAACGACTGCCGCAAGGCTGTCCCAATCTGCGCCACCGTTACGACGCCCCGTCCCTTGATAAAAAACAGCGCGAAATTCCGCTCCTGTCTCACAATGGGGCAGTTCGGCACAGCACGGTTAAGATCTGGAACGAGTCTGGAACGAACCGCGCCCGAATCGCTGACTCGACAGCCATGCGGGTCCGTTCACGGCGATATCTGGCAGCCGCGTGATATTTTGCTACCAGATCGGGTAGTGGCATTCGGATTCATTGATCTTTTCCGGCTCACTTTATTAACGGCGCGCTGGAATAGCGATGCGATCGCGAGTCAAGAGTGCTGCTGCTTTTTTGCCAATGAGAGCGTCAGGGCGTCTTCGGCAGCGTCGCCGAAGCCTTGCTTGCCGGCGTCTGATCGGCGGCTTTGCCCGCCTCGTTGGACGGCACCGCCACCGACACAAATTGCGTCGCTTCGAGCACGGCAGAGCCGACCGGCGTCGGCGATGCGACGCGGAACGGCACCAGCACGCGCGTGCCGGCGATCGGCGCCAGCCAGACTTCGATATCGCGCAGCTTCGACATGTATTTGACCGCCGCACGCGACGGGATGTGGCCGGCGACCGGCGAGAAATAAACGGCGCAGACCACGGCCTGGCCCTGGTAGCCCTTGTCCGCCTTGACCTGATCCATACGCTTGAAGGCCAGTTGCAGGTCGTAGCGCAGCCGGCCGTCAAATATCGCCAAAGTGCGCTGGCAAGCTTCCGGCGCCAGCGGATTTCCCGAACCGGGCACGCGCAGCAAAGTGGCGGTCATCGGATCGAGGACGTTGCGCTGGTCGTCCTCCGTAATCGGGACGCGCTCGGCATCGGTGTCGCGCGGCGGATCGAGTTTAAGATCCCTGACCCTGCCATTGCTGACGGTGAGGCGAATTTCGTCGGTTTTCTTGCTCGATTTGATCGTCGCGGCGTAGGCCGACTGCACCGGCTTGCCGGCTTGCAGGGTGCCCTGCACGGTCGTGCCGCCCTCGCCGCCCGTAAACGCCCGCATCAGGCCCGTGGTGCCGCCAGTGGCTGTGGAGGAGTACTGCCGGTCCGACAGATCGATAACCCAGGTGCCCTGGCCGATCGGCAACCCGGCTAAAGTCATGGTGTACTGGGCTTCCAGCCGGCCTTGCGCCGCGGCCGGCCCCGCCGCCGGCAGGAGCACAACAGCCAGCAAAGCCAGCCCCGGCGACGTGCACATTCTGACCTGCCGCAATAGTTGCACGAAGTTCCATCCCTTGAGCCAATGAGCGAGCCGCGCCCGACCACCTAATCCTTGTGGTCGGCGTCGAATACGCCGAATCTGTGATACCCTAGCGGGGCCCGCCAGGGGAGAAGCGTTAAAAACGCCTCAATTCCTTCAAGCTTGACGCGTCTCACCCCTCTCTCTATACGTCCAGCCGTCCTACCCAAAAGCTTGGACTAAGCCGGCGCAGCTCTTGCGCCTGAAACGTTCGGGCTGGGTGGCGATCGGATTTTTGGATTTTTCGAGGGATTTGCCATGTCATGGCGTTGCGATCTGACCGGTAAGAAGCCGCTCTCCGGCCACAAGGTGAGCCACTCCAATATCAAGACCAAGCGCCGGTTCCTGCCGAACCTGCAGAGCGTGACGCTGACTTCCGACGCCCTCGGCCGCACGGTGCGCGCGCGCATCTCGACCAACGCGCTGCGCACGGTCGACCATCGCGGCGGCCTCGACGCCTTCCTGCTCAAGGCCAAGGATTCCGAACTGGCGCCGAAGATGCTGCTGCTCAAGCGCCAGATCGTGAAAAAGGTCGGCAAGACCGCGCCGGCCAAGGAAGCCGCCGCCAACTAAGCGGTTTGCGTTTCAAGATTCACAAAACGCCGTCCTTCCTGGACGGTGTTTTTGTTTGCGCACGGTTACTCGCCCATCAGCACAAACTGCAGCAGCAAATTGCGCTGGATGACGGAAAAATTATCGTCGGACACCAGCGTAATCACGGTTTCGCCGGCGGCGTTGCGATGCACCGCTATGCCTTCCATGTTGTCGATCTGGTAGGCGAGGTCTGCCTCGATCAGCACTTTGCCGTCAACCAGCGCGCCTTCCTTGATCGCCGCGACCGGCACGCGGCGGATGCGCATGGCGACGCCGCGCGCCGGCGAGTACCGCCGCTCAACGATCAGCAGATCGCCCGGCGGCAATATCGTGCAATCGGTGACATCGAAATCGTCGCTGCGCTTGACGCTGAAGCGGCCGACTTCACCACCCTTCAGCAGAAACGACCGGTGGTTGCCGGCGGAGTCGAGAGTTTGTTCGGTAATAACAATGAGATTGCCGGCGATAGCGGAGTTCGCCGGCGCCGCCGCCAGGCATTCCAGACTCTTGTTGAAGCCGAGAGTCTTGAAATCGGGCGGCACCGCGATCGGCTCGCCGCGCGCCATGAACCCGTCGCGGCGAATATCAAAACGCAGGATCTGATCGACGCGCTCGATGCCAATGTAAAACTGTCCGCCGAGTTCGGTAAGCGACTCGACGTCGAACCAGCCGCGCGAAGCGACCGGTTTTCCGTTCGAGCCGAGAATGGGCGCGATCTCGACGTCAGCGATGCCATCCGGCTTTCCGTCGCGATAGACGATGCGGCCGCGCAGCCATGAGCCGTTATCGGTGGCGGCCAGGAAATGACTGCCGTCGGCCTCCATGTGAAAGGCGGAAATGCCGCCGAAGGCCGGGTGGCTTGAGGTGAGCACGAGGCCGCCCCGAAATTCGAGTGCGCCAAAACGCACCTTGCTCGGATCGCGATTGTCGAAGGACGCGATCGGCGCCGCCCGCACCTCGATTCGCGCCGGCGCCGCGGCGAAGTGCAACTCCTCCGACAACACCGCGTATGAACCGGCAGCGCAGAACAGCGCGCCGGCCAGCGCGCCGGCGACCAGCCAATGGCGGCGCGAAATCCTCATGCGACGCGCCGGCGCGGACGGCGCGACGGCCGTTCGGCGTCGCCCGCTTTTTCCGCGAACAATTCGGCGAGCTTATCGGTCATCGCGCCGCCCAATTCCTCGGCGTCGACGATGGTGACGGCGCGGCGGTAATAGCGCGTGACGTCGTGACCGATGCCGATGGCGATCAGTTCGACCGGCGAACGGGTTTCGATCTCGTCGATGACCCAGCGCAGATGACGCTCGAGGTAATTGCCGGGATTGACCGACAGTGTCGAATCGTCGACCGGCGCGCCGTCCGAGATCATCATCAGGATCTTGCGCTGCTCGCTGCGCGCTAACAGGCGCTTGTGCGCCCAGTCGAGCGCCTCGCCGTCGATATTTTCCTTGAGCAGACCCTCACGCATCATCAGGCCGAGATTCTTGCGCGCGCGCCGCCACGGCGCGTCGGCCGATTTGTAGATGATGTGGCGCAGATCGTTGAGGCGGCCGGGATTGGCCGGCTTGCCGGCGGTGAGCCAATGCTCGCGCGATTGGCCGCCCTTCCAGGCGCGGGTGGTAAAGCCGAGGATTTCGACCTTGACGCCGCAGCGCTCCAGGGTTCGCGCCAGAATATCGGCGCAGGTGGCGGCGACCGTGATCGGCCGGCCGCGCATCGAGCCGGAATTATCGAGCAGCAGCGTCACCACGGTGTCGCGGAATTCGGTGTCCTTCTCGGCCTTGAACGACAAAGCGTGCATCGGATCGATAATGACGCGGGTCAGCCGCGCCGGATCGAGAATGCCTTCTTCAAGATCGAAGTCCCAGGAGCGGCTCTGCTGCGCCATCAGGCGGCGTTGCAGCCGGTTGGCCAGACGAGACACCACGCCCTGCAGGCTGGACAATTGCTTATCGAGATAGCCGCGCAGACGATCCAGCTCTTCCGGCTCGCACAGATCCTGGGCCTCGATGGTCTCGTCGAACTTCATCGTGAAGGCGCGATAGTCCGGACCGCGCGGCTCGTTTTGGCCGAAATTCTTCGGCCGTTGCGGCTCGCCCGGCGTCTCGCTATCGCCCATCTCGCTGTCGTCGGACATTTCCGCCGAGGGCGCATCGGCGGCCTCCGTCGCGGATTCGGCCATGTCCTCGGCCGACACCTGCGTGTCCTCCGAGGCCGTCTTCTGCATCTCGTCGGAATCGGCGGCGTCGCCGTCGTCGCCGGATTCCTGCTGCTTCTTTTCTTCTTCGCCCTCGTCGTCTTCTTCCTCGGAGTCGCTGGAGCGGTCTTCGCCCATTTCCAGCGATTCGAGCAGATCGTGCACGACGTCGCCGAACTGGCGCTGGTCCTCGACCAGACTTTCCAGACGATCGAGGTCTTCGCCGGCGCGTTCCTCGATCAGCGGCCGCCACAGCTCGACCAATTTGCGCGCGGCCGGCGGCGGCGCCAGGCCGGTGAGCCGTTCGCGCACCATCAGTGCGAGCGCCTCCTCGATCGGCGCATCGGCGCGGTCGGAGACGTCGTCGAATTTGCTGCGGTGAAAGCGGTCGTCGAGCATGGCGGTGAGATTCATCGCCACGCCGTCCATGCGGCGCGCGCCGATCGCCTCGACGCGGGCCTGCTCGACCGCCTCGAATACCGCGCGCGCCTGCTGGCCGGTCGGCTGCAGCTTGCGATGCACGACGGCGTCGTGACAGGCGATGCGCAGCGCGATCGAATCGGCATTGCCGCGCACGATGGCGGCTTCGGCCTTCGACAATTTGCGCGGCGGCTCCGGCAGCCGCGCCTTGCCGCCCATCAGTCCGGGCCGTTCGGCGGCGTAGGACACTTCCAGATCCGGCTTGCGCGCCAGAGCGCGCAGCGCGCCGGCGACCGCCCGCTTGAACGGCTCGGTCGGCGATTCCTTCGACGAGGGTTTCGTTTTGCTGTTGGAGGCCATTTTTTTTCTTCTCGTCATTCCGGGGCGCGCTCTTCAGCGCGAATCCGGAATCCAGAAACAAAACAAAATCCTCACGGCACGACACTGGATTCCGGGTTCGCGAGCAAGTGCTCGCGCCCCGGAATGACGGATCAGGTCAGCGCCACGTTGACCGAGCTCTCCGGCAATTCGATGCCGAAGCAGCGCTGATAGAACTCGGCGACGATAGGCCGTTCGAGTTCGTCGCACTTGTTCAGGAAGGTCAGCCGGAACGAAAAACCGACATCGTTGAAGATCGCGGCATTCTCCGCCCAGGTGATCACGGTGCGTGGGCTCATCACAGTCGAGATGTCGCCGTTCATGAAGGCGTTGCGGGTCAGATCGGCGACGCGCACCATCTTGCCGACGATGTCGCGGCCCTTGTCGTTCTGGTAGTGCTTGGCCTTGGCCAGCACGATCTCGACCTCGTTATCGTGCGGCAGATAATTCAGCGTGGTGACGATCGACCAGCGATCCATCTGCGCCTGGTTGATCTGCTGCGTGCCGTGATAAAGGCCCGACGTGTCGCCGAGGCCGACGGTGTTGGCGGTGGCGAACAGCCGGAACGCCGGATGCGGCTTGATCACGCGGCTCTGGTCGAGCAGCGTCAGCCGGCCGGAGGATTCGAGCACGCGCTGGATCACGAACATCACGTCCGGACGTCCGGCGTCATATTCGTCGAAACACAACGCGACATTGTTCTGATAGGCCCAGGGCAGAATGCCGTCGCGGAATTCGGTGACCTGCTGGCCGTCCTTGACGACGATGGCGTCCTTGCCGATCAAGTCGATACGGCTGATGTGGCTGTCGAGATTGACGCGCACCATCGGCCAGTTCAGCCGCGCTGCGACCTGCTCGATATGGGTCGACTTGCCGGTGCCGTGATAGCCGGTGACGATGACGCGGCGGTTGTGCGAGAAGCCGGCGAGAATCGCCAGCGTCGTCGGCCGGTCAAAGCGATAGTCCGAATCGACGTCCGGAACATGCGGGTCGCCTTGCGAATAGGCCGGCACTTCCATGTCGCTGTCGATGCCGAACACCTGTCGGACCGAGACTTTCAAATCCGGCAGTTTGGCGGGTTCTTGGACTGCAGTTGCCATATCGACTCCGTGGCCCCGGAAACGGCGCGGGGCCGCACTTCTCGCCGGGATAGGGCGGTAAAGGATGAAACGCGACGCAAACTAACAGAAAGCCAAGGGTGAGCGGAAGCTACCCCCGGGCATAGCTCGAATACCGGGGAATTTCAGACGGTTCACGCTCGATTTGGCATAGAATTAGGCTGCGTAACCGGCCCGCCGCAAGGGGCAAAAGGCCGAAAATCGGGTCAAAATCGCGCGTGGCACCGGGAAAAGCGAACCGCGCCGGAATCAGCCCATTCCGACCGATTTTAAATATTTATAGGCCTGAATGATTTCGATCAGGCGGTCCTCGGTTGAGCGGTCGCCGCCATTAGCATCCGGGTGATGCCGCTTGACCAGTTCCTTGTAGCGCGACGACACCTGCGCCACCGTGGCGCTGACCTCGAGGCTGAGAGCTTCGAAGGCCTTTCGCTCCGCATTGCGAATGACACGGGTCTCAACTTTGGTCTTTTGCTCCTTGCCGGTGCCCTCGAACAGGCCGAACGGGTCGCCGGTGCCGCCGAGCGCGGACAGGTCCGGCTTCGCCTTGCGCTTGCCGGTGCCCATTTTCCAGGTCGGACGATGGCCGGTGAGCGCGTCTTTCTGGTAGGCGAGCACTGCATCGTCGGCCATGCCGGCGAAAAAATTATACGATTGGTTGTACTCGCGCACATGCTTGACGCAATAGTGCCAGCGGCCGTCGACATTGGGGCCCTTGGGCGCGAAATTCGTCGCTTTTTCCTTGCAGCCCGCCCATTGGCAGACCGGCCCGTCATTTTTGACACGACGGTCCTTGCCCGGTTTGACGCGAATGCTGTCGAAAAGTGGTGAGTCTATTTTCATGACCGAATGTTATGCGCTTTTTTTGATGATCGCTTCAAGACTTGACAACCACAGGGCAACACGATTCTGGCGGTATTAGGCCATTGACCGGCCTAACGCCGTTACCTAATTGAGGGGCATGCGAACAGCCGATCGTCTCACCAAGAAGCTAACCGAAGCTTTCACGCCGGAAAGCCTCAATGTGGCGGACGAATCCCACCAGCATGAAGGCCACGCCGGGGCGCGGCCCGGCGGGCAAACCCATTTCAGGGTTTATATTGTATCTGAAGCCTTCAAAGGAAAGACCCGGATCGAGCGCCATCGCATGATCAATGCGGCGCTCTCGGACGATCTGGCCGGCGGCGTGCACGCGCTAACCATTCATGCAACGGCGCCGGGCGAAATCGGCGCGACCTAAGAATAAGCTCTAGGCGGCCAGCGGCTCGGCGCCGCCCGACGGCACCAACAATAGAGGCAGGCGCACGCGCACTGTCGTGCCGATGGCTTCCTGTTGCGACGGCACGATGGTGCCGCCCAGCTGACGCACGAAGATGGCGACATAATCGGAGCCGCGTTTCTCAGGGCTCTTCAATATGTCCTTGCTCTTCATGCCGACGCCGTCGTCCGAGACAACCAGCTCGATCTGATCGCCGATCTGCTCGACGCATAATCTGATATTGCCGTTGCCGTTCGGAAACGCATGCTTGATCGCATTGGTCGTCAATTCATTGACCAGAAGTCCGAAGGGCACGGCGCGATTGGGGTCGATCTCCAATGGTTCGGCTTCAACCTCGATCTTGATGCCCGATACGTTGCCAAGCAGGCTCGCCGACATGGTCTTGGCAATTTCACGCAAATAGGCATCCACCGCGACGGTCTGTCCGCGGCTGGTGTGCGAGATCAGGTCGTAAAGCTGGGCAATGGCGCCGATGCGCGCCTGCATCGTCTTGTAGCCCTGCACGCACGGCGCCGCCGTCCATTTGGCCTCATAGGCGATCAAGCCGACGATGACCTGCAGATTGTTCTTGATCCGGTGTGAAATTTCGTTGGTCAGAAGGAGTGCATCGCGTTCGCGCTGCTTGCGCTCGGTGACGTCGCGCGCCGCGGCGAAGACGCCCTGCAAGGTGCGGCCGCGATCGTAAAATGTCGTCGCATTGTAGGAGACTTCCGTCTCCTTGCCGTCGCGCGCCAGCGCCGTCAGTTCGTAGTCTGTGACCTTTTTCTCGCTCAGGACACGCTTGATGCCAGCTTCGGCGCGTTCGGGATCGGTGAAATAATCCTTGAACGGCGCGCCGATCAGCTCGTCGCGGGTGCAGCCGGTGAGCGCTTCCATCTGCTTGTTGACGTCGGTGATGATGCCGGACGGGTCGGTGGTCATCAGTGCGTCGATGTTCGATTCGATCAGCGAGCGGGTGTAAAATTGCTGGTCGCGCAGGCGCTGATCGAGCTTCTTCTGCTCGGCCTCGACCAGTTTGCGCGCGGTGTTGTCGGTGCCGATCAAAAGATAACCGATGATGACGTTTTGCGCGTCGCGCAGCGCGGTCACCGACACCACTGCGGGAAAGCGGCTGCCGTCCTTTCGGATATAGGTCAGTTCGTAAATATCCTCGATGCCGCGCGAGGCCTTGAACACCAACGCCTCGAAGCCCGGCGTGATGGCGACGCCGAGTTCGACGCTGAGCGCCTTGGCCCGTGCAATCACTTCCTGCGAATCGGAAATGTCAGCCGGCGTGATCTTGTTCATCACCTCGGCGGCGGTGTAGCCGAGCATGCGCTC
>CAITJJ010000290.1 GCA_903892675.1 uncultured Hyphomicrobiales bacterium | reverse complement strand
GTTAGAATTCGACACGGCATATTACTCCTTCGGTGGAGAAGTGGAGGCTTCAACTACCCCCACGATATGCCGCCTTCCTGATCTACCCCGTCACCAACTTTCGACCATAGCTCCACAGCTCCTCAAAATTCTCGACGGGGTTTATTAACTAAGCCCGCTCGAAATCGGGGCCTTCACATTAAGGTCTCGATTTGAGCAACCAACTCTCCGCTTCCGGCGCGGGAGTTTAGAACCGAATTGCAATTGGAATAGAGCGTCTGCGCTGCCCCAATCCCTGCAGCAGCGCCGACAAAGCGGTGGAATTTCGCGGCAAGCTCACCGTTAGACATTGGCCGCGCAGGATCACCTGGCACATTCAGCACAAGCCGATCGTGGTCGCCATCAGCGGTACGTACGACAATGCGCGCGGGCCACGTCGCCGGATAATGCGCCAGCAGCGCATCATCGCCGGTGACGCTGACCTTTTGCATCAAGGCCATGACCGGCTCCGGTGAGGACACAGGCGATGATCCAATGTCGAATTCCGCATCGGGCTCATGCGCGGCGATGGCGAGATGATAGGGCAAGCTTGTGAGATAGGAGGCGCGATCGCCGGGCACGACACCATGGCCGGTCATCTTGAGATAAGGTGGCGGGACGCTGACCTCGATCGACATTATCTGCGCCGGAGAGACGCCGGCGGCCATGATCTCCTTCAGGCCTTGCGTCGCCGCCATGGTCTGGCGCGCCGCGCACCACGGCTTGAACGACAAGTCATCCAGCGCAAAGGCTTCGCCGAGCCTATTGGTGAACACAGCCACATCCGGCGTCACGCCGAAAATGCCCTGCATGAAAGGGCCGTCGAGCACGTTGAGGTCCGATGTAAAACCCGCCTGCGCGGCGCGCGCCGCGATCAGGCCGGTGCGCGCGGCCTGCGCAATCGCGAACCAGCGCGACGTCGTTGCCAGATTGTGATGGCCGACACCCGGCGCCGCCAGCGTGAGGGCCAGCGCCAGGGCATTCGCCGTCTGCGTCGCATTCAGGCCGAGCAGTTGCGCCGCCACGGCGGCGACGCCGAAAGGCGCACCGAAATAAGTCGGCCAGATGCCGCGATAAATCACCTGCGGCCCGTCAATCGCCAGACCGAGCCGGACCATGGCCTCGGTGCCGGCGATGATGGCGCGGCTCAGCGCTGCACCATCGGCGCCGCAATCCGCCGCCAATGTCAGCGCCGCGGGGATGATAACGCCGCCGGGCGTCGTTGCTGACGGCAGATGGATATTGTCGATCTCGCTGAGGCGGGCCAGCGCCGACGGCGTGCCGACATCGACGCCGTCGCGTGGACGGACGGCGAGCAGCGCCTTGCCTTCCTGCGTCGCCGCGCCTGCCACCCAGGCGCCGACAATGTCGGTGAGCTGGCGCTGCACATTGGTCGTGGTGGCGGCCGGCACGGCGAAGTCCGAAGCGACAAAGCGGGCGAAGGTCTCAATGGCCGTCATGGCGCACTCCACAGAACATCACTGCCGGTTTCGGTAACTGCTACCAAAGCCGACACGATGACACCGCTATGCTCGCCCAAGACACCGGCACGCAGCGACAGCACGGTGCCGGCGGCCAAGGGTTCATTGAGCGGCAGGTCTTCCTGCACGGCCAGGCCGATGCCGATCACGGCAGGAAGCGCGGCCGGATGTGTTCCGGACTTGGTAAGAGTTTGCGTCAGCGTCGCTGGGGTGACACCGGGGCGGAGTTGCGCGACGGCTGCCTGCAGCGCTGATTTTGCAGCATCGAGCGATGCGTTTGGCTTGGCGCCAAGCATGACGAAGCCTTCCGCCCAGTAGCCGCCAACTCGCACGGCGAGATAGACCTGCATCGGATCTGCCGGCTCCGCCACCGGCACATCGAATGGCACAAGGCTACGCCCGCCATCGAGGCTGAAAAGGCTGCGCACGTCCTGCGCGCCGGCCTGCCACGCGGCGTATTCCGCGGCGATAACGGCATCGGTAACATTCCGGTCCCTGGCGAGGGCCAGCGCCTGCGCCGCCTTGCCGGGAACAGTGCTGGCCTGCCGGATCAAGGACAGCTCTCTGACACTCTTGCGGCGTCTGTGACTTTGCAAGGTCGGCGTCGCGTCTTCGGGCGCTGTGCCGAGTGCTGCGAACAACTCGCCATGCATCGCATAAGGCATGGCGTCACCGCCAACCAGCAAGGTGCCGCCGGCCAATTTCATGGCCCATTGCGGGACCGACTTGGCAATACTGCGCAGAGGCAGCATTTTTTCGACCCAGGTCAGGGGCTTCGCCGCCGGGATCATGTTGATACCACCGCCGACCAGAAGCGCCGCCTCGCCGCTGCGCGACAGCAGCGCAATGCCGGGCTCGAGCTTGGGCGTGAAGTTGGTCAGGTAGGCCAGCGCGCCGTGATCGGCGGCGTCGCCATAGACAATGACACCGCCGGCCTGCGGATGGTCCCGCCATAGGGCATCGAGCCGGCCCTGGAATTCGGCGCGCGGCATGCGCTGCGCATCCCAGTCCGCCGGCCCGATCAGCAAAGTCGGATGCATCGTGCGCATCGCTACACTCCGACTTCGGCGAGCGCCGCAAACTGCGCCGTTAATGGAACGCCGCAGGTGGCCGTGATGAGCACAGGCTCGCCGCACAGCAGGTAACCCACTTCCGGCAAATACTGGTTCGGATGGATCATGAACAGCATGCCGGGCTCAAGGATCGTGTCGTTGTCGAGCGCGACATCGCCGGGCTCGATGGAGCCGAAGCCGAGGCCATGACCGCGGCGGCGGATATGCGGCGGGTAGCAGAACTCGCCATAGCCTTCAGCCTCCAATACCGCATTGATGGCGCGGCAGACATCGGCCATGGGCCGGCCCGGTTGCGCCGCGGCGATGCCGGCATGCATGGCTTTGACGACGAGAGCATATTTCTCACGCATCAGGTCGTTGGCTTGACCGATCACGATGGTGCGGCAGATCTGCACCAATTGGCCGCGATAGCTCGGCGTCAGTTCGACGACGATGCTGTCGCCCTCCTGCAAGGCCCGGCCATGCGACGGCGCCACGGCCTTGTTGTGCGGTCCGGCACAGAGCAGCACGAAATTGTCCTCCGCGCCGAGGCTCTTGGCGTGCCAGCGCTGATCGACCGCCAGTTCATCTTCCGTTACGCCGGGCTTCGCCATGTCGAGCAGTCGCGCGTAGCCAAGCTCGGCAATGCGGGTTGCCTCCCGGGCATGGGAGATTTCAGTGTCAGTCTTGGTGCGTGCGGCGTCGAAGACGACGTTATCGGCCCCAACCGTGCCTGGCATCAGCGCGACGAGACGGGAGGCGATGCCGAAGGGTAGCATATCAATTCCGGCGCTGCCGGTGGCACCCGCTCCAAGTTTCAGCGCCGCCAGGCCCTCAACCACGTCATCCGCAGAGACAACGCGCACACCCGGGCAGATACGTTCAGCGCGCGCGGCATCCCATGCTGGCGTCACCACCAAAACGCGACCGCCGCTATCGCCCAGCACCACGGCGCATGGCCCCATCGACTTGAAGCCCGTCAGCACCAATACCGGGTCCGGCTTCTCGATGAAATGCGCGCCGTCGTGCACACCGACGAGCCGCACCAGTCCCTGCGCCTTCATGCCGCGAACAATGTCCGCCAGCCGCTGCTCGAATGTCATTGGTCGCCCCGCCCCGGCACTCAGACTTCCTCATTGCCGGCGGAATCGCCAAGGTCGGTATCGGCGAACAGGGTGTCGAGCGGAACGATCGTTTTGATCAGACCCTGCTGATGGGCGTAGCGTTGCACGGTCTCGAGGTTCTTGCGGTTCTGCGGCGTCAGGCCGTAGGACCACGGATCCTTGCCGAGCGTGGCCTCCTGCTCTTCAAACGCCGTGCGCACGAAGGCCAGTGGCACCATGCGCGGATTGGCCAGCCGCTTGTAGGCCAATTGCTTGGAGGCCTCGAAAGCCTTGACCAGATTGGTCGGTACCCACGGATATTTGTCGACGATCTCCTGCTTGATGGTCGTCACATGCATGATCGGGAAGATGCCGGTCTGCTTGAAATAATCGAGCTCGACATTTTGGTAGTCGCCGAACAGACGCTGGATGCGCTTGTCGCCCTGCGTAAACGGCTTCGGCAAGGTCGGCGAAATCATAGCCGGGATGTCGCCATCCGCCAGCATGCCGCTCAGCGATTTCGCGGACGACTTCATCTCGATGCGCAAATCGGATGGCGGCGTAAAAGGGATATCCTCTGTCCGGTCAACCAGCCAATTGATCGAGCGATGCTTCAACCCGTAATGCTCCTCGAGAATGCCGCGCATCCAGATCGCGGCGGCGGGCTGGAAGTTGGTGCCGCCGACTGTCTTGCCATTGAGGTCGCTCGGCTTGGTAATGCCGGCCGCCGCATTGACGAAAACAAAGCCGTGGCGGAAGCGCCGGTGCATGAACACGGGGATCGCCGTCAGCGGTTCGCCCTGATCGCGGATCATGTAATAGGCGCCGACGTTCTCCTCACAGACGTCGAACTCATGCTTGCGGCCCATGCGCCAGTGCCGCTCGCGCGGGCCCATCTCTGTCAGAAAGACGATGTCGATGCCGTCGGCCTGAACCGCGCCTTCCTTGAAGGCCCGTACAATGTCGTAGTCGCCGCAGGCTACCGTCAGTTGAAGCTTTGCCATCGTCTCTTCCTTTGCCTTCAGTCGCGCCAGCGGGCGAAATGCGTCTCGCCCCGGCGCACGAGTTCGTTCAGCGCGATTGCCATCGCCGCCAGGATGCCGACCAGGCCGAGCAGCTTGGTCGGATCGAAATTCTGCGTGAACATGCTGGTGAAGTAGCCAATGCCGCCCGTCGAGACATAGAGTTCGGCGAGCAGCACACCAAGCAGAACACCGGTCATGCCGAGGCGCATGCCTGAGAACAGGCTTGGGATCATGTTCGGATAAACCACATGGCGCAGGATCTGCCAGTTGCTGGCCCCCATGGAGCGCGCGCTGGTCAGCAGGATCGGCTTGATGTTCTGCACACCGGCCACCACCGCCATGATGATTGGAAACATGCCATGGGTGACGCCGAAGGCGATCTTCGCGGCCGGGCCGATGCCGAAATAGAGGATGAAGATCGGCAGAATGGTGATCTGCGGGATGCCATAAAGCAGGAGCACGATCGGCATGAAGGTCTTGTTGCCGAACTTGCTCAGACCCACAGCGAGGCCAAGCACCACGCCGATGATCACGGCAAGCGCGAAGGCGACCGCGAGCTCAAAGAACGTCAGCCGCAGCGCGGCCGGCACATTCGGCGTTGCAAAGACGCTCCCGAGCGCCATCAGCACCCTGGACGGCGGACTGATAAACATCGGATCGATGAACCAGCGCGCAGCGATCTCCCAGCCGATCAACATCAGCAGAATGACACCGAGCCGGGCAACACCGGGATGACGCAATAAATAACGTTTCATCGCTGGCGCTTTCCGCGCGCATCCAGCGCCGACACCGCCGTGTTGAGGAACACGGCAATGATGATGACGAAGACGATATAGGCAAACATGCGCGCCATATCCATGTTCTCCGCCAGATTGACGATGCGGTGGCCAAGGCCTGCCAGCGAGGCGATGGTCTCACTGCCGATGATCGACAACAGGGCAATCGTGAAGCCCATCCGCAGGCCAGACAGAACCACCGGCAGCGCCGCCGGCACCAGGACATGGCGGAACAGTTGCCAGTCCGACGCGCCCATTGATTTCGCCGCCGTCACCAGGACGCGGTCGACATTGCCGAAACCGGCTATGGTGCTGAGCACGACCGGGAAGAAGCTCATGGTGATGCCGAGCGCGATCTTGGAGGCCGGGCCGAGGCCGAAAAATAATACGTAGAGCGGCAGGAACAGGATGATCGGGATCGAATAAATGCCAGCAAAGAGCGGCTCGAACACCTTGATCAGATAGGGCGATCGGCTGATGACGTAGCCGACCACCGTGCCGCTGACCGTGGCCACCACAAAGGCGACTGCCAGCTCCATCAACGTAATTTGCAGGTCGGCGAGGAATTCACCCTTGCGGATGACATCGACGAACTGCTGCCAGACGCTAAGCGGGCTGGGCAGCAGGATCTTGTTGACGCCCCATCGCGTGGTCGCGAGATGCCACAGCAACAAGATTGCGGCGACAAAGGCCACCTGCACCAGGCGGCTGCCGTAACGGTCGAGCCATTTGCGGCGCGCCCCGCTTTGCGCGGTCATGCGGCAGGCCCTGCCCTGCTGGATTGGTCTTCATAAGCGCGCTTCGGCTTGCCGGATTGCGCCATCGACTTGCGGATTTCATCGTGCAGCAAATCATAGAGCTGGTCGCGCTGCTGGTGGAATCTTGCCGAGGTCATGAAGGCCGATTTGCGCGGATGCGGCTCGTCGACCGTGATGATTTCCTTTATCGTGCCCGGCCGCGCTGAAAACACCGCGACCCGATCAGCCAGGAACACGGCTTCACCAAGACTGTGCGTCACAAAAACAATTGTCTTCTTTGAGCGCGACAGCAGGACTGAAAGGTCTTCGCCGAGCACCATGCGGGTCTGCTCGTCGAGGGCACCGAACGGCTCGTCCATCAGAAGGATATTCGTCTCCAGGCTGAGCGCCCGCGCCAGCGCCGCGCGCTGGCGCATGCCACCGGATAACTGGCTCGGATAATGACCGGCGAATTCGTCCAGCCCAACGGCTTCGAGGGCGCGCTGGGCGCGATCAGCGCGCTCGGCCTTGGGCACGCCCTGGAATGACATGCCGAGGATCATGTTTTCGTGGATCGTGCTCCACGGAAACAGCGCGTTTTCCTGGAAAATGAAGGCGATGTCATTCGGCATCGGGCCGTGCACTGGCTTGTCGCCGACCATGACGGTGCCGGTTGTCGGTGCGATCAGGCCGCCCATGACGTTGAGCAGCGTACTCTTGCCGCAGCCGCTCGGCCCGATCAGGCACAGCAACTCCCCGCGCGTGACATCGAGCGATGTGTCGAGCAGCGCCTTGACGTGGCGCGCCTCGTCGGCCTCGCCGAACGAATGCGACACGTTGCGGACGCTGATCGCGGTATTGGTTGCAGCCTGTGTCATGGTCTCAATGCGTCGCGCTGTAGAAAATTGCACGCGGCGCCACCGGACGATGGCGCCGCAAAAGCTTATTTGGGCAGGAATTGCTCGGTGTAGAGCTTTGACGGATCGGGCTCACTGTCGAGGATCTTGAGGTCGACATAGGACCGGGTCAGCACGGCCATGGCCTTGGGATTGAACTTGCCGTCGTCAGAGAACATCGGCATCAGTTCGTCATAGGTGCGCCCGGCAATGTCTTCATCCTTGCCCATGACCTGCGCGGCAATCTTCACCGTCTCGGCCTTGTTCTTACGCATGAAGGCAATCGTATCGAGCCAGCCCTTGAGAAAATTACTAAGGTCCGCGGGGCGTTTGGCGATCGCTTTGTCGGTCGCGAAGATGACGTGGATATGGAAGTCCTTCACCAGCGTGCCGAAGCGCACAAGGATGCGGCCGCGGCCTTCTTTCTCGAGTGCCAGGGCATTGGCCATGTCCATGACAGTGCCGTCGATATCCTTGCGTGTCAGCGCCGCGATCTGCGGCGGCATCGCCCCCATCGGCACCACGCTGATGCCGTCGTGACCCCAGCCCTGCTGGTTCGAGGTCTCGGACACCAGCCAGGCGGTCAATGAGCCGACGGTCGAGACGCTGACCTTCTTGCCCTTGAGGTCCGCGACGTTCTTTGGTCCATCCGGTAGCACAACAAGCGTGAGCAGGAGCGGCGGCCCGGCCATGGCGGCAATGGCCTTGACCGGTGAACCTTTCATGATGAAGGCCATACCTGGGCCCGAGCCGAGCGCGGCGTCGATGCCGTCGCCAGCCATGGCTTGCTGAAGCTTGGCGTCACCCGCAAAGGCAATGGATTCAACGTCGACGCCGTATTTAGCGAAGAAGCCCTTGGCGATGCCGACATCGAGCGGCACGAAGGAGAAGGCTTCCGGCACGGCCTTACCGACGCGGAATTTCTCGGCTGCGAAGGACGATGGCGCGACAGCAACCATGCCACTGGACAGCAACAAGGCCAGGGCAGCGAGGCGGAGCTTGTTAAATGGCTGAAAGCCCTTGAGCATGACGTCCTCCGTTTTTTAGTTTTTTGGCAGCAGCGCTTCGGTGACCAGCGACGCCATGTTCGGCTCTTGCGGCAGGATCTGCATCTCGACAAAAGAGCGGCTCAGTACTGCCATGGCTTTGGGGTCAAAGTGGCCCTGGTCGGCGAACATCGGCATCAATTCTTCATAAATTGCGCTGGTCGTTGGCACATCGGTCCCCATGACGTCCTTGGCGACCGCGACAGTCTCATCCTTGTGCGTGCGCATATAGGCGATGGTCTCGAACCAGCCGGCGAGAAACTTTCGCAGCGACTCCGGCTTGGCGGTCAGCGCCTTGTCGGTGGCGAAGATCACATGGATATGGAAATCCTTGACCAGATCGCCGAAGCGCAGAAGGATCCGCCCTTCCCCACGCTGCACATAGTTGAGCGCGACGGCGAGGTTGACGATGGCCGCGTCGAACGACTTGCCCTTGAGCGCAGCAATGCGCGACGCGTCGTCGCCGATCGGGTATTGCGCGATGCCGTTCAGGCCCCAGCCCTTTTGGCGGGAGATCTCATTGACGATCCAGCTCGTCACAGACCCGACAGTGGAGACACCGACCTTCCGACCTTTGAGATCATCAACGGAGTGAATCGGGTCGTCCTTGCGCACGACCATCGCGAACAGCAAAGGCGGCCCGGCCATGGCAGCAATGCCTTTGACCGGCGAGCCCTTGGAAATGAAGGCAAGGCCTGGCCCGCCGCCAAGTCCGATATCGATGCTATCAGCGGCCATAGCCTGCTGTACTTTGGCATCACCGCCGAAGGCGCTGATTTCGAGATCAAGACCGTGCTTCTTGAAGATGCCGACGCGAACGCCGACATCGACCGGCACAAATGAGAAGGCATCACGGCCGGCTTTGCCGATACGCAAGGTTTCGGCGCTGGCCGCGGAGGCGACCATGGCAGTGAACGCGAGACCGGCGACGATCCCTCGCCACATCGCGGGCGTATAAGGCGCGACGAGCCTCAAACCTGGCATGCCATTCCTCCCTTGGATGAGGGCCATTAAGGCCTCTCTTTTTATTTCAGGCCCGGCGCTGCCGTCAGCGCCGGTATCCCAGTCTAATCGCCCTTAGTGTGGTTTGTCTTGGATTGCATTTCCTTGCGCAGCTTTGATGTGGCCGCTTCGTCGATCGTAAGGTCCTTGCCGATGACGACGCCGTAAAGCTCGCGCGCGGCGTCGCTGGAAATCAGTTCCTCGCGGACGTCGTGGCGCACCTTCTCGGTCTCGCGCTCCAGCGGATTGCCCCAGCCGCCGCCACCACCGGTGCGCACGATGGCCGACGCTCCGACCGGCACAGGCAGACGGGCGCCCGCGGTTTCCTTGAAGTCGGTTTCCTTGGGCAAGCGGAGCAGATAGCTGCCGGTGTCGCCCGGCGTGCCATCCCACAGGCCCCACGGAGGACATTTGGTGCGGCGCGTCTGTTCAAAATTCCAGTGGCCTTCGACGAGATTGCGGACCTGCATGTCGATGCCGAGGCCGCCGCGATATTTGCCGGCGCCGCAGGAGTCGGTGCGGAAACCGCGCTTTTCGACCACGACCGGGCACTTCAGCTCAATGCCCTCGATCGAACCGTTGCGGACGTCGCCCTGGCACACAGAAACCGTGCCGGACTCGCCGTCCTCGAACGGCCGCCCGCCCCAGCCGCCGCCTTCCAGGCTCTGCACCACGAAACGCTTTTTGGTTTTCGGATGCAGGCCGAAAAATACGACCGCGCCGCCAAGCAGGCCGTGATGACCGGCCGGCACCTTCTCCGGCATTGCCTTGGCCAGCGCCGCGACAATGGTGTCGACCACAGTCGGCACGATGGCGCTCCAGCCCGCCATTGGCGCGGGAAACCGCGCCATCATGATGCTGCCTTCAGGGATGATGATATCGAGGGCGCGGAACGAACCCTCATTGACCGGATCGAGCGGGCCGGTCAGCGCCTTGTAGGCCACGCGGGCGCCGGCTAGGGTGCGTGAGTTGATCGCCGCCTTGCGCTCCAGCGAACAGCCCGACAGATCGATCGTCATGCCACCGCCGGCGATTGTGACCTTGACGTGGATCGGCACCGGTTCGCCCTTGACGACGCCGTCATCGTCGATCGAGGCCGAGGCTTCATAGACGCCATCGGGCAGCGCCTGGACGACATTGCGGCACTTGCGCTCGGTTTCATCGAAGATGGTGTTGATGGCACGCAGGATGGTCTCGCGGCCATATTTGTCGAACAGCTCATCCATGCGCCGCGCCGCCAGGCGGCACGCCGCCATTTGCGACTTCATGTCGCCGAGCGAGGATTCCGGAAAACGGATGTTGTCCTTGATCAGGCGATACAGCGTGTCGTCGAGAACGCCGCTATTATAAATTTTGAGCTGGTCAAGCTGCAGGCCCTCGAACCATGGATCGGCCACCTGCGGGCCTGCACCGAAGCCGGTCGACATGCCACCGATGTCGATCCAGTGCGCGCGGACCATGGTGAACATCAGCAGTTCACCCTTGTAGAAATAAGGGCTGTAGATGACGACATTGTTGAGATGCTGGCCGGCCACCGCCTGGTGGTTGGTAATGATCACGTCGCCGGGCTTGAAACCCTTGGCGCCGTAGCGCTTCATGCCGTCGGTGATGATGACGCCGAGATCGGCAACGAAGTGGGAGACGCCGCCGACATTCTGGGAAATCAGTTCGCCCTGCGGGTCGATCAATGCGGTGCAAAAGTCGCGCACCTCATAGATCATCATGTTGTAGGAGGTGCGCTGCAAGTCCGCCGCCATTTCGTTGGCGACTGCGGGCAGCGCGTTGCGGATCACTTCAAGCGTGACGGCGTCGAGCTTGGCGGCCGGCCTCTTGCCGGTCTTGCCGCTGGTCTTGACGCTGGTCTTGGCCTTGGCTTTGACAGCGAGTTTTTTCATCGGTTGCTTGCTTGCAGGCTTTTTCATTTCGCACCCTTGACGGTGATGATGAGTTCACCCGACGGCGCAACCTTGCACACGTCGCCTTGATACAGCACGGTCGTGGTGCCGTGCTCTTCGATCAGCGCGGGGCCGACGATTCTGATGCCGGCACCGAGCGACGGCCGTTTGTAGACCGGGCACGACACGGCCTTGTTCGGATCGGCGAGATAGACCTTGCGCGTGCGTTCCGGCTTGGCCTTGGTCGATGCCTTCAGTGACGGGAACTTCAGGCGCGGCCGCTTGCCGACCACGGCGAGACGAATATTGACCATCTCGACCGCTTCGTCCGGCGAGTGATGGGCATAGCGGTGCTCATACAGCGCGTCGAACTGCGTGCGGATGGCACGGCGATCACCCTTCTTGAGTTGCGCCAAAGTGACCGGCACCTGCAAGGTGAACTCCTGGCCGACATAACGCAGGTCGAGATGGACCTGAAGTTCGGCGCCCTTGGCATGGCGCAAGCCGGCCATCGCCTCCTTCGCCATTTCCTCGTGGACCTCGACCAGATTGCCGAAGTCGACACTGGCGAGATCGTGATAGGATGTGCGGATGAAGTCGTGGCGTTCATCGGCCAGCAACATGCCGAGCGCCGAGAAATGCGACGGAAACAGCGGCACGATAACCTTCGGAATATGCAGTTCGCGGGCGATTGCCAGCACATGGAGCGGCCCTGCCCCGCCCGATGCGACCAGCGCGAAGTCGCGCGGATCATAGCCCTTCTCAACCGAGACTTCGCGCACGGCGAGCGACATCTTGTTGATGGCGATCTCAACAATGGCCTTGGCGGCTTCCGTCGTGGTCATACCGAGCGGATCGGCAATGACGCGCTTTATGCCGGCAGCAGCGCCTTCGGCATCGAGCTTCATTTGGCCGCCGAGGAAATTATCAGGATCAAGACGGCCAAGAACAACATTGGCGTCCGTGATGGTCGGGCTGGTGCCGCCGCCGCGATAGCAGATCGGTCCGGGATCGGCGCCGGCACTTTGCGGGCCGACCTTGAGCGCTCCGATATCGTCGAGCCAGGCGATCGAGCCGCCACCGGCGCCGACCTCAACGACGTCGATCATCGGGATCATCACCGGATGGCCGCTGGCATAGCCGCCGACATAATAGCCCGGCGCCATGGTCGGCTCGCCATCGCGAATGAGACTGGCCTTGGCCGTGGTGCCGCCCATGTCGAAAGAGATGACATTGCCAATGCCGAGCGCCTGGCCGACCCGTGCGCCGGCGATAATGCCGCCGACCGGCCCGGATTCCATCATTGCCGCCGGCCGTTCCTGGGCGACTTCAGGCGTCATGACACCGCCATTGGAGCGCATGATCGACAGGTCGCCGCGAAAGCCGACCTCGGCGAGATTGGCGTTCAGGCTCTTCACATAGCCACCGACCTTGGGACCGATATAGGCGTTCACGACCGTCGTCGACGTACGCTCGAACTCGCGATACTCGCGCAAAATGTTGTGCGACAGCGAAAGGTAGGCATCCGGCATCGCGTTGGCGACAATGGCACCGGCTTGTCTCTCATGATCAGGGCTCAGGTACGAATGCAGGAAGCAGACGGCGACGGCTTCGACGCCTTCCTTCTTCAGCGTGTCACAGGCAGCCTCGACATCACTGCGCTGTAATTCGCGGTGCACTTCGCCGGAGGCGAGCATGCGCTCGTCAACTTCGATGGTGAGATGGCGCGGCACCAGTGGCAGATGGCGCTTGAACAGCAGATTATAGGCTTCAGGACGATTGCCGCGGCCGATGGCGTAAACGTCGCGCGTGCCCTTGGTCACGATCAGCGCCGTCTTGGCGCCCTTGCGTTCGATCAGGGTGTTGATGGCGATGGTTGAGCCATGGATCAGCTCGTCAATGGCGCCGGCCTCGAGTCCGCTCTTGCGAATGCAATCGATGATGCCTTGAACAAGATGAGACGGCGTGGTCAGGCTTTTCGCCTCGACGAAGCGCTTGGCGCGGTCGTCGAACCCGATCAGATCGGTGAAGGTGCCGCCAATATCGATCGCAACGACAATCACGGTGTCGCTCCTTGGTGTATCGTCCCTGGCTCGCGTCGTTCCCGGCTTGAGCCGCGAACCGCGAGTTGTTTTGTTGGCGAACCGGATAACCGATCCAACCATTGCCATGAGATTTGCGAAATGGCTCTGGACAAGCAATGGGAGTTCAGACTTACTAGTTGAAGCCTGATGGCTATATGTTCGAAGACCCGCCGGACACCCTATGATTTCAGCCAGCGCCCGTCGTCTCAGCGTTTTCAAATCCGTCATTGATGCCGGTGGCTTCAGCGCCGCGGCCTTGCGGCTTGGCATCGCGCAGCCTTCGGTCGGCGCCCACATCAAGGCGCTGGAACTGCAGATCGGGCAGAAGCTGTTCTTTCGCCACCGCGGTGCGCGCCCGCAATTGACCAAGGCCGGCGAGACATTACAGGCCTATGCCATCGACTTTTTGCAGAAGTCGCAGGCGACCACGCTGACATTGAGCGATCTGCGCTCTAGTGACACCCATGAAGTGTCGCTCGCTTTGCATCGCGACGTCGCGCCGAAAATGATGGCGACCTATCTGGCGAACTTCACGCGCAGCTACCCCAAGGTTCGGATGGTGACGCGCACCGGAACGATCGAAGATGTCATGACGCTGGTTCATGAACACGTTGTCAGCTTGGCGATCGTCCTCACCGCGGGCTCTGTATCCGGCTTGCGATCAGAATTGTTGTCGCCGATCCCATTGTGGCTCGTCGTCGCGCCTGATCATCCTTTGGCAAAGCGCAAGAAGGTGCAGCCAGAGGATGTCCTGCGCTTTCCGTTTTTCACAGGCTTGCGCAATTCGCGTTACATGCAAATGGCAGGGAAGGCCCTGAAGGACGTTGGCATCTCGCAATTTGATATTGCGATGGAATTGCAGGACTCAGTGTCGATCAAGGAAATGGTGCGGCTGCGGCAAGGCATCGCGATGCTGCCGTCCTGTGCCGTCGATCAGGAGGTCGCCGCCGGCACGCTCGTTGTCGTTCAGCTCGCCAAGCGGCCGCGGGATTTCGAACTGCGCTGCGCCTATTACGCCCCGCTGCCGCCGGCGGCGAGCGATTTCTTGCGGTATTTGCGCCAGAAAGATTGAACTCAGTTCGAGCGCTTCAATGGGAATGCGCACTGCATGTCCGCTTTGTGCCAGAAGCGTAAGCATCCGCTGAGTACCGCAGGGGCGCGGGTTTTGCGTGCGGCATATGGCTCAAGCGGCTGCTTGCAGGCTCGCCATCTTCCAGTGCCATGGCAGCAGTTCAGGAAGCCGCGCTTGCGGGATGTCGGCGATGCGC
>CAITJJ010000289.1 GCA_903892675.1 uncultured Hyphomicrobiales bacterium | reverse complement strand
GGCGTTGGGCGGCGGGATCGAGGTCGCCATGCCGACCGCGAGGCCTTGCGAGCCGTTGGCCAGCAGATTGGGAAATGCCGCCGGCAGCACCGCCGGTTCCTTGTCGGTCCCGTCATAGCTCGGACGGAAATCGACCGCGTCCTCGTCGATGCCGTCGATGATCAGCCGCGCGACCTCGGTCAGCCGCGCTTCAGTGTAGCGCATGGCGGCGGCGTTATCGCCGTCGATATTGCCGAAATTGCCCTGCCCGTCGACCAGCGGATAGCGTTGCGAGAAATCCTGCGCCAGCCGCACCAAAGCGTCATAGATCGCCTGGTCGCCGTGCGGATGGAAATTGCCCATCACGTCGCCGACCACCTTGGCCGATTTCTTGAACGCCGAATTGGGGTCGAGCCGCAACAGACGCATACCGTAGAGAATGCGGCGGTGCACCGGCTTGAGACCATCGCGCGCATCCGGCAGCGCCCGGTTCATAATCGTCGAGAGGGCGTAAGCCAGATAGCGCTCTTCGAGCGCCACCTGGAGGGCGACGTCCTCAACATGACCGTGTTCGGGGGGAATCACTCTTTTCGCCATGGTGGAGTGCTACTGCGCCGATTGACGATGAACAAGCGATGAACGCGCCGGCCAGCAAATCTTCGAAATTTGTGCGATATCCTGTGAACTTAGCAGGGTCGGTCGCGTTGGCTCTGCGCTTCACCAAGGCGTCACCGGGGATGGGATATCTTCAACATAGCGACAAGATTTCTGGTGACGACGCGACAACCGGCACCGCCGCGAACCGGTTTTCGGCTAGACTTGACGGCAATCAATGACGGGGTTTTGAGTCTTGCGGATCATTCCCGATCCGGCCACGGCCTGATCCCTAAATGGAGGAAATACAAATGCGCATGATTATTCTGTCGGCCCTGATGGGCCTCGGCATCGGTCTCGCCGGTATCCCGGCGGCGAACGCAGCGCCGATCTCGGGCCTGTCATCCACCGCCGTCGAAGGCGGCCTGCTCCAGGACGTCCAGTATTACGGCGGCCGCCGTCACTGCCGTTCGGTTCGCGTTTGCCGCCGTGGTCCCTACGGCCGCCGCTGCCACATCGAACGCGTTTGCCGTCGCGGCTGGTAGTCGGTTCCGCTTCAAACGTTCAACCGGTCCGGCCAAAAGCCGGGCCGGTTTTTTTGTCCCTAACCGCGCGCGGCTCGGGTCTGCCCGGCCATCGCAATCGCGAGTGCCGCGACAATCAGGACGCCAGCAACCGCGAAGGTGATCCGCATGCCGCCGGCAACGGCCTGCGGCGCCGCCGTTGTGATGTCCCTGGCCGCGGCGGCAAAAGCGAATACCGCGCCCATGACCGACGCGCCCGTGACCAGCCCGAGATTGCGCGACAGATTGAGCAGACCGGAAATGACGCCGCGCCGGTCGGCCGGGACATCGGCCATCACCGACGTATTATTCGCGGTCTGGAACAGCGCATAGCCCAAAGTGACGACGACGATCGGCGCGAGATAGCCGGGAATGCCGGACGTCGCCGGTATCGCCGAGAGCATGAAGCAACCGGCGGCGATGGCAACGAGTCCGGCGACAGTCATCCGTTGCGCGCCGAAGCGGTCGGCAATGCGGCCGGCGGGCACGCCGGTCAAGGCGACAACGAGCGGGCCAACCGACAGCACCATGCCGACGACCGCCGCATTGAGACCGAGCGCATGCGCCAGATAGAACGGGCCGACCACCAGGGTCCCCATCAGCACCGTCGACACCAAGACGCTCATGGCGAGGCCGGCGCTCAAGCGTACGTCGGCGAACATTGTCAGACGGACCAGCGGCGACGCAGCGCGCCGCTCGACGGCGACGAAGACGACAACGCCCAAAGCCGCAACCAGCAACAAGGCGCCATTGAGCGATCCAAAATGACCGCGTCCCAAGGTCATGGCCAGCGCATAGGCGCCGAGCGTCAACGCCAGCAACAGCGTGCCCAAGACATCGAAGCCGGGCCGGTCCGCCGCTGCGCGCGCGCCATCGGCCCGCAGAGCGCGCCAGGCGAGAACGAAAGCGGCAAGGCCGAGGGGCAGGTTGACGAGAAAGATGGCCCGCCAGTCGAGCGTGGCAATCAGAACGCCGCCGAGCGAGGGGCCGAGCGCGGTGCCGATCGCCGACATCGCCCCGAGCAGACCCATGGCGCTGCCGGTCTTTTCCTTTGGCACCGTTCCGCCGACGAAGGCCATGGTCAGCGCCATCATCGCCGCCGCGCCGAGGCCTTGCAGCGCGCGCGCGGCAATCAACAGCCAGACATTGGGCGCGATGCCGCAGAGAACCGAAGCGACAGTGAACAGCAAAATTCCGGCGAGCAGCAGACGCCGGCGGCCAACAATGTCGCCGAGCCGGCCGACGCTGACGATCAATGTGGTGATGGCCAGCAAATAGGCCAGCACGATCCATTGCACGTCCTGGAACGACGCATTGAAAGCTTGCGCCAAAGTCGGCAACGCCACATTGGCGATGCTGGTGCCAAGCGAGGACAGCAGCATGGACAGCGACAGGCCGGCGAGAACCCAGCGAACCGAAGGCGCGGACGTCGCACCTTCGGCATCGGTCTTTTGATTGTCGATCGTCATCATTTTTCCTGTCAGGCCCGGACCAGGCCGGAGACGATGCGGCGGGTCGCCGGCGCAACGATCAGGACGACCGGGAAAGCGATCAGCCAGGACAACAGCCAGGCATTGAGCCAGAGGGCGACGAAGTGGTCGGCAAGGCCGGCGGTGCGGAAGGTGGAAATGCCGGAAACCAGGAAGGACATCATCGCCGACAGGACGAAGCCGAACAGCACCGGGACGAAACGAGCGGGTAACATGGAAAAGCTCCTTTGCAGCATTGAACTTCACCGGACATAGGCCCTCGCCACATAAGGTGACAGACGCACCTGCTGCACTCAATCATTGCGTCTAACGCCACATCCCGTTTAAGCTGACGAAATGGCCATGCCGGACCTCAATCTGCTTGTTTCCCTCGATGTCCTGCTCAGCGAGGGCAGCGTCGCCCGCGCCGCCCATAAGCTGCGGCTCAGCCCCTCGGCGATGAGCCGAGCGCTGGCCCGGTTGCGCTCGACCACCGGCGATCCGCTGCTGGTGCGGGCCGGCCGCGGCCTGGTGCCGACTCCGCGCGCACTGGAGCTGCGCTCCCGGGTCGGCCAGATCGTCCAGGATGGCGCGGCGGTTTTAAGCCCAGTGGCGGCGCTCGACCTCAAGCAACTGACGCGCACTTTCACCGTTCGGACCAGCGACGGCTTTGTCGAGAATTTCGGACCGGACCTGATTGCCCGCTTCGGCAAGGAGGCGCCCAGGGTAAAGCTGCGCTTCATCGCCAAGCCCGACAAGGACAGCGAGCGCTTGCGCGACGCCAGCGTCGATCTGGAAACCGGCGTGATCGGCGAAACCACCGGCCCGGAAGTGCGCACGCAGGCGCTTTTCAAGGACCGCTTCATCGGCGTCGTGCGCAAAGGCCACGCGCTCGCCAAAGGCAGCGTCACCGCCGCGCGCTATGCCGCCGGCCGCCACATATTGGTCTCACGGCGCGGTCTCGACAAAGGGCCGATCGACGACGCCTTGAAGAAGGCCGGGCTGGAGCGCCAGATCGTCAGCATCGTCGGCGGCTTTTCCGCAGCTCTTGCGCTGGCGCGAACCACCGATCTCATCGCCAGCGCTCCCGAACGGCACACCGGCAACATGCGCGAAGGCCTGCACAGTTTTCCGCTTCCGGTCGCCACGCCGTCGATCACCGTGTCGATGCTCTGGCACCCGCGGCTCGATGCCGACCCGGCGCATCGCTGGCTGCGCGGTGTCGTGCGCGACATTTGCCGCGCGGTTTAAGCCGCACGCTACGCGACCTTCGGCAGCGCCCGCGTCAGCGCGGCGATGAAGTGCATGCGCTCGTCGGCGAACACCTGGCCGCGCGGCTCCAGCACATGGCGCGACAGGAAAAATCCGGTGAGCGCGAAGCCGTCGGCGAGGTCGCCGCCTTCCGGCTCGCCGACATCGTCGCGCATGAAGGCCGGCAGGCGCAGCATGCGGTCGGCATAGGGCGCGCCGGCCAGACGCGACACCGCCCGCCCCGATTTCGGCGAGACATAGACGAGGTCACCGGTTTCCCCGGTCGCCGCGCATTGTTCGAGATCGAGGCCGAAGCCGAGCTCGGTCAGGATCAGCAATTCAAAACGCGCCACCATCGGCGCCGCCCAGACGGCGTCCTCGAGCCGGTCGAGGATTTGCACGAAAATATTGTACAGCCCCTCATGCGGATCGCGTTCCGGCAGAAGCCGCATCAAGGCCGCCAGGTGCGTGACGCCGTATATAGCGTGCGACGCGCCAAAGAAATTCGAGGCCCGTTGCCGCATCGGCTCGATGGTGTAATTGCCGAGATGTTCGTCGAGCCGCGCCCGCCACGAGGCGCTGACCGAATTGCCGGTCTGCAGGATCGGTTTCATGCGGGTGCCGAAGCCGCCGCGCACCATGCCGAGATGGCGGCCATGCTCGCGCGTCATCAGCTCGAGGATGGCGCTCGCCTCCCCGTGCCGCCGCACGCCAATCACGATGCCTTCATCGGTCCATTGCATGGAATCAGTCTAGCAGAAACGCGCCGGACTCGCGCATTACTCCTTCGGAAACTCCAGCCCCATGGCGCGGTATCGCTCCGGGTCGTCGCCCCAGCCCTCGCGCACCTTCACGAACAGGAACAGGTGCACCTTGTGCTCGACGATGTCGGTGATCTCGCGGCGCGCGCTTTCGCCGATGACCTTGAGCGTCTGGCCGCCTTTGCCGATGACGATCTTGCGCTGGCTTTCGCGCTCGACATAGATCGTCTGCTCGATGCGGGTTTCGCCGTTGCGCAGCTCCTTCCAGCTCTCTGTCTCGACCGTCGAGTGATACGGCAATTCCTGGTGCAGGCGCTCGAACAGTTTCTCGCGGGTGATTTCCGCGGCCAGCTGCCGCATCGGCGCATCCGACATCTGGTCGGCCGGATAGAGCCAGGGGCTCAGCGGCATGCGCTCGGCGAGCCAGGTCTTGAGGTCGTGGCAGCCGTCCCCGGTCATCGCCGAGATCATGAAGGTGGCTTCGAACTTGGCTTTCTCGTTGGCGATCTTGGTCAGCGTCAAAAGCTTGTCGCGCGGCACCAGATCGATCTTGTTGAGGATCAGGATCTTGCGCGTCTTCACCTCGGCGAGCCGCTCCAACAGCGACTCGGCCTCCTCGTCGATGCCTTTGCGCGCATCGATCATCACGCCAACGAGGTCGGCTTCATGCGCGCCGCTCCAGGCCGTCGTCACCATGGCGCGGTCGAGCCGGCGTTTCGGTGCGAAGATACCCGGCGTGTCGACAAAGATGATCTGCGATTGGCCATCGACGGCAATGCCGCGAATGAGCGCGCGCGTCGTCTGCACCTTGTGCGAGACGATAGTCACCTTGGAGCCGACCAGCGCGTTCAGAAGCGTCGATTTGCCGGCATTGGGTGCGCCGATCAGCGCGACGAAGCCGCAGCGGGTATCGGCCCCCACCGGTGTCTTCAGATCGGCGGCATTCTTATCGGGCATCTATTTTATCCGGTTTCACGCCGACGCTGGTTAACATGGCTAGCGCAGCGGCCTGCTCCGCGGCGCGCTTGGAAGCCCCGGTGCCTTCGGCCTGCGGCCGGTCGGGCAGCACGACGGCGACCTTGAACACCGGATCGTGGTGCGGTCCGGTGCGCGCCAGTTCCTTGTAAGCCGGCGTCGGCAGGCCGCGCGCCTGCGCCCATTCCTGCAACATGGTCTTGGCGTCGCGCAGCGGGCGCACGGTCTTGATCATGCGCTCCTTCCAGAACTTCGACACCAGCGCGTCGGCGGCGGCATAACCGCCATCGATGAACACCGCGCCGACGAGGCCCTCGCAGGCGTCGGCGAGAATGGTGGTGCGCAGCCGTCCGCCGGCGTGCGACTCCGAATTGCCGAGCCGCAGCGCCGGCCCCAGATCCATCTCCTTGCCGACCTCGGCGCAGGTTTCCTTGCGCACCAGATCGGCGAGCCGGCGCGACAGCTCGCCTTCGTTCGCTTTCGGAAAGGCACGATAGAGCATGTCGGAAATTACCAGGCCGAGCACGTGATCGCCGAGGAATTCCAGCCGCTGGTAACTGGACACGCGGTTTTGCGGACCGCCCGACAAGGCCGATATATGCGTCAAGGCGCGTTCCAGCAACGCCTTGTCGGCGAAACTGTAACCGATCCGTTCTTCGAGCGCGGCGCGGTCTTTGACCTTACTACGGCTCATCGGACAATCGTGAACAGCCTGTTCCAGCGCACGGCGAACGGCCATCGCCAGAATTGCCAGGCCCGTTCACCTTCATAGACGGAGAAAAAGATGATCTGCGCCTTGCCGACGATATTCTCGAACGGCACGAAACCGACCTGGCTGAAGCGGCTGTCGGTCGAATTGTCGCGGTTGTCGCCCATCATGAAATAATGATCGGCCGGCACCGTATAGACCTGGGTGTTGTCGGCAAAACCGTTATCGACCAGATCGAGCGTCTCGTGCGTGACGCCGTTTGGCAGCGTGTCCTTCCAGCGCTTGACCGGGGTGTCGTGGCCGGTTTCCTCGGTCTCGATATAGTCGGCGATGCGGTCGTGTTTCACCGGTACGCCGTTGATCGAGACGATGCCGTCGGTGACCTGGATCTTGTCGCCGGGCAATCCGATGACGCGCTTGATGTAATCGGTCGAGGTATCCTTCGGCAGCCGGAACACGACGACATCGCCGCGCTCGGGCAGATAGCCGCCGGGAACGCGGCCGGAGAAAATCGGCAGCGACAAAGGCAGCGAGAACTGGCTGTAGCCATAGGAATACTTCGACACGAACAGATAATCGCCGACGAGCAGTGTCGCCTTCATCGAGCCGGACGGAATATTGAATGGCTGGAACAGGAAGGTGCGTATCACCAAGGCGATGATCAACGCATGAAAAATCACGCGGATCGTCTCGCCGACGCCGCCCTCTTTCCGCTTGGTACCGGATGTCACGCTCATTGCGCCTTTCGTCCTGAAATGTCGCCAAAAACCGACATCATCGCCCCGCCGGTCTTGTAGCGGGTGAGTCCTCCCGGCGCAATGAAGATTGCCGAAACAATTGAATAAGTAATTGGTAACGCAGGATTTATCGTCTCAGCCGGCAGTGCCCGGCGCGCCCTCCGGAACCGCCGAGATGATGACGATCGCCTGGGCCAACGGCCCCTCGTCCGTCAGTGACACATCGATGCGGGCAATATGGCCCGCCGGCAGCATGGCCTTGAGCCGGACCAGCGCCCCGCCGGTCAACGTCATGGTCGGCCGCCCCGACGGCAGATTGACCACCCCCATATCGCGCCAGAACACGCCGGCGCGCATGCCGGTGCCGAGCGCCTTGGAGCAGGCCTCCTTGGCGGCGAAGCGCTTGGCGTAGGTCTCGGCAACATTGGCGCGGCCTTGAGCTTTGGCGCGCTCGGCTGGCGTGAAGACGCGATTCAGAAAGCGCTCGCCGTGCCGCTCGATGGTCTTGGCGATGCGGCGCACGTCGCAGAGGTCCGAGCCGAGGCCGATAATCATTTGAGGGTCGCACGGCCGCGCGCCATCGCCGCGCGCATAAACGAGACGGTTTCCGGCAGGCTTTCGAAGATTGCTTCGCCGATCAAGAAGTGACCGATATTGAGTTCGACGATCTGCGGCAGCGCAGCGATCTCCTCGGCGCTGGCATAATCGAGGCCGTGGCCGGCATGCACCTCAAGTCCAAGACCGGAGGCCAGCGCAGCCCCCGCGACGATTTGCTTCCATTCGGCCTCGGCATGCGCGGTCTTGCCTTCGGCCAGCGCATCGCACCAGGCGCCGGTATGGATTTCGATAATGTCCGCCCCCAACGCGACCGCGGCCTCGATCTGCGGCCGCTGTGCCGCAATGAACAGAGAGACGCGAATGCCGGCGTGCTTGAGCGCATGCACCGCGGATTTAAGCGCGGACTGCTGACCGGCGGCATCGAGCCCGCCTTCGGTGGTGCGCTCGCTGCGCTTCTCCGGCACCAGGCAACAGGCATGCGGCTTTGTCTTCAATGCGATGCCGACCATTTCCTCGGTCGCCGCCATTTCAAAATTCAAGGGCTTGTCGATCTCGGCCTTTAGCCGCGCAATATCGTCGTCGCGGATGTGCCGGCGGTCCTCGCGCAAATGCGCGGTGATGCCATCGGCGCCGGCGACAATCGCCAGTTTGGCTGCGCGCACTGGATCGGGCAGCAGCCCGCCGCGCGCATTGCGCACGGTGGCGACGTGATCGATGTTGACGCCCAAGCGAAGAGTCATTTTGGACTCCGCATGATCTTGTCCGAAAACCGGTTCCCACTTTTCGGGATCATGTGGTTAGGATTACCCATTCACCCGATCCACTTTCGCAACCATCGGCTTGGCGCGGAGCTGCGCGATGATATCGGTGAGATGCTTGAGGTCATAGACTTCGAGATCGATTGTCAGGTCCGTAAAGTCCGGCGCGCGGCGCGCCATGTTGATGTTGTCAATATTGCCGTCGTGCTCGGCAATGACCTGCGTAATTTGCGCCAGCGAGCCCGGCTCGTTAGCCGACTGCACCGCGATACGCGCCGGAAAGCGGCGGGGCACGCTTTCTTCCGAGTCCCAGCGCACGTCGAGCCAGTGCTCCGGCTTGTCCTCGAATTCGGCGAGCGCCGCCGACTGGATCGGATAGATGGTGATGCCCTCGCCCGGCGAGACGATGCCGACGATGCGGTCTCCCGGCACCGCGCCGCCATCCGGCGCGAAACGCACCGGCAGATCGCCATTGATGCCGCGGATCGGAATCGCCGGCCCGACTTTCTCGCCGCCCGGCACCTTGAACTTGACCGAGGTCAGCTTCTTCAGGCCGAACCAGCCGCTTTCCGATTTCGGCTTCACCGCCATCGCAGCGGCGCGCTCTTCCTTGTAATCGGGATACATCGCGCGCGCGACGTCGGAGGCTTTCAGTTCGCTGCGGCCGACGGCGGCCATCACTTCTTCCGGCGACGAACGCGCCAGACGCGGCAATGCGCCGGTCAGCTTTTCGTCGGAATAGGCCATCTTGGCGCGCTGGAACAGCCGCTCGACAATGCGCCGACCGAGCCCGGCATATTGCACCCGCACCGCCGTGCGGGTTGCACGCCTGATCGCGGCGCGCGCCTTGCCGGTGACGACGATCGATTCCCACGCCGCCGGCGGCGCCAGTTGCGCTTTCGAGATAAGGATTTCGACCTCGTCGCCATTGCCGAGTTCGGAGGTCAGGGGCGCGATCTTGCCGTTGATCTTGCAGCCAACCGCGGTGTTGCCGACGTCGGTGTGTACCGCATAGGCAAAATCGATCGGCGTCGCCTTGCGCGGCAGCGCGATCAATTTGCCTTTGGGCGAGAAACAGAACACCTGGTCGTGGAACAGCTCCAGCTTGGTGTGTTCGAGGAATTCTTCCGGGTTGGAGCCTTCCGCCAGCAACTCGATGGTCCGGCGCAGCCAGGCATAGGCCGTCGACTCGCGCGACAGCAATTCGGTCGGCGAGCCGCCGCCGTCTTTATACAAGGCATGCGCGGCGATGCCGTATTCGGCGATCTCGTGCATTTCGAAGGTGCGGATTTGCAGTTCGACGCGCTGCTTGCCCGGCCCGATCACCGTCGTGTGCAGGGAATGATACTCGTTGGCCTTCGGCGTCGAGATGTAATCCTTGAAGCGGCCCGGCACCATCGGCCAGGTCGTGTGCACGATGCCGAGCGCCTGATAGCAATCGCCCGGCGTATTGACGAGAACGCGGAATCCGAAAATATCGGACAGCTGCTCGAAGCCGACCGATTTGCGTTCCATCTTGCGCCAGATCGAATAAGCGCGCTTGGCGCGGCCGACGACGCGCGCCTGAATGCCGCGGTCGGCGAGTTTCCTGGTGAGCTGCTGTTCGATCTCGGAAATCAGTTGCACGTTGCGGTCGGCAAGCGCCGCGAGCCGCGCGGTGACCACCTGATACGCATCGGGATAAAGTTCGCGGAACGCCAGGTCGTCGAGTTCCTCGCGCATCTCGTGCATGCCCATGCGGCCGGCGAGCGGCGCATAGATTTCCAGCGTCTCCTCGGCGGTGCGCTTGCGCGCCGCCGCCGGCATATAGTCGAGCGTGCGCATGTTGTGCAGGCGGTCGGCGAGC
>CAITJJ010000288.1 GCA_903892675.1 uncultured Hyphomicrobiales bacterium | reverse complement strand
TAATTGATCGTGCGGCCGCCGCTGGCCGATGGCGCATCCAGCGAGAACGCCGGGATCTCGATATCGAAATGCTCGCCGCTATCGGTAATCATGCCGTAGCTGCCGGCCATGAAGCCGGAGGGCGTCGGCAGCGGCACGCCACTGGTATATTCAAACGATTCCCCCGGCCTGAGCACCGGTTCCTCGCCGACCACGCCCGGACCCTTGACCTCCTGCAGGCGGCCCGAAGCGTCGGTGATGCGCCAATGGCGGGTTTTGAGCTGCACGGTCTCGGAGCCGTGATTGGCAATATCGATCGTATAGGACCAGAAGTAGTAGCCATTGCTGGGCGACGACCGCTCGGCGATAAAGCAGGGCGTCACCGTGACCTCAATCTTGCGGGTTATCGCGCGGTACATTTAAAAGCCTTATTATTATACGACGCGGGAACTCGCTATTCGCCCCTATCCGGGGACTATGGCTGAAACGCTGGACGAAAGAAATTCTCTTCATGGCCCCGGTTCCGACCGATCGCGATCTCCGGCTTGATCTGTTTCGCGGGCTCGCCCTTTGGCTGATTTTTCTCGACCATATTCCGTCCAATCTGGTGAGCTGGGTCACCATCCGCAATTACGGATTCAGCGACGCCACCGAAATCTTCGTGTTCATCTCCGGCTATACCGCCGCCTTCGTCTATGGCCGCGCCATGGCGGCGAACGGCTTTATCATCGCCGCCGCCCGCGTACTCAAGCGTGCCTGGCAGATCTATGTCGCGCATGTCTTTTTGTTCGCGATCTATCTCGCCGAAATTTCCTACGTCTCGCACTCCTTCGACAACCCGCTCTATTCGGAAGAAATGGGCGTGCTGAATTTTCTCAATAATCCGGATGTCACGATCATCCAGGCGCTGCTGTTGAAATTCAAACCGGTCAACATGGATGTGCTGCCGCTCTATATCGTGCTGCTGCTCTGGTTTGCGCCGATCCTGTGGCTGTTGTTGCGCTCGCCGACGCTGGCGCTTCTGGTGTCGGCCGCGATCTACACGGTGTCGTGGATGTTCGAATGGAATTTGCCGGCCTATCCGAGTGGCGACTGGGCGTTCAATCCGCTGGCCTGGCAACTGCTGTTCGTGTTTGGCGCCTGGTGCGCGCTTGGCGGCGCGGCAAGGCTGGCGCGCTGGACCAAGTCGCGTGTGGTTGTCGCCTTGGCGTTCTGCTACCTCGCCTTCGCCTTCGCCATTGCGATGACATGGTATTTTCCGGCACTCGGCGCCTATGTGCCTAAATTCGTCGGCGAAGCCATCTACCCCATCGACAAAACCAATCTCGACGTTCTGCGCATCCTGCATTTCCTGTCGCTGGCGGTCATCACGGTCTGGCTGGTGCCACCCGACTGGCCGGCACTCAAATCGCCGGCGTGCTGGCCGGCAATCGTCTGCGGCCGGCATTCGCTGGAAATCTTCTGCCTAGGGGTATTCCTGTCCTTCGCCGGGCACTTCGTGTTCACCGAGGTTTCCAACCGCGTCTTCATGCACGTCATTGTCAGCGTCAGCGGCATTGCCATAATGGTTGGCGCTGGGGCGCTCATTTCGTGGTATAGACGGATCGAGCGACAAGGATCGGGACCGCGGCCGCCTGCGACCAAGCCGGGCTATGCGGGGAGCGAAGCATGAAGGGGCGCCTTATCTTTCTGCTGGCCCTGCCGGTCGTGGCGGGGTTTGGCCAGATCATCCCCGGTCCGGTGTGGCCGGCCTGGGCGCAGCCCTTGACCGAGTGCGACGTGCCGAATCGGCAGAATGAAATCGATTTTCCGCTGCCGCGAGTAAACCGGGCCATTGCCGCCAAACATTTGAATGTGCTGGTGCTGGGCGCCGGTTCCTCCCAGCTTCCGGGCCCCTCCGGGGCCAAAAATGCCTATCCGGCGCGGCTGCAACAGGCGCTGGCGGCGAAATTGCCGGGGGTCGAGGTCAGGGTCGCGACCGACGTCAAACCGACCCGTACGGCCGTGGAAATGGTTAAAACCTTAAAACCGTCGTTAGCGGACGCAAAACCGGCCCTGATGATCTGGCAAACCGCGACCGTGGACGCCATGCAGGCAGTCGATCCGGACCAGTTCAGCCAAGCGCTGGAAAAGGGCATCAAGATCGCCCGCTCGGCCGGGGCGGACGTCATATTCATCAACCCGCAATACAGTCCGCGCACGGAATCGATGATTGCCCTGGCGACTTATGTCGAGAACCTGCGTTGGGTTGCACTGCAGCATGAAGTTCCCCTGTTCGATCGATTCAACCTTATGAAAGCATGGGCGGACTTAGGGACCTTCGACCTCTATTCCGCTACGAAAAAACTTGATATGGCTGAGCGCGTACATGGATGCCTCGGTGGTCTGCTGGCCGATCTCGTGCTGGAAGCATCAAAGGCAAGCGTTCCAAATACCGAAAGTGGCCGAGAGCCGGGCAAGTAGGCGGGCTTAGGGGACGGAAACGGTGCAAACGATTGATCTCGCCTGCCGGGCCTTTCAGCGGCTCGCTGTTGTCGTCTTTTTTGCATCGATCGCCATGCCGCTTTCGGCGCTGGCCGAGCCCCCTCCGGGCGCGCCGCCGTGCAATCCGCGACACGACTTGATCCGGCTTTCCACGCCGTTGAAGCATGTCGCGCGCAAGCTCGCCAGCGGCGAGCCGATCACTATCGTCGCGCTCGGCTCGTCATCGACCGCGGGCGCCGGCGCGAGCTCGAGCCTCAATTCCTATCCGAGCCAGCTCGCGCTCGAGCTGCAGCGCCACTTCCCCCGGCATCGGATTGCCGTGCTCAATCGCGGCGTCAACGGGGAGGAAGTCCCCGAAATGCTCAAGCGCTTCGACGAGGCCGTGACAGCCAACAAGCCCGATTTGTTGTTGTGGCAAATGGGGACCAACTCACTGATCCGCGATCACGCTCTCAACGATCGTGGCGCTTCGATCCGCGAAGGTGTCGACAAGGCGCGCGCCGCCGGCACCGACGTCGTGCTGATCGATCCGCAATTTGCGCCGAAGGTCATCGCCAAGCCGCAGGTCCGCAACATGGTCGATTTCATCGCCGCCACTGCCAAGCGCGAGGACGTCGCGCTGTTTCGCCGTTTCGAGGTGATGAAGGAGTGGAGCGAGGTCGAGCACCTGCCGTTCAGCACTTTCGTGATAGCCGACGGCCTGCACCTGAACGACTGGGGCTATGCCTGCATGGCCAAGGGCCTCGGCATGGCGATCGCCGAAGCCGCGCAGCGGCCGGTCGTGTCGGCCAAGGTCGTGCCGACAGCGCACTGGGAATACGCCGACTGACGCCGGCGCTCCCCGTTCAGCCTAGACCTTATCCAGCGCGGCCAGCAAATCCTCGATCACGTCGTCGGCGTGTTCGAGCCCGCAGGACAATCGCACCAGCCCATCGCCTATGCCGAGTTCGGCGCGCTGATCCGGCGTCAGCCGTTGATGCGTCGTCGTGGTCGGATGTGTGATCAGGCTCTTAGCATCGCCGAGATTGTTGGTTATCAGGATCAGCTTCAAACCGTTGAGGAAACGGAACGCGCCTTCCTTGCCGCCCTTGATCTCGAATGACACCAAAGTCGATCCGGCCTTCATCTGCTTCTTGACGATATCGGCCTGCGGATGATCAGCGCGGCCCGGATAGATCAGCCGGGTGAGTTTGGTGTGACCGGCGAGCGCATCCGACACCTTGCCCGCCGTTTGTGTCTGCCGCTCGACGCGCACGGCCAGGGTTTCCAGCCCCTTGAGCATGACCCAGGCATTGAACGGCGACAGCGACGGGCCGGTCTGCCGCAACAGCTGGTGATAGTTGTCGACGATCAGCTTTTCCGAGGCGAGGATGACGCCGCCGAGCACGCGGCCCTGGCCGTCAATGTGCTTGGTCGCCGAGTAAACCACCACATCGGCCCCGAGCGTCAGCGGGCTCTGGTACAAAGGCGTGGCGAACACATTGTCGATAACCAGCTTGGCGCCGGCATTGTGCGCGATGTCGGCGACCGCCTGGATGTCATAGACTTCGAGCGTCGGATTGGTCGGCGTCTCCATGAAGAACACCTTGGTGTTCTTGGTCACGGCCGCCTTCCACGCATTGAGATCCTTGCCGTCGACCAAAGTGCAGGGCACGCCGAAACGCGGCAGCCATTCTTCGATCACCCAGCGGCACGAGCCGAACAGGGCCTTGGCGGCGACGACATGGTCGCCCTGCCGGACCAGCCCCATCAAAGCCGTGGTGACGGCGGCCATTCCGGTCGCGGTCGAGCGCGCGGCCTCGGCGCCTTCGAGCGCGGCCATGCGCTGCTCGAACATGTCCATGGTCGGGTTGGAATAGCGCGAATAGACGTAGCCCGGAATCTTGCCGGAGAAGCGCAGCTCGCAATCCTCGGCGCTTTCGTATTTGTAGCCCTGCGTCAGAAACAGCGCTTCCGACATCTCGTTGAATTGCGAGCGCAGCGTGCCGGCATGGACCAGCCGGGTCTCAGCGCGGTAGTTCTTTTCATTCGAAGCGGACATCGCAGTGCTCCTTTGGCCGATACGCCAAAATATGTTGGCGCAATAAAAAACCGGCCGGAGAAAAATCTCGGCCGGGCACACGTGTCCCCGGCCTTTTAGCGCCTTGTTTTACGTGGCGGCAAGCCGGCCGGCTTCAAATGACCACGGGATAAATTGGTTGTACCGGGACGCGCGGCTTCCCGTCAAGCCGTCCGTCGGGTTAGATCGACCCCCGCAGATAAAGGGTAAAAGCACCGTGGCACTCGATTTCGCCCTGGACGACAAGGGCATATTGCCAGATCGCATGATCGCGCAATTGGCCGCCGACGGTGGCATTTTGCCATCGATCGAGTTTCAGCCGGACCAGATACAGCCGGCCAGCCTCGACCTGCGGCTTGGCGAGGTGGCCTATCGCGTGCGCGCCAGCTTCCTGCCCGGCTCGACCACGGTCGCCCGGCGCATCGACGAACTGAAGCTGCACGAGTTCGCGCTCACCGATGGCGCGGTGCTGGAAACCGGTTGCGTCTATATCGTGCCGCTGCTGGAAAGCCTGGCGCTCCCCGACGATATTTCCGCCGCCGCCAATCCGAAAAGTTCGACCGGCCGGCTCGATGTCTTCACCCGCGTCATCGCCGACGAGATGCGCGGCTTCGATCGCATCGAGGCGGGTTATCACGGTCCGCTCTATGCCGAAATTTCGCCGCGCACTTTTCCTGTGCTCGTGCGCGAAGGGTCGCGGCTCAGCCAGATCCGTTTTCGCCATGGGCACGCCCAACTCGACTCCGTTGCGTTACGCGAATTGCACGCGCGCGAGCGGCTGGTCGATTCAGACGACGCCGACATGAATGACGGCATCGCCGTCGGCGTCGATCTGTCCGGCGCGTTGGGGGCCGGCGGCATCGTCGGCTACCGCGCCAAGCGCCACACCGGCCTGATCGATGTTGAGCGCCGCGCCGGCTATCAGGTGCTCGACTTCTGGGAGCCGATGCAGGCGCGCCCGGACCGGAGCCTGATCCTCGATCCGAACGAGTTCTATATTCTCGCTTCCAAGGAAGCCGTGCAGGTGCCGCCCGGCTATGCCGCGGAGATGGTGCCGTTCGATCCGTTGGTCGGCGAGTTCCGCGTCCACTATGCCGGCTTCTTCGATCCGGGTTTCGGTTACGCCGGCTCCGGCGGCAAAGGCTCAGACGGGGTGGGCTCGCGCGCCGTGCTCGAAGTGCGTTCGCGCGAAGTGCCGTTCATTCTCGAGCACGGCCAGATCGTCGGCCGTCTGGTCTATGAAAAGATGCTGGCGATGCCGGAAAAATTATACGGCCAGGGCATCGGCTCGAACTATCAGGCGCAAAGCCTGAAGCTCTCCAAGCATTTTAAAGTCTAGCGGCACGCTGTTCCGCGACGCGGCAGGGAGCGGCAACGCGTCGCGTATCTGCGTGTGACGGCATGATTGCTTTGCATAGGAGTTGCATGCCCTGATAAGATGGTTGCAATCGAACCTATAAAAAATCGGCCGGGAGGATTTGATGTACACATCGCGCGCGTGTTTTCTCGCCCTTGTCTTTCTCGCCATCACCTTTCTCACATTGCCGACCGCAGCACTGGCTCAGGCCTGGCCGGCCGCGCAGCCGATCAAGGTGATTGTTCCGTTCAGCGCCGGCAGCGCCACCGATATCATCGCGCGCTCGGTATTCGAGCAGGTATCCAAGCAGATCAGCCAATCCATCGTTGTCGAAAATCGCGTCGGCGCCGGCGGCACGCTCGGCGCCAATGCCGTCGCCAAGGCAGCGCCCGATGGCTACACGGTGCTTGTTCACTCGGCGTCGCATACCGTCACGCCGGCGACCTTCACTCAATTGCCGTACGATACCTTGAAGGATTTCAAGGCGATTATTCCGCTGGGCAATCTGCCGAACGTTCTCGTCGTCGCCAAGGCGAAGAATTACAATTCGGCCCGCGCGTTGGTCGATGCGGCGAATGCCAAGCCGGGCAGCTTTAACTATGCCACGGCGGGCGCGGGGACCGCGTCGCACTTTAACGCCGAACGCTTCAAGCTGGCGGCAAGGTTCCAGGCGCAGCACGTCCCGTTCAAGGGTGCGCCGGAGGCCTTGCGTGAAATTGTCGCCGATCGCGTCGATTTCTACTTCGTGCCGCTGTTGCCGGCGAAGGGCATGATCGACGAAGGTCAACTCACGGCGCTTGCCGTCAGTTCGTCGCAGCGTGCGTCCGGCCTGCCCGATGTGCCGACCACCGTCGAAGCCGGCTTCCCGAATTCCGAATACAATTTCTGGATCGGCGTGCTGGTGGCCAGCGCGACCCAGGGCGACATCGCCACGCGGCTGCATGACGAAATCAAGACGGCGCTCGCCAATCCGACGGTCAAGGAACGGTTGACGCGGCTCGGCGCCGACCCCATGCCGCTGACCTCGGCGCAGTTCGATGCGCTGATCAAGAAGGAAATCGACGACAATATCGAGCTGGTGAAAGCCGCCGGTATCAAGGTCAATTGATCGCGGGAAGCCGACGCGCAAGCGGTGGCGAATGGAGGGACGTTTGGCTAAAATCGTCGCCGCATACGGCTTGCCGCATACACCGTTTTATCCTTCACAGGTGATCGAGGAAGGGCCGTCGTCGCCGACCGGAAAAATGTTCGCGCGCGCGCGGGAATCCTTGATCGCGGCCAGGCCGGACGTGATCGTCATTTTCGATACCGACCACTACAACACTTTTTTCTTCGACAACTTCCCAATCCTGGCGATCGGTATCGACGAGCGATTCCGCGGCCCGGTTGACGAACCGCGCGGCGGCATGACGGTCTACGATGTGCCGTCGATGCCGAAGCTGGCCGATTATCTGCATCACCGTCTGGTGCGCGCCGGCTATGACGTCGCCTCGCTGCGCGAATTCGTCGCCGACCATTCGGTGATGGTGCCGCTGCATTTCGTCAATCCCGACATGAAAATCCCGGTCATCCCGGTCTATATCAGCGGTCACGTGCCGCCGCTGCCGCCGGCCGAGCGCTGCCTCGCCTTCGGCCGCGAAATCCGCAAGGCGCTGGAGGCCTGGCCGGAGAATTTGCGCGTCGCCATCATCGGCACCGGCTCGTTTTCGCTGGAAGTGTTCGGGCCGCGTATCAATGAAGGCAAAACCGATTCGGTGCCGGATCCGCAATGGGCCGCGGATGTCTGCGATTACATCGAGGCCGGCGATATCAAGACATTGCTGGCCAAAGCGACCGAGGACCGCCTGCATGCCGCCGGCAATGTCGGCGGCGAGCTGCTCAACTGGATTGCCATGTTCGCCTTTACCGAAACGCGCAAGCCCGACTTTCTGCTGCGGCAGATGGAGCAGGGTCATGCCTATGCCGGCTGGCGCCTGGACTAGCGAGGAGTAAACCGATGTCCGTCAATGCTCTCAACCGACTTTGCCGTGAAGTGCTGCGCGATCACGCCTTCCGCGCCGCCATGAAGGACAACCCGGCCAAGGCCATCGAGCCTTATAACCTGACGCAGGAGGAGAAGAAGGCGCTGCTCGCCGGCGACGCCGCGACGCTGCACCGGATGGGCGTCAACGACTTCATGATGGGCTATCTGGCGCGCTTCGGCGCCTGCGGCCTCAATGTCCCGCTTTACGCCGAACGCATCCGATCCGTGCCGCACTGACAGCACTGCCGCCGCGCCGCTGCTTGCGGTGGCTGGGCCTCATTGGCTATGGTGCCGGTGCGCGGGCGTAGTTCAATGGTAGAACGGCAGCTTCCCAAGCTGCATACGAGGGTTCGATTCCCTTCGCCCGCTCCAGTCTTCGCTGCTCCGCAGCTTCGACTCGGCAAGCCGGAGCGTAAATTCAATGTCCCTGATCGACGTCCACCAGCACGTCATTCCCGATATTTATAAAAGCGAACTCGCCAGCATCGGCGTTCTCGGCAGCGGCGAGAACCCGTGGCCGGCCTGGAGCCTGACGCGCCAGCTCGAGCTGATGGACCAGTTCGGCATCGACGCCGTGCTGCTGTCTATCGCCTCGCCCGGCGCTTACTTCGGCGATGTCGAATTCACCAAACGGCTGGTCAGGGTCTGCAACGAATACATGGCGCAGGCGGTGGCCGATCATCCAGGCAAGTTTGGCGCCAAGGGCTTTGGCGCGATGGGCTTCGTCGCACTGCCGGATGTCGAGGCGGCCTGCCGCAGCGTCGAATACGCGCTCGACACGCTCAAGCTCGACGGCGTCAATCTGCAAAGTCACACGGGCCACCGTTATCTCGGTCACCCGGAGGAATTCGAACTGTATGCCGAGCTCGATCGCCGCAAGGCGGTGGTGTTCGTGCATCCGCAGCGTCCGGCGGTCACCGGCATGCCGGAGTACTCGTTCCAGGCCGGCTATACCGAACTGACTTTCGACACGACGCGCGCCATCGTCAACATGCTCTACACCGGCATGTTGGAGAAATTTCCGAACATTAAGTTCATCATGCCGCATATGGGCGGCGTTACGCCGTTCCTGCTGTTCCGGCTCAGCGGTCTCGACGACGATCCGAAGTTGAAAAACAAGCTGCCGTTGGGCGTGAAGACCTATCTCAACAGGCTCTACTACGATATCGCCCAGTCGCCGTCGCCGCTTGCGCTGCGGGCGCTTCTCGATATCGCCGATCCGTCGCGCATCATGTTCGGCACCGATTATCCGTCGGCGCGCTTTGTCGAGAAGGTGATGGCCGACACCATCGCCAACGTAAAGTCGTTCGATGGTTATGACGACGCGCTGCGCGCCAAGGTCATGGCCGGCAATGCCAAGGCACTATTGCCGCGTTTCGCCAACATTTAGCCGGCGCTATTGGTGCGGTATTGCCGCAGCAATTCGCGCCCGTAATCGTTGCCGTTCGGCGTGCGCACCAGAGCATGCGCGTGCCGGCGGTTATAGCCGATATCCGGCAGCGCCACGCCGGGCTGGTGATAGAACTCGATATAAATAACGGGACTGTGCACCCGGTAATAGAATGGCGCGGTGTCGTTGAATTCGCCGATCCAGCCGAAATAGGTGCGGTCGAAATGCACCATCACCTCGTCGCGCCGGATTTTCGCATGCGCCGGCCTCAATCGGTCTGTGTAGAGCGTCAATAGATCGCTCAGTTGCGCGCGCTGTGCCGGCGTCATCGCGGTTGAGGGAACGCCGGCATAGGGCATCGTCACATTGTCCTGGAAGCCGGAAGCATAGCCGTCGAACGGCAGTTGCGTGCCGACGATCGCTTTGGCGCGCTGTGCGGGGTCAAGCGCCTGCATGAAATTCCAGCCGCGCGCTTCCTCCTTGCGCAGCACGGTCAGCCCGGCATATTTGCCGGCTTCCGCCAGGATCGGCTCGGAGCCAAGCAGGATCGGCGATAGGACGATCTGGTCGCCGATCACCAGACAGTTGATGTTGCAATGGTGGCCGTCGAGCTGAAAGCCCCATGGCTTGTTGGCGGACGGTTCGCCGAACAGGCTGAGCCAGTAGAAATACTCGCCGAACTCGAGCGGCAGCCCGGTCATTTCGGCAAGCGTCTGATTCAGCCGCATCGCATTGCGCGCAGTTTCGTAAGCATATGAACCTACCGTGGCGCGCAAGATGCCGTAGGCCAGTTCGCGCTGCGGCTCGTTCAGTTCGACCAGGCAGAGGCCATGCCGCATCAGATTGCGATGGATATTGCTCCAGGTCCGCCATATTTCGCTGTCGACCGGGAAGGCGACTTCCTTGCGCTGCGCGGCGTCGAGCGAAGCCACAAACGCCGCAACGGCGTCGGCCACCGGCTGGACGCTGGCGCCGGTCTTGCACAGCGGAAACAGTCCAGGTTTGATCGCCCCGTCTGCGGTCATTCCGATGAAAGGCTTGGCCAGTGCGACGTCCCAGCCGGCGAACAGATCCTGCAGCGGCTGCGACACCGCATTGACGTCGATGCGCGGTGGCGCGCGTAGCGGATGGGGCAGGGCGTCGGCTTGATCCGGCATGGCGGTGGCTTTCTATCACTCCGGCGCGACCGTTAGAAGGGCGCGGGCGGTGAATGCCGCGAGATGAAATTATCGCACGCGCACTATGCCGAACGTTCATTCAACGCGGCTGGCCGGGTCGGTGCATCTGTGCTGTATTGGAAAAAGATTTGAGGGAGGTCTTCGTGAAGCTTGTTCTGTTCCAGACATCGCCCAGCGCCGAAATTTTGCCCGGCGCGTTGACCGATCGCGGCGTCGTCGATCTCTCGGCCGCAGTGAAAAAGAGCTACACGCCGCAGCTGACCATGCAGGGCATCATTGACGATTTTGACCGCCTGCGGCCGACTTTCGAGAAGATGGTTCGCGACGATAACGCGACGCCACTGGCTCAGGTGCGGCTGCGGCCGCCATTGCCGCGCCCCGGCAAGATTTTGGCCTGCATCGCCAATTACTGGGAGCATGCCCAGCGCGAGGCGCGACCGCTCAACATGTTCATGAAAAATCCGGATGCCGTCGTCGGTCCCGGCGACACCATCATGCTGCCGGAATACACCGTGCCGTGGATATTCATGCATGAGGCCGAGCTGGCGCTGGTGCTGCGCGGCCCGTCCAAAATGGTCAAGGCTAAGGACTGGCAGGGCGCCGTGTTCGGCTACACGTCGATGATTGACGTCTCGGCGCGCGAAGAGGGCCGCAAGACCTGGCCGGCCTTTCCGAACACCAGCTGGCTCGGCAAATCGTTCGATACGTTCGGCCCGATCGGCCCCTGCATCACCACCGCCGACGAAATCAAGGACCCCAACGATCTGGTGGTGCGGTTCTGGAACGATGGTCAGCTGCGTCACCACTACAATACCGACGATATGGAACACCGCGTGCCGGCTTTGGTCGAGTTCGCCACCACGGTGATGACGATGAACTCGGGCGACCTGATCGCCTGTGGCACCAACCATGAGGGCCTCGGCGCGCTGCAGGATGGCGAGACCGTCGACATCGAAATCCAGAACATCGGCAAGATGACCCTGAAAGTCTCCGACCCGCTCAAGCGCAAATGGGAGCGCGGCGTCTATATGGGCGCCGATTCGACAAATCTCGAAGCCGTCAAGCGCCACCGGCCACAATAAGGTTGCCGCCGCCGCTGAAATGGCGGAATTTGGCGGTGGCCATGACCCGGTAACCGGCCGCGGAGCCTTTTGATGACCCGACGGGACGACTTATGAGAGCCGACGACCTCTCCCGGATGGATCTCAACCTGCTGTTCGTGTTCGAGGCAGTGATGCAGGAGCGCAGCGTCACCCGCGCCGCCCAACGCTTGAACGTGTCGCAGTCGACCATCAGCCACGCGCTCAACCGGCTGCGGGTCGTACTCAAGGACGAACTGTTCATCCGCGGCTCGGGCGAAATGCGGCCGACGCCGCGCGCCGTCGCGCTGTCGACCGCCGTAATCCCGACCCTGGCGCACATCCGCGCCGCGCTGGCGCCGACCGATTTCAACCCGGCCAAGGCGGTGCATACGTTCCAGATCGCGATGACCGATTATGTTGCGACCCTGCATCTCAACAGCCTCGTCGAAGTCGTGCGCGCGCGCGCGCCGAACGTCGATCTTCGGATCAAGCTCAACGTCATGCAGCATGCCTGGAGCATGCTCGACAAGCAGGAAGCCGATCTGGTCGTCGGCATGATCGACCATCCGCCCGACCGTTTCGCCACCGAACTGCTCTACGAGGACGGCGTCGTCGTGGTGATGTCGCCGAAGAATCCGCTCGGCAAGCAGCCGCTGACGCTTGAGAATTACGCCGCCGGCAAGCACGTCTATATCCCGGTCGACGGCATCATCCCGACCCACACCGGCCGCATCGACCGCGCGCTCGAACTGAAAGGGCTGGTGCGCCGCCATGTGCTGACGGTGAGTCAGTTCGCGCTGGCGCCGCCGATCATCTATAATACAGACTACATCATGAGTATTCCGCGCCGGCTCGGCGTGATGTGCAAATCGCTGCACAAATTGCGCGTGGTCGAACTGCCGCTCGATCTGCCGCTGCAGCCGACCCGCATCATCTGGCATCCGCATCTCGGCAACGGCGCCGCCAATCGCTGGATGAACCAGATTCTGCACGAGATATCCGCGCCCAAGGCGACCGGCAAAGGCTGAGCGCGCCCGGCCCGCGGCACCATGCTGCGGTTTCATAGTGCATCTAAGAATACTTCATTTCCTGCAAGCGCTTCCGCCCGTGTAAGATCGGGCGCAAGAATTGCAATCTCGTATCGCTGCCATGAAAATCCTTGGCCGCAATGCGCGGAATGGCGAAAATGGGGGAGGGATTGCGATGCAGACGCAGACGTCTACGCTGAAACCCGGCATGTCACCCGAGGAATGGAAGGCCCGCGTCGATCTGGCGGCGTTGTTTCGTCTGGCCGCTTTGCAGGATTGGGACGAAGGTCTGGTCGCGCATCTGTCGGCGCGCGTGCCGGGCAATCCGAACCAGTTCCTCATGCATCCGGCACATCTTCTGTTCGAGGAAGTCACCGCTTCGCGGCTGCACAAGCTCGACGATAAATGCAATCACGTCGTGCCGAGCGACGAGACGCCGCACAAATTCGCCTTCCCGTTCCACAAGGGCATCTACGACGCCTATCCGCAGGCGCAGTGCATCGTCCATCTGCACACCAAGTATGTGACCGCGGTGGCGATGCAGGAGCAGGGGCTCATTCAGGGGGGCAATCAGTATGCCATGTGGCTCGGTCCGATCGGCTACCACGACTATGAAGGCCTGATCTCGACCGACGAAGAGGGGCAGCGCCTCGCCAGGAACTTCGGCAAAAGCCAGGTGGTCCTGCAACGCGGCCACGGTTTCGTGCTCTGGGGCCACACGATCAACGAAGCCTATATGCTGGCTTTCCTGATGATCCGCGCCTGCGAGACGCAGGTGCGCTCGATAGCCGGCGGCGTGAAGCCTTATATCCCGCCGCAGCATGTTCTCGACATCACCCCCGTGCAGGCAAGCAAATTTTTCACTGACGGCAATGCGCCGTTCAATCAAATGAGCTGGCGTGCGCACTTGCGCAAGCTCGACCGCGACGCGCCCGATTACAAAACCTGACATTGACACGGCGATTGCGCCATCAAAAGTTGCCGCGCCGGTTGAAGAACCGCCGCGCATTGAATTCACACGGAGTCTGGAATGACGGTCCTGCAACGCGGGGTGGCGGAAAGTTCGCTGCCTAATTATCACCGCTCGATCGACTGGGACGCGCTCTATAAACGATACCCGGTGCCGGACGTGTTCGAGCGTGGCCGCTGGCGCTGGTCGTCGGATGAAATTCGCGCGTTTCAGAACGAGCAGTTCCTCGACCTGATGCTGACCGGCTGGCAGAACGGATTTTACAAGCGCCGCTGGTCGGCCGTGGGTCTGGAGCCGGGCGACATCAAGAGCATCGACGACATCGTCAAGCTGCCGATGTTCGACTCCGCCGACATCAAGAAGGACCAGGAAGAGAACCCGCCTTTCGGCCTCATCAACGGCGACGTTTTCGCCAAGATGCAGACGACGCCGATGAAGCTGCAGACGTCCGGCGGCACCACCGGCAAGCCGCGCCCGACTTTGTACGCGCCGCAGGAATGGGAGATGAACGGCCTCACCCATGCGCGCAATCTTTACATCGTCGGCGTGCGTCCCGGCGACCGCGTGCAAATCCCGCACACCGCTTCGCTCGGCAATGCCGGCTGGTGTGCCTACAAGGCCTGCCACGATTATCTCGGCGCCATGCCGATCACCACCGGCACCGGCGCGGTGACCAGTTCGCGCCGTCAGATCGAAATCGCCCAGGATTGGGGCACCAATGTCTGGTACGTGCGGCCGGAATACGCCACCCAGCTTGCCAAGGTCGCGCGCGACGAATTGAATTTCGACGTCCGCGATCTCAAGACCAAATTTCTCGGCTGCGGCCTCGGTCCCGACACCGAGAATACCTTCCGCAATCAGTTGCAGGATCTGTGGGGCTGCAAGGTCTACGACATGTACGGCACGCACGAGATGGGCATGGGAGCCTTCGAGTGTCAGCACCAGGCCGGCCTGCATTTCCATGAGGACTCGACGTTCTTCGAGATCGTCGGCGTTGAGGACGAGAAGCCGACGCCGGTCGGCGAGATCGGCAACATGGTCTGCACCATCCTGCACCGCCGTCAGCAGCCGATGATCCGTTTCAATCTGCGCGACCTCACCCGCATCGTCTCGACCGAGCGCTGCGAATGCGGCAGTTGTTTCCGCCGCATGCAGAAGATGCTCGGCCGCAGCGACACGATGGTCCGTATCCGGGGCGTCAGCATCTGGCCGCAGGCCTGTCTGCCGGCGATCAAAAGCGACGACCGCACCACCGGTGAATGGCTTTGCATCGCCGAGCGTAATGTGCGCGACGGCGTGGTTCGCGACGAGATGACCGTCAAGGTCGAAGTGCGCGACGACGCCGGCGGCTGGGACGGGCTTAAGGACCACATCGAGAAGCGTCTCCATTCCGATCTTGGGCTAAAACTCGCCGTCGAACTGGTCGCGGAGGACGCGCTGATGGAATGGTCGAACCGCGGCCGCGAAGGCAAGCCGAAACGTATCCTCGATCACCGTTTTGAAAAGAAGTAACCGCCATGCGCTATTTCGATTGTCACTCGCATTTCTCGACGCAGGCTGGCCTGCATCACGCCACGCAGGCGGATTACGAGCAGGCGCAAAAGGTGTTCAAGCGCAAGCGCACCTTCGAGACCGAAGCGGAAATGGCCGAAGGCTTCCGCAGCCGCAACGTCCGTACCATTCTCGACATCTACCGCACCTGGCGGATGACCGACGAGGACGACATCCGCAAGTCGCACGATTACGTCATCGGTTTCGCGCGCCAGAACAGCGACATCGTCTACGGCAACTGGGTCGCCATCAATCCGGCAATGAAGGATTTCTGGCTGAAGGAATTCAAACGCCTGCTGGATTCGAAAACCGGTTTCTACGGCTTCTGCCAGAGCCAGAATTCACTGGGTTATCCGGCGAGCGACCCGATCTGGGATCCGTTCTACAAATTGTCGATCGAGATCGGCGCGCCGGTTCTGATCATGACCGGCCTGACCGGCATCGGGCAGGGCCTGCCCGGTGGCAAGGGCATCATCCTCGAGGATGGCCACCCGCGCCATGTCGACCGCGTCGCCGCGCGCTTTCCGGAACTCAAGATTCTCGCCGGCCGTCCGGCCTGGCCGTGGCAGGACGACATGCTGGCGATCCTGCTGCACAAGTCGAATGTCTATTACGAGGTGCACGGCTGGTCGCCGAAATACTTTACGGATGCGCTCAAGAAGGAAATTGGCAAGCGCATGCAGGATCGCGTCATGTTCGGCTGGGACTGGCCGACCTTGACGTTGGAGCGCCTGGTTGAAGACTGGCGTTCGCTCGGCTACAGCGAGGAAGTCTATGAAAAGGTCTTCCATCGCAACGCCGAGGCGTTCTTCCCCGGCGCCGCGCCCTGATGCTTCCAAGCAAGAAATGACATTCATGCCGAGCGCTGCCGATCTTGCCAAACGCCTGAACGACGCCGCCGGTCTGCCCAGCATGAATGTGCCGGACTTCGTCGCGTTGCTGCGCGATACGTTTCGTCACGCCGGCCTGTCCGAGGCCGATGCGTCGATCGCCGCCGATGTCGCCGCGCATGGCACGCTGCATGGCTCCGACGCCCATGGCGCCGTGCAGATGCCGCTTTACGTCGCCGGCCTCATGGACGGCACCATCAAGAGCAGCCCGGATATCAAACTCACCGGCACGTTGCCGTGTTGCAAGGTGATGGACGCCGATCATGCACTCGGCCTCGTTGCCGGGCAAAAGGCGATGGACGCGGCCATCGCCATGGCCAAAGCTTTCGGTATGGGCGCGGTCACCGTGCGCAAATCGAGTCATAATGGCACCGCCGGTTATTTTTCCGAACGCGCCGCCGAACACGGGTTGATCGGCATGGCTTTCACCAATGCAATGCCGGCCATCGCGCCCACCGGTTCGACCGAGGCTTTGCTCGGCACCAACCCGATTGGCGCCGCCTTTCCGCTGCCGGGCGCCGACCCAATCGTCATCGATCTGGCGACCAGCGTCGTCGCGCGCTCGCGCATCCGAGCCATGCTGACGCAGGGCAAGCAGCTTCCCGAGGGCTGGGCGCTCGATCCCGACGGCAAGCCGACCACCGATCCGGCCATTGCCGTCAAAGGCTCGGTGCTGCCGATCGGCGGGCCGAAAGGCTATGCGCTGTCGCTGATGGTAGAGCTGCTGTGCAGCGCTCTGGCCGATGGCGAACCGGGCTTTCAGGTGACCTATGAGAACATGGTCAAGCGTCCGAGCAACATCAGCCAGTTCTACATGGCGCTCAATCCGGCCGGCTTTGCTGGTTCCGAGCCGTATGGCGTCCGCGCGGCGCATGTCGCCGGCGTGCTGGTCAAGGCCAAGCCGATGGCGGGGGCCGAGGCGCCGCGCCTGCCGGGCGCGCGAGGCTTTGCCGCCAACCGCAAGGCCGCGGCGGAAGGTCTGGCGATATCCGACAACCTCGCGGCCGCGCTGAAGAACGTCGCGCGCATGATCGAAAGTCGCGCGTCGTGAAAGCCTGCGAAGTCCGCGAAACGACCGGCCTCGATGGCCTGCATCTGAACGCGAACCGGCCCGAGCCGGCGCCCGGTCCCGGTCAGATCGTGGTGCGCATGCGCGCCGCCGCGCTCAATTATCGCGACCATGGCGTGATAAAAGGCGCCTATGGCTATACCAAATTTCCGGTCATCCCGTTGTCCGACGGCGCCGGCGAAGTCGTCGCGATCGGCCCCGGCGTCACGCAATTCAAAGCAGGCGACCGCGTTTGCGGTACCTTCTTCGTCAACTGGATTTCGGGACGAGTTCCCGCCGATGCCTCGAAGAATTCGCTCGGCGGCATGGTCGACGGTGTGCTCGCCGAATACGCGCTGCTCAATGAAACCGGCGCGATCAAAATTCCCGATCATCTCAGCTTTCAGGAAGCAGCGACCTTGCCTTGCGCGGCGCTGACCGCCTGGCACGCCGTGGTCGAAGCCGGCCGCATCAAGGCCGGCGAGACCATCGTCGTTCTCGGCACCGGCGGCGTCTCCTGCTTCGCACTGGCCTTTGCCAAAATGCACGGCGCTGTCGTTATCATGACGTCGAGCAGCGACGACAAGCTGGCGCGGGTCAAAACGCTCGGCGCCGGCATGACGATCAACTATAAAAATACGCCCGACTGGGATCAGGAAGTGTTGAAGCTGACCGGCGGCGCCGGCGTCGATCACATCATCGAAGTCGGAGGGCCGAATACTTTGGCAAAGTCGATGCTGGCGATCCGCCCCGGCGGCTCGATCTACGTCATCGGCGCGCTCGGCGGCTCGGGCGCGATCGATCCGCGCGCGATCAACCGCAAGTCGATCCGCTTGCAGGGCATCCATGTCGGCTCGCGCGAAATGTTCGCGGCCATGAACCGGGCGATCGCGCATTCAAGGCTGAAACCGGTTATCGACCGCGTGTTCGATTTCGCCGACGCCAAAGCCGCCTATCTGCACCAGCAGAGCGGTGGCCATCTCGGCAAAATCGTCATCGCCATATCTTAACGATAGATCAGGGAGCAACGTACCATGCCGATGTTTGTCGTCCATGCGCTCGACAAGAAGGGTGCCGAGCGCAAGAAGTTCTACGAAGAGCACCGCGCCTATGTCGGCACGGCGGCCTCCAAGCGTATCTGCATGATCATGTCGGGTCCGATCCTCGCCGAGGACGGCGACACCTCGGCCGGCAGTTTCTATTTCCTCGAGGCGCCGGATCGCCAGACCGTGGTCGACTTCAACAGGAACGACCCGTTCACCAAGAACGGCGTCTGGGACAAGGTCGAGATCAACGCTTTCCTGCGCCGCGCGCCGTAGCTTCGGGAACCTGCGGAAATAAAAAAAAACGCCCGTGGCCAAGGCCGCGGGCGTTTTGTCTTGTGGCTCCTGCTCGGGCTCCTAGGAAAGCAGCCGCATAAAGAACAGAGATATTTCCGGGATATAGGTGACCATCCCCAGCGCGATCACCGCCAGGGTCACGAACGGCACCAGACCGGCATAGAGCACGCCGGATGGCGTCTTGAACAGCGCTTGCGTTACGAAGATGTTCAGGCCGAACGGCGGGTGGAAGGTGCCGATGGTCAGGTTCATCACCACGATGACGCCGAAGTGAATGGGATCAATACCAAGCGATATGGCGATCGGCGCCAGCAGCGGCGTCAACATGATCAGCGCCGAGGCCGGATCAAGGAAACAGCCGACGAACAGCAGGAACAGATTGATCACCAGCATGATCACCCAGCGTTCCGAATGCATGCCGGTGATCAGGCTGACCGCCGCTTGCGAGATACCGCTGATGGTCAAGAGCCAGGCGAATAGGCCGGCGACGGCGACGATGATGAAAATAAGCGCCGTCAGGTACATCGAGCGCGCGCCGGATTCGAACATCTCTTGCAAGGTCGCTTCGCGATAGACGAAATAGCTGACGAAGATCGCGTAAATACTGGCGACGCCGGCGGCTTCCGTTGGCGAGAACACGCCCGAATAGATGCCACCGAAGATGATGCCGATGGCGCCGAGCGCCCACAGGCCGTCGTGTGTCGCCGCCAGAAATTCCCGGAACGAAAACTTTTCGGTTTGTGTGATGCCGACCTTGATCGAGTGCCAATAGATATAGACGGCGAACATTCCCGAAAGCAGCAGGCCCGGCCCGATGCCGGCGGCAAAAAGCTGGATCACCGATACTTCAGAGGCAATGCCGTAGATGATCATCGCAATCGACGGCGGGATCAGATTGTCGAGCGCGCCTTCCGCCGTGATCAAAGCGGACGAGAATTTCTCGCTGTAGCCGGCCTGGCGCATGCGCGGATAAGTCAGCGTACCGATTGCCGCCGTCGCCGCGGTGGTCACGCCCGAAATCGCGCCGAACAGAGCGGCGAAGCCAAGCGAGGTCATCGGAACATTGCCGCGGAAGCCGCCGACCAGCGATGCGACCCAGCGCAGCAGCCGGACCGAGATGCCGCCGCGCGACATCAGGTCGCCGGCAAATACGAAGAACGGCACCGCCAGCAGGGGAAACTTGTTGAGGCTGTTGAAGATGGTCTGATGCACGACCGTCACCGGCAGATCGGTAAACCCGACCAGGATGACCAGCGATGTGATCAGCAGCAGCAGAAAAATCGGAAAGCCGATCAGCAACAGCACGAACGGCAGAATTCCCATGACCCAGTACATTATCTGCCCCGCTTAGTCGAAATTGCCGGTGATATAGGCGCGAATGCGGACGATCGCCGCCGCCGCCATGAAAAGGAAGCCGAACAGGATTGCGCTGTGTGGGTAAACCAGCGGAATTTCGGTCGCCGCGGTTACACCGCCATTGCGCATGTGCAGACCGATAACCTTCCACGACTGCGCCACGGCCAACAGCGAGCAGAAGATCAGGCTCACGGCGATGGCGATATTGACGATCCGCTTCCAGAGCGGGCTGAAGCCCGAATAGAGCAGATCCATGGCCAGGTGTCCGCCGCGATAGGTAATCGAACCGGCCAGCAGAAACACCGCCCAGATCACGATGAAGACCAAGACCTCTTCGGCCCAGAACACTGGGATCGAGAATACATAGCGCCCGATGACGTTGACGATATTGATGCCGACGGCGGCAACGAACAGCACCCCGGATACGACGTGCGGAATCTTGACGAAGATCAGCTCCTCGATCCGCCGTTGTTTGGATAGCATCCGCTCGTCCGCCATGGTCGCAAGCCCTCGGGTTCGGTCAGAACTAAATCATAACCGGCGCGCCTTGCCTTTTAGCCTGGCGCGCCGGTGTGATACTTGACGCGACGAACTTAGTACTTCGCCGCCGTTGTCTGGATCTTGTCGTAGAAGGCCTTGAGCACCGGGTTGTCCTTGGTGATGTCGGCCCCGATCGGCTTCAGGCGCTTGTTCAGTTCGGCTAGGTCGTCGGCCGGCAGCCGGACGAATTCGCCGCCCGCCGCTCTCCACTTGGCGCGCAATTCGATGCCTTCATCGACCGCCGTCTGTTCGGCCCAGGGCTGCAGCTTGCGGGCTTCGTCGACGATGGTCTTGGCGAGGTCGGGCGGCAACTTGTCGAGCCAGGCCTTGCTCAGGCAAACGAATGCGACCAGCAGCGTGTCGTCGGTCTCCAGCAACGTCTTGCCGACACTCTGCAGGTTGAAGTTGGTGTAGATCGAGATGCCGCTCATCGTGCCGTCGATCACGCCGTTCTGCAGCGAGGTGATCATTTCCTGCAGGCCCATCGGCACGGCGGTGGCGCCGAGCGCGGCCATGCGCGCGCGTTCGGCCGGCGTCGCATTGACGCGCAATTTCGTGCCTTTGAAATCGGCGAGCGTCTTCAGCGGCTTTTTGGCGCCGAAATACATCGACTCGGCGGCGACGCGAATGCCGACGCCGACAAGGCCCTTCGACTCGGCCATGCTCAGGATATAGGCATTGAGCTCGGGATCGGCGAGCGTCTTGTTGGCGTGCTTGGTGTCACGGAACAGGAACGGGATGCTGAACAGACCGAAGCGCGGATCGGCGCCGACGTAGAAGTCGGCCGGAATTGCGTAAGCCTCGATGGTGCCGAGCTGAACGCCTTCGAGGATGGCCGCGGGGCTGCCGAGCTGGCCGCCGGGGAAGGTCTTGACCTCGACGCGGCCGTTGGTGACCTTCTGCAACACCTCGTTCAGCTTCTCGCCGTACTTGTGCTGCATGTCGCCGCGGGTGGTGAGACCCCACTTGATCGTATATTCGGCGGCGCGCGCCGAAGTCGACGCGGCGACAAAAGCCGCCGCCAGTATCAAGCCAGTCATCGCATAGCGCGATCGGATTTTCATATTGTCCTCCCGGGACGGCGGCAGCATTTTGCTTTTTTTCGCGGCCGCGCGAATTGATGTTTAGTGTTGACGCCCACAGACTATCTTAGCACAGATCGCTGTCAATTATCGTATCATTAACTTGCGCGGCGCGGCGCATGCAGGGCGACCATGGGTCGAATGAAATAGGAGCATTGTATGAACATCGGGGTTGTCGGACTGGGGCGCATGGGCGCGGCAATGTGCCAAAGATTGCGGCAGAACGGATGCGACGTCACCGCGTGGGATCGCAATGGCGCGACGATGCCGCCGCTGGTGGCCGCCGGCGTGGCGATGGCTGCGAATGCGCGCGCGGTTGCCGCGCAAGCCGATATCGTCATTTCCATCATCACGGCCGACAGCGGCGTGCGGCGAATTTTCAACGGTCCGGATGGCTTCCTCAGCGGCGATGTGAGCGGCAAGCTGTTTATCGAGATGAGCACGTTGCAGCCGATGACGGCGCGCGAACTGGCGCCGCAGGTCGAGGCCAAAGGCGCGCGATTGATCGAGTCGCCGGTGCTCGGAACCATCCCGCAAGTGCGCGACGGAAAATTGTTCGCACTGGTCGGCGGCAAAGCCGAGGATGTCGAGCGCGCGCGCCCGGTTCTTGAACTGCTCACGCGCCGCATCATGCATATGGGTCCGGCCGGCAGCGGCTATGCGATGAAGCTCGCCGTCAATCTCGGCCTGGGCGCCTATATACAGGCGATTTCGGAATCGCTCGCGCTCGGCATGCAGCAGGGCCTCGGCCTCGACGCCATGCTCGACGTCTTGCAGGAAGCGCCCTATGCCAGCGGCTGGATGAAGAGCAAGATCGGCGTCATCAAGGGCGAGCCGCCGGAAATGACGCTCGATATTCGCACCTTGCGCAAGGACATCATGTCGGCGGTCGCCACCGGCGCGGTCTCCGGCGTGCCAATGCCGCTGTCGGCCGGCACGCTTGCCGCGCTGTCGGCCGCGGTTGCCGCCGGCAAAGGCTCCGGCGATCTCGGCGAGATGCCGAAATTCCTGCGCGAGCAGATGGTGCAGAATTTCGACTAGGCCGGCTTTGGCTTCTTGTTTTTGTCGCACAGGGGCGGGACCGCGATGCAGCCGCAACTTTACATCGCCAGCAACGGTCTTGGTCTGTGGACCAGCGACAACCTTGGCGAAACTATTGTCCGCCTCGGCAGCCGCGCCGGCATGTATAGCGGCAACCAGATATGGGCTCTGGCGGCGGACCCGTCGGATGCCAACGCATTGTGGCTCGGCACCAATGGCGGCCTGTTCCGGCTGGACCGGCGCGGCAAGAAGCTGACGCATGTGCCGTCGCCGATGGACGATCGTCACAAGATCACCGCGCTCGCCTTCTCGCCGCACGATCCCGCCATCGTCATCGCCGGCACGCAATTCGCCGCTTTGTTTCGCTCCGACGATCACGGCCGCAGCTGGCGGCAACTCGACGTCGTGGTGCCGGAGATCTGCGCCAACATGGCGCAGTCGCGTTTTACCCAAATCCTGCTCGATCCGGTCGATGCGCGGCTGGGCTGGGCCGGCGTCGAACTCGGCAACGTCTGGCGCACCACCGACGGCGCCAACACCTGGCACAACATTACGAAAGGGCTGACCAGTGAGGACATTCACGGCCTCGCCGTCGTCAATCATGGCAGGCGTCATGTCTTTGCCACGACTGACAATGGCGTGCATGTCAGCGTCGATGACGGCGAGAGCTGGCAGCCGCGCGCCTTCGAGTCGCCGTCGCCATATACGCGCGCCATCGTGCCGCGCGCCGGCGGCGACGATGTGCTGTTCATGACCAATGGCGACGGCCCGCCAGGATCGTGGGGGCGCCTCTATCGCAGCGCCGACCTTGGCCAGCATTGGCAACAGGTTGCGCTGCCGGGCAGCGTCGAGAGTTCGATGTGGTCGATCGCGGTCAATCCGGCCAACCCGAATCTGATGTTTGTCTCCGCCGCGCTCGGACAAATCTATCGCAGCACCGACGGCGGCGACAACTGGACCGCGCTGAAACGGCGGCTCGGCGAAATCCGCCATGTCATGTGGCTGCCGGGTTGATTGTCTACGCCTTCACCGCCGCGATCTCCGCAATCTCCACCTTCGGCAACAGCCGTTTCACATCTTCCTCGCTGCACAGTTCGGTGCCGGGGCTCATTACTGCGGCCGAGCCGGCGGCGACGCCGGTGCGGAACGCCTCCTCGATCGGTTTTCCTGCTGCGAGCGCCGCGACCATGCCGCCGAGAAAGCTGTCGCCGGCGCCGACGGCACTGAGCACGTCGATGTCGAGCGGCATGGCTTTCCAGGCCCGCTTGGCGGTGACCAGCAGCGCGCCTTTGTCGCCGAGCGTCAGAGCGACTGCCTCTGTCCGTCCGGAGACAATCAGATCGCGGCAGGCGGCGACGCAAGCGGCGTCGCCGGCGAGCGGCCTGCCGACGAGTCGGCCGAGTTCATCGAGGTTCGGCTTGAATAAGGTAACGCCTTCATCCAGCGCCGCGACCAACGCCGGGCCGGAAGTATCGACCACGGCCCGCGCGCCCAGGCGCTTCGCCTCACGCACAACGCGCGCGAAAAAATCGTCGGGCACGCCGGGCGGTTCGCTGCCGCTGGCGACGACGAATTTCGGCGCCGACGGCAGATGTGCCAGCCGTTCGAGGCAGGCCTCCCATTCGGCGCGGTGCAGGGCCGAACCCGGCAGCACGAAACGGAACTGGTTGCCGCTGTCTGTTTCGAAAGCGGTGAAATTCTCGCGCGTCTCGACATGTGACGGCGTGACGATGCTGTCGATGCCTTCGCGCTCGACCAGCCGCTGTAACAATTTACCGATGGCGCCGCCGACCGGATAGATCGCAACCACATTGCTGCCCAGACGATGCGCCACACGGGCGACGTTGATACCGCCGCCGCCGGGATCGCGTTTGAGCGCGGAGCAGCGCAGCTTCAGCGTCGGTTCGACATGATCGACACTGACGAATATGTCGATCGCGGGATTTATTGTGAGCGTGACGATGTCTGGCAAGAGGGATGTCCATTGCGCTTATATCAGGGACAGGCTGCTGAACGCGTAGCATGCCTTTGATTCCAACTGTTGACGACTGTGCCCGTTCCCTCATTGGAACCATTCGGGCTCGGCGAACTTGTCGTCATAATGCATAAGATAACCAAGGAGATTTCATGAATTCGTTTCTCAAGGCGGGACTTCTGACTCTGGCTTTGGTCGCTGCGCCGATCGCGGCTCAGGCGGGTACGCTTGAAGGCGTCGCCATTGGCGCGGGCGCCGGCGCGGTCATCGCCGGACCTCCCGGTGCGGTTGTTGGCGGCGTGGTCGGCGCGGTGACGGGCGGACCGAATATCATCAACCGGCGCGGCACGCGTCATTGCTGGACCGGCCGCGACGGCTATCGCCACTGTTCGCGCCGCCGCTAGATCTCGAAGTTCAAGTCAGCGGAGCAGACCATGCGGCCTGCTCCGCTTTTTGTTGCCCGCTTTATGCGGCCCAGCGCTTGAGCAGCAGCGACGCGTTGACGCCGCCAAAGCCGAAACCATTGGCCATCGCATAGTCGACCGGCTGCGTGCGCGCCCGCGGGCCGACCAGATCGAGACCCATGGCGGCGTCGTCGGCCTGTTCGAGATTGATCGTCGGCGGCAGCGTCCCGGTGCGCAAGGCATTGACGGCGAATATCGCGCCGACCGCGCCGGCGGCGCCCAGCAGATGTCCCGTCGCCGCTTTCGTCGAGGTAATCGCAACCCGCGCGCCATTGAACACGCCGCGGATCGCGGTCAGCTCGGCGGCGTCGCCGAGCGGTGTCGAGGTGGCGTGGGCATTGATGTGTCCGACCTGCGACGGCTGGATACCGGCGGCATCGATCGCCAGCCGCATGCAGCGTTGCAGGCCTTCGCCATCGGCCGGCGCCGCTGCCATGCTGTAGGCGTCCGAGGTCGTGCCATAGCCGACGATTTCGGCGAGCGGCGTCGCGCCGCGCGCCAGCGCATGATCCAGCGCCTCGATCACCAGAACGGCGGAGCCCTCGCTCATGACGAAGCCGTCGCGTTGCGTGTCGAACGGCCGCGAGGCGCGCGCCGGTTCGTCGTTGAAATGAGTCGATAGCGCGCGCGCCGCCGCGAAACTTGCCAGGCTGACGCGCTCGATGCAGCTTTCCGAGCCGCCGCAGACGGCGACATCGGCCTCGCCGCTGCGGATCAACCGGGCGCCGTCGCCGAGCGCCTGCAAACTGGCGGCGCAGGCGGTGACCGGCGCGCCGATCGGCCCGCGAAAACCGTGATGGATCGATATCTGACCGGCGGCGAGATTGACCAGGAACGACGGCACGGTGAACGGAGACAGCTTGCGCGCGCCGCGCTGGTCGATGATGTGTACCGCCTGCTTCATGGTGGCGAAGCCGCCGATGCCGGAAGCAATGATGGTGGCGGTGCGGTTGCGCTCGGCGTCGGTCGAAGGCGCCCAGCCTGATTGCGCGATGGCTTCGTTGCCGGCCGCCATGGCGAACTGGATGAAGCGGTCCATCCGCATCTGATCCTTCGCGCTGACCGCGCGATCGGGATCGAAACCGCCTTCGGCGTCCTCGTCGATTGTCGGCACGATGCCGGCGATCTTGGCGCGCACGTCCGGAACGAGGTTATCGGACAAACGCCTGATGCCGGAGCGGCCGGCGAGCAGTCTTTGCCAGACAAGTCCGACGCCGCAGCCAAGCGGAGACACGATTCCGTAACCGGTGACGACAATGCGTCGCATGCTGCTCCTGAGGTTCGGCGGACGAAGACGCGAAATTACCGGAGCGATGCCGTTCGCTACGAAGCGCGGTCAGTCCAGCATCGTCTGCGCGCTCATTTCCGCGTCATAGACCGATACCTGGACGATGGGATGCGCCTTTTTGATGGCCTTGCCGGCGGTCTCGGCTTCATCCATCGAAGCATAGGTTGCTTTGGTCTGCCGGTCGACTTGCAGCCGGAAGCGCCCGAGCGTCGGGCGGTGCTGGCCGGCCTTGGCCGTGACAGGCTCGGCTACGGCTTCCTTCTTGGGCATGCTCATCGTCGCCATACGCGCCAATTCCTTATTGGCCCGGACCGATTTCCGGACATCTTCATCCATCTAGGTGCCCCTGTGGTTTTTGGATAGTGCCTGGCCTGAATCTTTGGCCTGAACCTTTGGCCGAACCTTTTTGGCCTTGCCCCGGGCCTGACTGATTCGGATTTTGGAGGTAGGCGCCAACTCTGGCCTCAAAATGGGGCACAAGGCAATAACGTCTGGTATAGTCTGGTTAAGACGGCAAAACCCGGCACAGGTTAACATGGCGACACGGCAGCACCGGTTGAGCGAGTTTAATGACGGCCCGCCGCCGGCTGACTTGCCGTTGCAGTTGCTGTGCGAAGACCACAATGGAACTTATCTGCTGCCCTATGCGTGCCGCTTTCAGGACGCCGTGTGGCGCAATTGCGAGAGCAACGAAGCCATCGAAGCCGCCGTCGTCGGCTGGCGTGAAACGCCACCGCCGCGGAACGGGAGCCCGCCATGAAGAACGATCGGCCGCGCCGCATGGGCGACAGCAGGCAGGACGCCGAAGCCATGTTCAAGGCCGTGACCACCAAACCGGTGGAAGCGCCGGCGAAGGCGCCATCGCTGCCGGGTGTGAAGGAAATGGTGTCGCTGCGCATCGACAAGGATGTGCTCGAGCATTTCCAGGACGACGGTCCGGGCTGGCAGGACCGCATCAACGACGCGCTGCGCAAGGCCGCCGGCAAGTAGCGCAATATTCGCGCTCTGAAATCCGCACGACAAAAAGCC
>CAITJJ010000287.1 GCA_903892675.1 uncultured Hyphomicrobiales bacterium | reverse complement strand
CGCAGTGTAGCCGACATTGTCGTGATCGTTGTGCTTGCCGCCGGCGCGCACGCATTTCTGCGACGAGACGGCTCGGCTGTACGGGCGCTTTTCCAGGCCGGTAAAAACGTTTTTGAACTGCACCATGCCGGCATTGGTGAACATCAAGGTCGGGTCGTTGTTCGGCACCAGGCCGGAGGACGAGACCTTCTGGTGCTCGTTGCCGGCGAAATAATCGAGGAAGCTCTTCCGGATTTCGTTGACGCCGCTCATGACTTTTCTAAACCGCCCGCCATTGTCAAAGACGCCGGCGGCGACCGCCCCGGACCGACTTTGCCGCCGGGGTCTAAAACCCCGTTCGGCTTGATATTTCAGGGTTCTATTTAGCGGCGGAGGTGGGTTAAGTCCAGAAAGGGGCGTGCCCAAACGCACCTCGCCCCCATCCTCGGTGGCGGCCACTTTATGCAGCCGGGTGCCGATGGGGGCGATGCGTTACGCACAACCAGACTTCTTTCCGGAGCGTCTTATTCCAGAGCGGCGTTACCGGGCGGCCCAGGGGCCGCCCGGTAATTTTCTAAGCAGCCCGGGCCGCCTTGGCGGCTTTCGCCGCGCTGATCTTGGACGCCTTGGTCTCGGCCTTGCGCGCCTTCAACGCGGCCTTCTCGGCCTTGTCGCTGGCCCGCTCGGCCGCCTTGTCGGATGCATTGTCGCCCGCATCGCTCGCGGTCTTCTTGTCCACCCTGGACTTCGCCTTTGCCGTCATCGGCGTGGTCCCGTCCCCGGTGATCTTCTCCTTGGCTCTTTCCTTCGCGTTCTTCCGTTTTTCCGGCTTCGGACGAACGGTCACCAGACCGTCGGCCGGCCGCGCGATGGCGGTTGTTGCGACCGCCTCCGCCCTCGAAGCGTCAAGCGCGATCACGGCGCCCGATGCCTCGGCGGCATTTGCAGCGTCAACCGTCATCCCGGCGTCAGTTGCGACATCCGAACTGGCCGGCACATCATTGGCCGTCACTTCGTTGGCCATCACTTCAGTGGTCGGCACTTCCTTGGTCGGCTTGGGCGATACAGACGGGGTGGAAACCCGCGCCTGCGCCGGAGCTGTAACGACCTGAGCTTCTCCCGCTACGGAGTCCTCTTGATCGTCAAGTCCGGCACCGGGGGAGGACGCCAATGCGCCTCGGCCCGACGTGCCCGGAGCTTTTCAAGCCTCGGCAGCGGTGTCGTCGTCGTCCTTGTTGTCCATCTCGCCGGCGGTGATGACGTCGGCGATCACGCCGGAATTGGCGCGCACCTGCGCCTCGATCTTGCCGGCGACGTCGGGGTTCTGCTTGAGGAACACCTTGGCGTTCTCGCGGCCCTGGCCGATGCGCTGGCTGTCATAGGAATACCAGGCGCCGGATTTCTCGACCACGCCGGCCTTGACGCCGAGATCGACCAGTTCGCCGACCTTGGACACGCCCTCGCCGTACATGATGTCGAATTCGACCTGCTTGAACGGCGGCGCCAGCTTGTTCTTGACCACCTTGACGCGGGTCTGGTTGCCGATCACCTCGTCGCGGTCCTTGATGGCGCCGATGCGG
>CAITJJ010000286.1 GCA_903892675.1 uncultured Hyphomicrobiales bacterium | reverse complement strand
GCCGGCCGCTCGCGCCGCGCCACCCCGTCCGCAACCACCGGCCGCGCGCGTCGCACCGCAGCGTCCGCAACCGCCCGCTGCCCGCATTGCACCGCCGTCGCAGGCGCCAGCCGCCGCGCGCGTGGCGCCGCAACGCCAAGAGCGCCAGCGCGACGCGGAACGTCCGCGGCCTGGCACGCCGCCAGCAGCCAATCGCGCGCAACGCAATGCTCCTGCTCAAACGGCCGCGCCCATTGCGGCACAGCGCTCGCCTGCCCCAGCAACCCCGGCGCAGGCGCGCGTGCAACAGCGTCAGGAACGCGTGCAGCAGCAGCGCGAAGACCGCGCCTTGCGCGCGCTGCCGCCGGCGCAACGCGCCGCCCGCCGTGAGCAAATCCAGCAGCAGCGTCAGGAACGCGCGACGCAGCGGCAGGGCGTGCAGCCGAATGCACCTGCTGCCGCCGCCCGCGCCGTCACACCGGCGCAGGCGCGCGTGCAACAGCGCCAGGAGCGCCTGCTGCAACGGCGTGAAGACCGCGCCCTGCGCACTTTGCCGCCGGCGCAGCGCGCCGCCCGGCGTGAGCAGATCCAGCAGCAGCGTCAGGAACGCGCGGCGCAACGGCAGGGTATCCAGCCGAATGCGCAACGCACCCAGCAGGCGCAGCCGAACGCGCTTGTGGCGCCGAATGCCCGTACTGCAAACGCCAATCGTGACGCACGGCGCAACGGCCAGGCCCGCGTCACGCCGCAGGCTTCGCGTCAGGGCCGCTTCGCCGCCGCGCGCGCTGCGAATGCGCAAGCCCTCAACGGCAATGCCAATGCCCGCGCCGCCGCGCCGCAAGCCCGCACCGCGCGTTACGCGCCGCGCCGCGCCTGGCAGAATGGCCTGCGCGCCGCCTTCGTGCCGTGGTACGGGCCGGTGTTCTGGCCTTATGCCTATTCCGACATCTTCGATTACACGTTCTTCCCGAGCGGCTATGAAGACAGCTACTGGGACTATGCCTATGACGACTTCTTCGACGGCGTGTTCTATGGCGAAGTCGGCCCGCCGGCGGAATATGTGACCGAGACCACCGGCTCGACGACCCCGGCGGCGCCCGCGCAACCGACTTACGCCGCGGTGCGCGACCTCTGCGCAACGCCTGGCGGCGGCATCACCGCCTGGCCGACTGCCGAGATCGAAAACAAGGTCGGCTTGAACGGCGAGCAAAAGCAGTTGCTTGGCGACGTCAAGGAAGCCGGCAGCAAGGCCGCCGCCGTGTTCAAGGCGACGTGCCCGTCGGAGAATGCGTTCCCGCTGACGCCTCCCGGCCGGCTTGCCTCGATGACCGCGCGGCTCGACGCCACTTTGGAAGCGGTGCAGACCGTGCGGCCGGCTTTGGAGACGTTCTACGACTCGCTCAACGATGAGCAGAAGGAACGCTTCAACCAGATCGGCCCGTCGAAGGCGCCGGTCAGCCCTGAAGCGCAGTCGGCGTCCACCGACGACGCCAAGACCTGCGCCGAAGCAAAGCCCGGCCTGACCAATCTGCCGATCGAGCAGATCGAGGACGTCATCGCACCGAACGACAAGCAGCAGGCCGAACTCGACAAACTCGGCGAAGCCACCGTCAAGGCCGTCGGCGTTCTGCAAGCCGCCTGCCCGGCCGCGACGCCGCTGACACCGCCCGGCCGCATGCAGGCAATCGAGACGCGGCTCAAGGCGATGATCGAAGCCGCGCGCACGGTGAAGCCGCCCCTCGATGGTTTCTACGCTTCGCTCAATGCCGAACAGAAGGCGCGCTTCAATCGGCTCGGCCGCGAACTGGCGCAGAACAACGGCGCATCGAACCGGTAAGTTCGCCGCACGGCAAATTGAAAAAGGGCGGCCCGCAAAGGCCGCCCTTTCTTATGCGAAGTTCACGACGCTGTTGTCGGCAAGCTATTCCAGCTTGGTAATCCCGGCATCCGCGATCAGCTTTTTCCATTTGGCGATTTCGCTGGTGACGTGCTTTTCCAACTCATCGGACGTCGAGCTTTTCGCGCTGATGCCGGTCTTCTTGATCTGCTCGATGACCTGCGGATCGGCCAGCGCCTCGCGCACCGCCTTGTTCATCTTCTGCAGGACCGCATCCGGCGTGTTCGCCGGGAACGCCAGGCCGTACCAGCTCGTCACGTTATAGGCGATGCCCGCTTCCGCGATGGTCGGAACGTTTGGCATGCCCGGGAAGCGCTCCGGCGACGTTACCGCCAGAATGCGCAATTTGCCGCCGTCGACCTGGCCCTGAATGGCGGGCATCAGTTCGAAGGTCATTTGCACGTCGTTGCTCATGAGGCCGGTGATCGCCGCCGGCGTGGTGCGGTACGGCACATGCTTGATGTCGATACCGGCCAGCACGCGGAACAGCTCGCCGGCGAAATGCTGCGTTGTACCGGCGCCGACGCTGGCGAAATTGTATTTGCCCGGATCCTTTTTTGCCGCCGCGATCAGCTCCTGCACCGTCTTGGGCGGAAACTCCGGCGACGTGACCAGCGCCAGCGGCACGGTGCCGACCAGCGAGACCATGCGGAAATCCTTGACCGGCTCGTAGCGGAGATTGGGATGGCCGGCGCCCGACACGGCGTGCGCATTGCTCATCATCAGCACGGTGTAGCCGTCCGGCTGCGCCCTGGCGACGGTTTCGGCGCCCAGCGTCGTGCCGGCGCCGGGCTTGTTCTCGACCACGAAAGGCGCGCCGAGCGACTTTGACAGCGCATCGCCCAGAATGCGGGAGACGATATCGGTGCCGCCGCCGGGACCGTTCGGCACAACAATACGGACGGTGCGCGACGGCCATTCCTGCGCCGACGCGGCGGCAGGCACGGTGGCCAGCGCGGCGGCCAATGCGGCCAGCCGCATGAAACGAATGTTCAGCATCCTTTGGTCTCCCCCTGTGTTGTTATTGGCATCAATTCAGGACGGCCCACCCTGTCAAGCGGGTCAATCGTCACACGCGCAATAGTGGGCCATCCAACCATTGGCCTGCCTACAAAAAAGGCGGCCCGCGAAGGCCGCCTTTTCTTTTATTTCACGCTGCGGAAGAACTATTCCGCCGCGATGCGCACCACCGGCGCGGCGGCGCGGATTTCCGGCGTCACGTTCTTTTCGTACTTGGTGAAGTTCTTCTGGAACATCTCGACCAGCGCGCGCGCCGTCTTGTCGAACTCGGCCTTATTCTGCCAGGTCTTCGACGGATACAGGAGATGCGGCTCGACGCCCGGCACTGAGGTCGGCACCGAGAAGCCGAAATACGGGTCGGTGCGGAAGTCGGCGTTCTTCAGCGAGCCGTTGAGCGCGGCGGTCAGCAGCGTGCGCGTCGCCTTGATCGGCATGCGGCGGCCGACGCCGTAGATGCCGCCGGTCCAGCCGGAGTTGACCAGCCAGACATCGACATTGTGCTCGGTGATATATTTCTGCAGCAGGTCGGCATAGACCGACGGATGACGCGGCAGGAACGGCGCGCCGAAGCAGGTGGAGAATTCGGGCTCGACGCCGACCAGACCCTTCTCGGTGCCGGCGACCTTGGCGGTATTGCCCGAGAGGAAGTGATACATCGCCTGCGTCGGCGTCAGTTTCGCGATCGGCGGCATCACGCCGTAGGCATCGGCGGTCAGGAAGATGACGTTCTTCGG
>CAITJJ010000285.1 GCA_903892675.1 uncultured Hyphomicrobiales bacterium | reverse complement strand
AGCATGTCGGCGCCGCGCGCCACGCCATAACCGAGATCGCCGCAATAGGCGACGATGTGAACCTGCGGCATCGACATCGCGACGCAGCAGCCGATGCCGGCGATGCACAGCAGCACTTGCAGGGTCATCGGCGAAAACGGCAGCGCCGCCTGCTTGGCCGCCGCCGCCGCGCCGGTGGCGACGCTGTGGTGGCTTTCGATGCGCCGCCGCAGCAGCAGCGCCAGTGGCAGCATGGTGATCAGGCAGAAAATACCAATGTAGATATAGGTGTCGCGCCAGCCGATGCTGGCGGTGAAATGCTGCACGATCGGCGGCCAGATCGTGCCGGCGAGATAATTTCCCGATGCCGCGACCGCGACGGCGATGCCGCGCCGGCGCACGAACCAGTGCGAGATGTCGGCCATCAACGGCGCGAAGGTGGCCGAGGTGCCGACGCCGATCAAAAGACCATGCGCGATGGCGACCTGCCACAGGCTGGTCGAATGACCGACGGCGACATAACCGGCGCTGAGCGCCAGCGTGCTGAGGACGACCGGCAGCGTGGCGCCGAAACGGTCGGCGAGCTGGCCGAGCAGAACGCCACCGCCAGCGAAGCCGAACATGGTCAATGTATAAGGCAGCGATGCCGCGGCGCGATCGACGCCGAAGTCGGCCTGCATCGCCGGCAACACGACAACCACCGACCACATGCCGACGCCGCCAATGGTTGAGAGCAGCACCGATACGGCAAGCCGCCACCACGAATAGGTTGAGTCGGTCAGCTCCGGCGTCGATCCGCCCGCTGTTGCGTTCATGGTTGTTTGTCCCGGCCTGGCGCGCCGGTGGTAGCACGATTATCGCGCGAGTTGCCACACCGGCGAAAGTTTTATCTAAACGCAGGCATCACTTCCTTGCCGAACAACTTTATCGAATGCGTTGCATCACCAATATTCATGTCGCCGAAAACCATCTGACACAGCACGTAATTGACGCCGGCCTCGCGTTCCAGCCGCGCGATGTAATCGCGCACCGTCGCCGGCGAGCCGGCGATGCCGTGACCGATCGCCTGCAAGGCCTCGAAGTCCGTCGGGTAGATGTCCTTGAGCAGGAAATCCTGGCCCGAGCGTTTCCATAAAAACTCCATCGCCGCGCGCCAGCGCGGATAGGCGTCGCGCGCGATCTGCCGCGCCTGCGCATCGGTCTCGGCAACAACAACATGACGTGTGATGCCGATCCGCGGCAACTCAGACTCCGCGCGGCCAAGCTCGCGCCAGTCCTTGCGATAGCGATCGCTGATCGCCTTGGCCCGCGCCGACGGCCCGAGCGACACGACATTGATCGCCTTCGGCACCGCCCAGGCAATCGCGTCGGGCGATGGCGCGCCATACCAGATCGGCGGATGCGGCAGCTGATACGGTTTTGTTTGAACGACGAAGTCCTTGAAGGTGAAAAATTTCCCCTCGAAATTCAGAACGTCGGTCTCGAAGGCGCGCATCAACACGGCGAAAGCTTCCTGATAGATCGCCGAGGCGTTGGTGGGCTCGATCCCATAGCGCTGATGCTCGACCAGGGCGCCGCCGCGGCCCACGCCGAGCATGAAGCGGCCCCTGCTGAGGTGGTCCAGCATGCAGACCTCCTCATAGACGCGCAGCGGATGATAGAGCGGCAGCACATAAACCAGCGGCCCCAGTTTGATCCTGCTGGTGCGCTGGATCGCGGCGCTGAGAAAGACGCTGGGGCTCGACGCCATGCCGAGCGGGCTCGAGTGATGTTCCGCCACATGGTACGCGGCGAAGCCGGCCTGCTCGATGGTGTCGACGAGCCGTAGCCGCTCGTCGAGAAAGCTGCCCAACGGTGAACCGTTGGTGTCGAGATGATCGAACACTGCGAATTCTAGCACGAGCTTCTCCGGTGACGACGGGTGTGAATGGCGCTAGCCTGATGGGCAAGCCGCCGGCTGATAGAGCGGCTTTCGGGAGGAATTACATGCGGAAATCAGTTGTCGTCTTGTCTGCGATTCTGGCGGCGAGTTCGGCGGGTGTGCTGACACTATCCTCGGCGCAGGCGCAGGACACCGTCAAGATCGGTTTGATCATGGCTTACTCGGGCCAGTTCGCCGACACCGCGGCGCAGATGGATAACTCCATCAAATTGTACATGAAGCAGCACGGCGACACGGTCGCCGGCCGCAAGATCGAAATCATCCGCAAGGACACCGGCGGTCCGAACCCGGATGTCGCCAAACGTTTGGCGCAGGAATTGATCGTGCGCGACAAGGTCGACATTCTCGCCGGCTTCACGCTGACGCCGGAAGCCTTCGGCGCCGCCGACGTATCGGCGGAAGCCAAGAAGTTCATGGTCGTCATGAACGCGGCGACGTCGGCCATTACCACCAAGTCGCCTTATGTCGCGCGCACCTCGCTGACCATTCCGCAATTGGAAAACACTTTCGGCGGCTGGGCGGCCAAGAGCGGCGTCAAGCGGGCCTACACCATGGTGTCGGATTACGGCCCCGGCATCGACGCGGAATCCTGGTTCCAGAAAGGCTTCAAGGCCGCTGGCGGTGACATCGTCGGCGGCGTGCGCATGCCGATCGCCAACCCGGATTTTTCCGCCTTCGTGCAGCGTGCCAAGGATCTCAACCCGGAAGCGATCTTCGTATTCATCCCGGGTGGCGCGCAGCCGCCGGCTTTCATGAAGGCGCTCGCCGAACGCGGCATGGATTCCAAAACCGTCAAGGTGATGGGCCAGGGCGAGATCACCATGGACGACGTCGCACTCCGGAACATGGGCGACGCGGCTTTGGGGATCGTCACCGTGTTTCATTATGGCTGGGATCATAAGTCGAAGGCGAACGAGGACTTCGTCAAGGCCTACAATGCCGAGTTCAAGCGCAACCCCGATGTGTTCTCGATCGGCGGCTGGGACGGCATGCACCTGATCTACGAAGCCTTGAAGAAAACCGGCGGCAAAGCCGACGGCGACTCACTCATCGCGGCGGCCAAGGGCATGAAATGGGAAAGCCCGCGCGGCCCCATTTCGATCGACCCGGACACCCGCGACATCGTGCAGACGGTCTATATCCGCAAGGTCGAGAAAGTCGGGGGCTCGGTCCAGAACGTCGAATTCGACAAGGTCGAGAATGTGAAGGATCCGGCGAAGTAGCGGTAGCCCGAGCTCCCTTACCCTCCCCAACCCAACTCGGGTTTACCCGAGTTGGGCATCTAATATGCCAAAGTCGGATATATCCGACTTTGGATTGGGGAGGGTAAGGGAGGCCTCGCACCCGCCGCCCACTGGCCCTATGTTGGGCCCTGACGATTCGCCAAAAGGCGCACCGACAAGACGCCCGAGCTTAAAGAACGCCCCGCCGATGGAAGCGCTCAACCTGCCGCGGCCGCCCTGGATGACCGAAGACCTGGTCATGCTCGAGGAGCAGGCGCGCCGCTATATCGCCGCTGAATTCACCCCGCATGTCGACCGCTGGCACGAAGCCGGTATTTACGACCGCGACGTCTGGACCAAGGCCGGCGCGGCCGGTCTGTTGTGCGCCGCAATGCCGGAAGAGTATGGCGGCGCCGGCGGCAGCTTCGCGCATGACGCGGTGATCAACCGCGAGTTTTCGCTCGGCGCTTTCGACTCGTTCGGCGCGCCGCTGCATTCCGGCATCGTCGCGCCTTACATTTTGCATTACGGCACCGAGGAGCAGAAAAGGCGCTGGCTGCCAAAGCTCGCCACCGGCGAACTGGTCGGCGCCATCGCCATGACCGAACCGGGCACCGGCTCTGACCTGCAAGGCGTGCGCACCAAGGCAGAGAAATCCGGCAACGGCTATGTGCTCAATGGCGCCAAGACCTTCATCACCAACGGCCAGCACGCTAACCTGATCATCGTCGTCGCCAAAACCGATCCGAAGGCCGGCTCCAAGGGCGTCTCCTTGATGGTGGTCGAGACCGATGACGCGCCCGGCTTCCGCCGTGGCCGCAAATTGAAAAAGCTGGGTCTCGATTCAGCCGACACGTCGGAACTGTTTTTCGACGACGTCAAGCTGCCGGCCGAAGCGCTGCTCGGCTCCGAGGAAGGCCAGGGCTTCTATCAACTGATGAAGGAATTGCCGCAGGAGCGCTTGATCGTCGCCGTGCACGCGGTCGCCATGATGGAGCGCGCGCTGGCGCTGACGGTCGATTACGTCAAGCAGCGTCAGGCCTTCGGCAAGAAGATCATCGAATTCCAGAACACCCAGTTCGAACTGGCGGAGTGCAAGACCGAGGTCACCATCGCCAAGGTGTTTCTCGATTATTGCATCGGCCTGCACGTCGAGGGCAAGCTCGATACCGTCACCGCCTCGATGGCCAAATACAAGCTGACCGACACCCAGGCCAGGGTCATCGACCGCTGCCTGCAGCTGTTCGGCGGCTACGGTTATATGGACGAATATCCGATCTCTCGCCTCTACCGAGATGCCCGCGTCCTGCGTATATATGCGGGAACGAACGAGATCATGAAGCTTTTGATTGCGCGGAGTTTGTAGGCCGCGCTGCTATCGATTGATTGGAGGCTGCCGATGCCCGACGCATTCATTTACGACACCGTCCGCACGCCGCGCGGCCGCGGCAAGGCCGATGGTTCGCTGCATGAGGTGACCGCGCTCAATCTGGCGGCGCAGGCGCTCGGCGCCATCAAGGACCGCAACAAACTCGACCCGGCGCAGATCGACGACGTCGTCATGGGCTGCGTCGATCCGGTCGGCGAAGCCGGCGGCGACATCGCCCGCGCCGCGGCTTTGGTGGCCGGCCTTGGCGACAGCGTGCCCGGCATCCAGATCAATCGCTTCTGCGCCTCGGGTCTCGACGCGGTGAATTTCGCCGCGGCCGAGATCATGTCCGGCCAGCACGACATGACCATCGGCGGCGGCGTCGAATCGATGAGCCGCGTCGGTATTGGCGCCTCCGGCGGCGCCTGGCCGGTTGACCCGACCATCGCGGTCAAGACGTATTTTCTGCCGCAAGGCATATCCGCCGATCTGATCGCCACCAAATACGGCTTCTCGCGCGATGATGTCGATGCCTACGCGGTCGAGAGCCAGCAGCGCGCGGCGAAATCATGGGACGCCGGCCTGTTCAAGAATTCGGTGATGATGGTCAAGGACGTCAACGGCCTGACCATCCTCGATCATGATGAACACATGCGCCCGTCCACCACGATGCAGTCGCTCGCGGCATTGCAGCCGTCATTCATCCAGATGGGCGAGATGGCCGGCTTCGACGCCGTCGCCGTGCAGCGCTATCCGGAAATCGAATCGATCAATCACGTTCATCACGCCGGCAATTCGTCCGGCATCGTCGATGGCGCCGCCGCCGTGTTGCTCGGCAGCAAGGAAGCCGGCGCGAAAGCCGGCCTCAAACCGCGTGCGCGCATCAAGGCCTTCGCCAATATCGGTTCGGAGCCGGCGATCATGCTGACCGGTCCGGTCGACGTGACGCACAAGGTCCTGCAAAAGGCCGGCATGTCGATCGGCGACATCGATCTTTTCGAGCTGAACGAAGCCTTCGCCTCGGTCGTGCTGCGCTACATGCAGGCCTTCAACATTCCGCGCGACAAGATCAACGTCAATGGCGGCGCCATCGCCATGGGCCATCCGCTCGGCGCGACCGGCGCGATGATCCTCGGCACGGTGCTGGATGAGCTGGAGCGCACCGGCAAATCGACGGCTTTGATCACGCTCTGCATCGGCGCCGGCATGGGAACGGCGACGATCATCGAGCGGGTGTAAATAATCTTCGCAGGGGATGGCGAGAGGACTAAAGCGGGACTGCAAAGGAATGCCAAAAATCGATTTAGCCAGCGTCAAGCCCGACACCGCGACCAACTATCCGCCGCCGCACAACAGAGCGGTGGAGGGCCGGTCGCGCAAAAGGCTCGCCCGCGCAGCCGGGCTGACGCAGTTCGGCGTCAATGTCTGCACGCTCAAGCCCGGCGCGGCGTCGTCGCAGCGTCACTGGCACGAGAACGAGGACGAGTTCGTCTATGTGCTCGAAGGCGAAGTGACCTTGTGCGAGGACGATGGCGAGACGGTGCTGAAAGCCGGCGACAGCGCCGCCTGGAAATCCGGCGTCGCCAACGGTCACTGCCTGATCAACCGCACGGACCGCGACGTGAAGTTTATCGAAGTCGGCAGCCGCGCCGTGGTCGAGCGCGCGCATTATTCCGATATCGACATGATGGTCGTGCGTGACGACAAGGGCTTCCGTTACTCGAAGAAAAACGGCGATCCGTTTTCGCCATAGGAGCTAAAGGTCATGACCAATTTCAAACTCGACGTCGACGCCGACGGCATCGCGCTGATCACCTGGGACATGCCCGACCGCTCGATGAACGTCATCACGCTCGACGCCATCGAAGAGTTGAGCGCGCTCGTCGACAAAGTGACGAACGACGCGACAATCAAGGGCGTGGTCATCACCTCCGGCAAGGAAGCCTTTTGCGGTGGCGCCGACCTGACCATGCTGGAGCGCATGGGCGCGCTCTATGCCGGCATGATGAAGAACGAGGGCGAACTCGCCGCGGCGAAATTCATCTATGAGGAAAGCCGCAAACTGTCGCAGCTTTATCGCCGCATCGAAACGGGCGGCAAGGATCGCGACCCCAAGGACAAGAACGCCGCGCCCGGCAAGCCCTGGGTCTGCGCGCTCAACGGCACGGCGATGGGCGGCGGCTTCGAGCTGGCGCTCGCCTGTCATCACCGCGTCGCCGCCGACAATCCGAAGACGCGGCTCGGCCTGCCGGAAATCAAGATCGGCCTGTTCCCCGGCGCGGGCGGCACCCAGCGCGTCGCGCGCATGATGCAGCCGGCCGACGCGCTGCAATTCCTGCTCAAGGGCGACCAACTGAAGACCGACCGCGCCAAGGCGATGAAGCTGATCGACAATGTCGTGCTGCAGGCCGACCTGATCCAGACCGCGAAAGACTGGATCAAGGCCGGCGGCAAGGCCGAGGCGCCGTGGGACGTGAAGGGTTTCAAGCTCCCCGGTGGCCCGGTCTATTCCAAAGCCGGCATGATGACCTTCCCGCCGGCGAACGCGATCTACCGCCGCGAAACCTACGACAATTACCCGGCCGCCCGCGCGATTCTGCAGGTCGTCTATGAAGGCCTGCAATTGCCGATGGATGTGGCGCTGCGCGTCGAATCGCGCTGGTTCGCCAAGATTCTGCGCGCGCCGGAAGCGGCCGCCATGATCCGCACGTTGTTTGTCAGCATGCAGGACCTCAACAAAGGCGCGCGCCGCCCTGTCAACGAGCCGGCAACCAGCATCAAGAAGGTCGGCATTGTCGGCGCCGGCTTCATGGGCGCCGGCATCGCGCAAGTGAGCGCCGCCGCCGGCTTGCAGGTCGTGCTGGTCGACCGCGACCAGGAAACTGCCGACAAGGGCAAGGCAGCGTTGCACAAATCGCTGAGCGATCGTGTCATGAAGGGCCGCATGAAAGGCGCCGAGCGCGACACGCTTCTGGAAAAGATCACGCCGTCGGCGGACTACGCGTCCTTGAAGGATTGCGACCTGATCATCGAGGCCGTGTTCGAGGATCGCAAGGTTAAGTCCGATGTCATTGCCAAAATTCAGGCGGTGATTTCCGACACTGCGATCTTCGCCTCCAACACCTCGACGTTGCCGATAACGTCGCTGGCCGCCGAATTCAAGGACCCCAAACGTTTCATCGGCGTGCATTTCTTCTCACCGGTGGCGATCATGATGCTGACCGAGGTCATCATGGGCAAGCAAACCGGTGATCGCGCGCTGGCCGTCGCTCTCGACTATATCCGCGCCATCCGCAAGACGCCGATTGTCGTCAACGACTCGCGCGGCTTCTACGCCAACCGCTGCGTGCTCAATTACATCAAGGAAGGCCACTTGATGCTGCTCGAGGGCATCCCGCCGGCGATGATCGAGAACACAGCGCGCATGGCCGGCATGCCGGTCGGGCCTTTGTCTCTGAACGACGAAACCGCGCTCGACCTCGGCTTGAAGATCGTGCGCGCCACCGAGGCCGATCTCGGTGCTGACGCGGTCGAGCCCGGCATGAAGATACTCCTGGAAAACATGGTCGAGAAGCAGGGTCGCCTCGGCCGCAAGAACGGCAAGGGCTTCTACGATTACCCGGCTGGCGCGCCGAAGAAGCTATGGCCCGGTCTGAGCGACCTGCTGCCGAAGAAACTCAGCCGCGAGGAAATCGAATCAATCGACGTTGAGGAATTGAAACAGAGATTCCTCGTCACGCAAGCGGTCGAGGCGGCGCGCACGTTTGAGGAAAAAGTCGTCACGGACGTGCGCGAGGCCGACGTCGGTTCGATCCTCGGTTTCGGCTTTGCGCCGTTCTCCGGCGGCACCCTGTCTTATATCGACATGATGGGAACGAAGAAATTCGTCGCGCTGTGCAAGAAGTTGGAGGCCAAATACGGCGCACGCTTTGCGCCGAACAAACTTCTCATTGACATGGCCGAGCACGACCAGAGCTTCTATTCCCGCTTCGCGCCGGAAAAGAAGAAAGCGGCGTAGCTTTTTTGTGAAGGCGGGGTGTGATCTGCGGCATTGATACTTGAACCAAAACGCGACCTTCCTACTTATCGTGCGAAGGAACGCAACATGCCACGCACCCGCACCATCGACACCACACCGCCGCGCAGCCGCGCGCGCTATATGCACAACGACTTCACGCGCCGGGCGGCGCTGGAGCGGCTGGACTGGCTCGCCAACCTGATGGATTCGGCGGTCGTCATTCCCGGCACGCGCATCACCGTCGGTCTCGACGCGCTGATCGGGCTTGCGCCGGGCATCGGCGACACCGTGACGACATTGATCTCGCTGTGGATGGTCAAGGAAGCGCACGAGCTTGGCGCGCCGCGTCATCTCATCGCCCGCATGATCGGCAATGTCGCGCTCGACGGCCTGGTCGGCGCCGTGCCGCTGCTCGGCGACGCCTTCGACGTCATGTTCCGCGCCAACAAGCGCAATATGAAACTGCTGCGCGAGCATTTCGAGCGGGAAGGGCGGCTGTAGCAATCGCTACATCACAATCGTCAGCCGCTTCGCCGCCCGCGTCACCCCGGTATAAAGCCAGCGCTCGCGGCTTTCCGAAAACGCGAAGCTCTCGTCGAATAAAACGACGTCGTCCCATTGCGAGCCCTGCGACTTGTGCACGGTCAGCACATAGCCGTAGTCGAATTCGTCGTAGGGTTTGCGGCGCTGCCAGTCGAGCTGCTCGAGCCCGCCGACGAAGCATTCCGGACGCACCGACACCTTGACGCCGCGCGTCGCGGTCTCGTCGTCGGGCAAAAGCCGCATCGTCATGATGCCTTTCTTAGCCCCGCGTTCCTTCACGCTCCACAGCCCGCCATTGAACAGGCCCTTCTTGCGGTTGTTGCGCAGGCACACCAATTTGTCGCCGGCCTCCGGCATGGTGTCGGTGAAGCCGCGGCGCTGGCGCATGCGCTGGTTATAGGCGCGGCGCGTATTGTTGCGGCCGACCAGCACCTGGTCGGCGTCGAGCACGCGCTGCGGATCGAGATCGGCTTTGAGCACGACCTCGCTTTCGCCGTAGCGGCCGGGCTCGAGATAATCGCCGGCGCGAATATCCATCGACAGCCGCACGATCGGATTGTCGCGCGCCTGCCGGTGCACTTCGGTCAGCATCGCGTCCGGCTCATGCTCGGTGAAAAAACCGCCGCCCTGGATCGGCGGCAGCTGCGCCGGATCGCCGATCACCAAGAGCGGCACGCCGAACGACAGGAGATCGCGGCCCAATTCGGCATCGACCATCGAACACTCGTCGATGATGATCAACTCGGCCTTGGAGGCCGGCGCCTCGTCCCACAAATCGAAGCTCGGGATTTCCTCGCCGCTCTCGCGCGCGCGGTAGATCAGCGAATGGATGGTGGTGGCGTCGCGGCATCCCTTGCCGCGCATGACCGAGGCCGCCTTGCCGGTGAAGGCGGCGAACTTCACCTCGCCGTCGACCGCGTCGGCGATATGCGTGGCGAGCGTCGTCTTGCCGGTGCCGGCATAGCCGAACAACCGGAACACCTGCGGCGTGTTGCCGGTGCCGGGCTTGGCCTTGAGCCAGTCGGCGACGGCCTTGAGAGCGTCGTCCTGATGGGGGGTGAACTGCGTCATCGGGGAAACCGGGTCATGGCGCGAAGCAATAAAGCATCCGGCGGCCCTACCAAAGAACAAAATATGAACCGCATCGAGGTATTGACTCCTATCCTCAATAAAGATTACATTCCTAGTTCTCGACCCTTCGGCCGGCGCTGTCATGACGCGCCGGGCCGGATGGGAAGGGACGGCGCGCCGACAATGCGCGCCGGGCATTCAGGTTTGCGCAACTTGCGCAGGCTTGTTTGCGGTGGAGCGCCGGGAGGCGCAGCGCCCGGGCGGTTTGGCCTCGCCAGCCTTGCCGCATGAGGCGCGCGCGCCCCGGGAGCAGGTCTCGCAAACCTGTTTCCGTATCGGCGCGCGAAAACGGGGCCTCGCAAGCTCCGTAAAGGGGTCTCGCAAACCCCTGGCGCCTCCCGGCGCTCCATTGGCCTTCCCTTCTGGAAGGTCGAGGAAAAGGGACACCGGCTCCCCCGGGCCGTCAATCAACAGGGGCGAATACGCACGTCCATTCAGGAATTTGGCGCAGTCACCGCACTGTCATAAATCGCCGATACATCACGCTACCGCTTGCGTTCTAGGGGGATTTTAAATGGTCGACCGCATCTACAACGTCCTGTTCCTGTGCACCGGTAACTCCGCGCGGTCGATCATGGGCGAGGCCATTCTCAGCGACCTCGGCAAAGGCAAGTTCAAGGCCTTCAGCGCCGGCACGACGGCCAAGGGCGAGGTCAACCCGCACACAATCAAGGTGCTGGCTGCTGCCGGCCATGACGCGTCGAACCTGCGCAGCAAGAGCTGGGACGAGTTCGCCAAGGCGGATGGGCCGAAGCTCGATTTCGTCATCACGGTTTGCGACGACGCGGCCGGCGAAACCTGCCCGGTCTGGCCGGGCGAGCCGATGCTGGCGCATTGGGGCATTGCCGATCCGGCCAAGGCGACCGGCAGCGAGGCCGAGATCGCCGTCGCCTTCGACGAAGCCTACGGCATGCTCAAGCGCCGCATCGAATTGCTGCTGGCGATCCCGATCGAAAAACTCGACAAACTGGTCGTGACTGCGCGCCTCAAGGACATCGGCCAGACCGCCGGCGCCACCGCGATGGCCCAAACCGGCTGATCCGCAAGCCACCCAAAAGTGACGGCCGGGCTCTTGCCGGCCGTCATCCGGCTGCCGTAATATGTCGATATGTCTCGACAGATGGACGTAACAAGAATGGACGCGAAAAAATCCCAGGCTGCCTTCGCCGCGCTCGCCCAGCCGACGCGGCTCAAGGCGTTCCGCAAGCTGGTTGCCGCGCATCCGGACGGTTTGCCGGCTGGCGACATCGCCGCCTTCTGCAAGGTGCCGCACAACACCATGTCAACGCATCTGGCGGCGCTCATGCGCGGCGGCCTGATTTCGGTGACGCGCGACGGCCGCTCGATGAACTACCGCGCCAATCTCGATGGCTTTCTCGGCCTGATCGACTTCATGCTGCGCGACTGCTGCGGCGGCAATCCCAAGATCTGCGCGCCGGTGGTCGAGAATTTCAATGCAAGTAGCTGCGCGCCGCGAACCAAAAGGGTGAGTGCCAATGGCTGACCGTGTTTACAATGTTCTATTCCTTTGCACCGGCAATTCGGCGCGCTCGATCCTCGGCGAGGCAATTCTCAATCGCCTGGGCCAGGGGCGCTTTCATGCGTTCAGCGCTGGCAGCCATCCGAAGGGCGAGGTCAATCCGCGCACGCTCGAATTGCTGCGCGGCTTTAATCACGATGTCGCCGGCCTGCGCTCGAAAAGCTGGGCCGAATTCGCGCAACCCGGCGCGCCGAAACTCGATTTCGTCTTCACCGTCTGCGATGACGCCGCCGGCGAATCGTGCCCGATCTGGCCGGGTCAGCCGATGACGGCGCATTGGGGCATTCCCGATCCTGCCGCAGCGACCGGTAGCGACGCCGAAATCGCGATGGCGTTCAAGGATGCCTATCGCATGCTCAACCGCCGCATCGAGCTGTTCCTGGCATTGCCGCTCAACAAGCTCGACAAACTGGTGCTTGCCGAACGGCTCAAGGATATCGGCGGCAGCGAAGGCGCGACGGCGTTGGCGAAGGGCGAATTGGCGTGAGTGAACCCTTGTCGCGCCGCCTCACCGCCGAAGCGCTCGGCACCGCCTTGCTGCTCGCCACGGTGGTCGGTTCCGGCATCATGGCCGAGAAACTGTCCGGCGGTAACGTCGCCATCGCGCTTCTGGGCAACACGCTGCCGACCGGCGCCATTCTCGTCGTGCTCATTCTGATCTTCGGTCCGCTGTCCGGCGCGCATTTCAATCCGGCGGTCACGCTCGCCTTCGCGATGCGCGGCGAGTTTCTCTGGCGTGAGCTTGCGCCCTATGTCGCCGTGCAGATCGTTGGCGGCGTGCTTGGCGTCTTCGCCGCGCATCTCATGTTCGAACTGCCACTCCTGCAATTCTCCGCGCATGTGCGCAGCGGGCCGGCGCAATGGTTCGCCGAAGCTGTCGCCACCTTTGGTCTGCTGCTGACGATTTTCGGCTGTGTGGCAAAAGCGCCGCAAGCCGTAGCTTACGCCGTCGGGCTTTACATCACGGCCGCCTACTGGTTCACCGCCTCGACCTCATTCGCCAATCCGGCCGTGACCATCGCGCGGGCTCTGTCGGATACCTTTGCCGGCATCGCGCCGGCGGGCGTACCGGCCTTCATTGCCGCCCAACTGATCGGCATGCTGGTGGCGTTCGCCGCCGGCCGCCTGCTTTGGCCCCGCGAAAACGTCAAGCGGTCCTGATTTCAGCCCGACGCCTCTCGCATTGCCCTTTTGCGCGCCCCATGTTTAAGGTCCCGGCTCTTTGGCGACCCTTTAAAAGCAAGCATCCTGCATGGCGCGCGACCAGATCGACATGACCCCGATTGAAACCCGCGACGAACTCGTCGCGTGGTTCGAGGCGGGCAACAAGCCGAAGGCGCAGTTTCGCGTCGGCACCGAGCATGAGAAATTCGTGTTCACGCTCGATGGGCACCGGCCGGTCCCCTATGCCGGCGCGCGCAGCATCCACGCCATCCTCGAAGGCATGCACGGCCTGCTCGGCTGGGAGCCGATCATGGACGGCGAGAACATCATCGGCCTGTTCGACGTCACCGGCGGCGGCGCCATTTCGCTGGAGCCGGGCGGCCAGTTCGAACTGTCCGGCGCGCCGGTCGAGACCGTGCACCAGACCGCGGCCGAGCTGATGGCGCATCTGGCGCAGGTGCGCGAAGTGGCCAGGCCCCTGGGCATCGGCTTCCTCGGGCTGGGCATGACGCCGAACTGGAGCCGCGCCGAGATTCCGGTGATGCCGAAGAGCCGCTACAAGATCATGACCAACTACATGCCGAAGGTCGGCACACGCGGTCTCGACATGATGTACCGCACCTGCACGGTGCAGGCTAATCTCGACTTCTCGTCGGAAGCCGACATGGTCAAGAAGCTGCGGGTGTCGCTCGCGCTGCAGCCGGTGGCCACCGCGCTGTTCGCCAATTCGCCGTTCACCGAAGGCAAGCCAAACGGTCTTTTGTCGATGCGCTCGGAAATCTGGCGCGACACCGACAACAACCGCGCCGGCATGATGCCGTTTGCTTTTGAAGATGGCATGGGCTTCGAGCGCTATGTCGATTATGCGCTCGACGTGCCGATGTATTTCGTCAAGCGCGGCGACACCTATATCGACGTCGCCGGCAAATCGTTCCGCGATTTCTTCGCCGGCAAGCTCGACGCGCTGCCCGGTGAGCGGCCGACCATTTCTGACTGGGCCAATCATCTCTCCACGATCTTCCCCGAAGTTCGCCTCAAGCGTTATCTGGAAATGCGCGGCGCCGATGGCGGGCCGTGGCGGCGCTTGCCGTCGCTCACTGCCTTCTGGGTCGGGCTGTTCTACGACGAGGTATCGCTCGATGCCTGCTGGGACATGGTCAAGGACTGGACCGCCGAGGAACGTCAGAAGCTGCGCGACGATGTGCCCAGACTCGGCTTCCGCGCCGAGATCCGCGGCCGCAACATGCTGACTTTGGCGCAGGAGACCTTGCGCTTTGCCGCGCGCGGCCTGTCGCGCCGAAAGTTCTTCGACAAGAACGGCCGCGACGAGACCCGCTATCTACGTCCTCTCGAGGAGAGCATTGCGCGTGGCATCACGCCGGCCGAGGAACTGCTGGAGAAATTCCACGGCGAGTGGAAAGGTTCGGTCGATCCGATTTTTGAAGAGTACGTGTATTAGGGTCCTTCAATGGCCAAATCCACGCCCGCCACGCTGGCGCTTGAGAAGGCCGGCGTAGCCTTCAAGCTGCATGAATACGACTACGACCCGAACGCCGCGCGCATCGGCATGCAGGCGGCCGAGGCGCTCGGCATCGAGCCGGCGCGGCTGTTGAAGACCTTGATGGCGAAGGCCGGCAGCGACGTTATCTGCGTGCTGGTGCCATCCGACCGCGAAGTGAATCTGAAAAAGCTGGCGCAGGCCGCCGGCGTCAAAAGCTGCGCCATGCTGCCGGCAGCGGAAGCCGAGCGCATCACCGGCTATCATGTCGGCGGCATATCGGCTTTCGGCCAGAAGAAACGCGCGCGGGTCTTCATCGAGCAGTCGGCGCTCGCGTTCCCACTGATCGTCGCCAATGGCGGACGCCGCGGCTTGCAAGTGGAATTGGCGCCGGCCGATCTGGTGCGGGTGCTGGATGCGACCGCGGCCGAGATTTGTTGAACTACTCCGCCGCCTGCACCGATTCCGACAGATTATCGAGCGACAAAATAATGTGCTCGGCCAGCGCATCGGCGAGCGGCGAGCCCTCATGCGCATTGCGCACCAGGCCGATATTGCAGCTCGGCAGTTCGGGGAATCCATCGGCGGCGGTCAGCACGCGCATGCCGGGACGCAGGCCCGACTCCGGCAGCACCGACACGGCGAATCCGGCGAGCACGGCAGCGGCGACCGCGCCGGCATTCGAACTCGAATAGAGAACGCGATAGGGCCGCGCCAAGGTGTCGAGCCGGTCGACAGCTGAACGCCGCCAACTGCAGGTCGGCCGGCCGAGCGCCAGCGGCAGCCGTTCCTCCGAATGCGTGGCGTGCCGGTTCGACGTCACCCATAGCAGGCGCTCGCGGCGGAAGGTTTCCGAGGCGCGCTTGGAGTCGCAGTTGGTGACGATGGCGAGGTCGATTTCGTTGGCGTCGATTCGCTCCAAAAGATCGACCGAGGGCTCGCAGATCACCGACAATTCGACGCTCGGATAGGCGCGCGAGAACCGCGCCATGATTTCCGGCAGATAGCGGTCGGCGTAATCGTCCGGCACGCCGAGGCGGACCCGGCCGGACAATTCGGCGTCGGAAAAGGCGGCGATGGTTTCGACATTGAGCTTGATGATGCGCCGCGCGTAATCGAGCAGCCGCTGGCCATCGTCGGTCAGCTTGGAGGCGCGGCCGTCGCGGGCGAAAATCGGCCGCTCCAGCCGCTCTTCCAGCCGCTTCATCTGCATGGAGACGGCAGACTGGGTCTTGTTCACGACCTCGGCAGCCTTGGTGAAGCTGCCGGTTTCGGCGATGGCGACAAAGGTGCGCAGCTGGTCGACGTCGAGGAGCGCAGTCATGGCAGGCATCCCAAATTGGTTGTGCTCGGCGTTAATTTCAGCACGCCACAATCCTGCTCAGGGAAACGACATCGGGTTGTTTCAACGAGCGATTTTTCGGCGGCTAATAGTCCCATCCGGCCATAGTCGTTAATATCAGCATTCCTGATCGGTCAGATTAAAAACATTCGTTTCACTAATCAATAGCCGGCGCGCATACAGGCCGTGCTTCGGAAGGAACCGGGTTGGGAGACCCAAGTGGCTCGAAGCCGGGCTTTCAAGGCGATCCTGCCTCGACCCCGCTGAACTGGATGGAGACTGCCATGACGACCGCACATTACCCCGTTGTTCCGCTCGCCGCCGGTACCTTGGCCCGCGTTGTTGCCGCCGCTGTCGCGCCGGTCGCCTATTCGCTCAAAGCCATTGCGCGCGCCTTGCGCCACCGCCGCGAAGCCAATGTGCTGGCCCGTCTTGACCGTCACATGCTGGCCGATATCGGCCTGACCCGCTCGGACGTTGTCGACGCCTTCTCGACGCCGCTGTGGGAGGACCCGACGGCGCTGTTGAGCGAGCGCGCCATCGAGCGGCGCATGAATCGCGCCGTGACCCGTGTCACGCGCGGCGAATCGGACGCCACCGCCTTCCGCAATCCCGCGCATCGCTCCGCGCGGGCTTGCTAACCCAAACGGCCGATCCCTCTCATCGGCCGCGGATCCGGGATCACGCGAAATCCCCTCTCGCGCCCGGATCATCAGCGCCCGCCGGCCCCTCCGGCGGGCGCAAACTTTTCCCGTCCATCCGGTTTCCAGCGCGGCAATCGCCGCCGCATGGTTTAGGATGCGGCATGGCTTTCCATCTCAGATTCTTTTGCGCATTGATGGCGGGACTGGTTCTCGCCGGCGCGGCGCAGGCGCAGAGCGGTTTCGATCGCCGCGGCGGCGACTATCTGAAATTCGACATCCGCTCGGGCGATCCGGCCGAATGCGCCCAGCGCTGCGAGCGCGACGGCCGCTGCCAAGCCTGGACCTTTTCTTATCCGCGCTCGGAAAAAGCCTACGCCCAGTGCTGGCTCAAAAATAAAGTGGTGCCGCGGTTCGAGGACCGATGTTGCGTGTCGGGCGTGCGCGGCGCCGGCGTCATCGAATCACGCAAGGGGCCGGTTGAGCCCGCGATCGACCGCGTTGGCGGCGATTACCGGAATTTCGAAACGCCATCCGACTCGACCGGCGCGGCCTGCAACGCCGCCTGCGAGGCCGACAATAAATGCCGCGCCTGGACCTATGTGCGGCCCGGCTATATCGGCGCGCCGGCGCGCTGCTATCTCAAGGACAGAATCACGCGGCCGCGGCCCAAGCCGTGCTGCGTGTCGGGCGTGGTAAGGTAGGCGCTAACTCACGCCGTGCCGCCGACAGTGATGCGGTCCATGCGCAGGCTCGGCTGGCCGACGCCGACCGGCACGCCTTGACCGTTCTTGCCGCAGGTACCGATGCCGGGATCGAGCGCGAAGTCGTTGCCGATCATCGAAATGCGGTGCAGGTCGGTCGGCCCGTTGCCGATCAGCATCGCGCCTTTCACCGGCGCGGTGACCTTGCCGTTCTCGATCTTGTAGGCCTCGGTGCACTGGAACACATATTTGCCCGAGGTGATATCGACCTGGCCGCCGCCGAAGTTGACGGCGTAGAGCCCGTTCTTCACCGAGGCGATGATCTCGGCCGGATCGTGCTTGCCGGCGAGCATCGCCGTGTTGGTCATGCGCGGCATCGGCACATGCGCGTGACTCTCGCGGCGTCCGTTACCGGTCGGCTTCATGCCCATGAGCCGCGCGTTCTGGCGGTCCTGCATGTAGCCGACGAGGATGCCGTCCTCGATCAGCACGGTACGATTAGTCGGCGTGCCTTCGTCGTCGATCGACAGCGAGCCGCGACGCGACTGCATCGTGCCGTCGTCGACGACGGTGACGCCCTTGGCCGCGACCTGCTGGCCCATCAGGCCGGCGAAGGCAGATGTCTTCTTGCGATTGAAGTCGCCTTCAAGGCCATGTCCGACCGCTTCGTGCAGCATCACGCCCGGCCAGCCGGCGCCGAGCACGACATCCATTTCGCCGGCGGGCGCCGCGACCGCGGTGAGGTTGACCATCGCCTGACGCACCGCCTCATCGACCGCGTTCTGCCACATCGAAGGCTCGATGAATCGCTGATAGCCTTCGCGGCCGCCGACGCCGTGGCTGCCGGATTCCTGGCGGCCGCCATCGCCGGCGACGACCGAGACGTTGAGCCGCACCAGCGGACGGATGTCGCGATAGGTTTCGCCATCGGCGCGCAGGATTTCCACCACCTGCCACGTCGCGGCGATTGACGCGGTCACCTGGCGCACGCGCGGGTCCTTGGCGCGCGCATAGGCGTCGATGGTCTCCAGCAGTTTCACCTTGTCTTCAAAGGAGGGTGTGCCGAGCGGATTCTCGTCGCCGTAAAGTTTGCGGTTGGTGCGGCTCGGCGCGGCGGCATAGTTGCCGCTGTAGCCGCCCTTGACCGCGCGCACCGCCTCGGCGGCGCGTGACAGCGCGCCTTCCGACAGGTCGGAAGCGTGGGCATAGCCCACCGCTTCGTCTTTCACCGCGCGCAGGCCGAAGCCCTGCGAGGTGTCATAGGTGGCCTGCTTCAACCGGCCATTGTCGAAGGCCAAAGCCTCGGTCTGCTTGTATTCTAGGAACAGTTCGCCGTCGTCGGCGCCTTCCAGCCCGCGCCCGATCAACTGGCGGACCTTGCCTCGGTCGAGGCCGGCGCGGTCGATCAGCGAGGAAATGGCGGGATCCATAGCTCTGTTCTCCGTTGGCGGTTCCCCTATCAGATAGGGCGTCCGGGGCGATTTGGCGAGGGTCGGTGGGCTGGCTTGCCGGCCGACAAAGATGTCGCGGCAATTTTTATGGAAGAACCATGGGCGGCGGGTGTTCCATCCCGTATGAGGTCCCGGCCTCCGGACATAAGGAAACACCAATGACATTCTCGACCGAAAAAAGCTCGCTGCCGGCGCTGTCGCATGCCGATGCCCTCGCCGCGAACACCGCGGACTTCCTGCTGCTGGTCGGCCGTATCCTGCTCGGCTGGATTTTCGTCCGCAGCGGCTACGGCAAGATTTTCGACATTGGCGCCTATGCGGGCACGTTTCCGGTGCGCGGTCTGCCGCCCATTCTTGCGTATGTGTCGGTGCCGCTGGAATTTGTAGGCGGCATTGCCATCATCCTCGGCCTGGCCACCCGCTATTTCGTCATTTCGATGGTCGCCTTCATGCTGGTCGCGACCTTCAGTTCGCACGCCTACTGGACCTTCACCGACGCCAACGTGCGGCGCGTGCAGGACAGCAGCTTCTACAAGAACATGGCCATGATCGGCGGCTTCCTGTTCCTGTTCGTGTCCGGCAGTGGCCGCTTCAGCGCCGATCATTGGCTGCGCCGCAGGGGCTGACGGCATGGATCGGCAGACCGAACGCCCGCCGGATCCCGGTCGAGATCAGGATCCGGAGACCGACGAGCGGGACCGGCGAGCCACCAACATCTTTCTGGCGGTCGCCGCTGTTTTCATAGTCGCGGGCGGCGTCTGGCTGGCCAATGCGATGGTCGATTCGCGCAAGGCGCAATTGTGTTTTGAGTCCGGCCGGCGCAACTGCAATCCGATCGAGGTGCCGGCGCGGCGGCTGGATTGACGGAGGCCGCGCCGGCTCATTCGACTTGCCGTCGATGTGCATAATTTTAGACAACTCGCATGCAAATTCGCCGCCCCGGGCCGAATGGCTTTTTAATAAATTGACGGCAAGCTGTGGGTCCCGTGACCGGCACAAAAGGCGCCGCAATGTCAGTCGATCAACGTCAATATCCACGCGCGCCGGGCAATAACCGCGCTGCCATGGCCTT
>CAITJJ010000284.1 GCA_903892675.1 uncultured Hyphomicrobiales bacterium | reverse complement strand
GGCCTGCCCAAGGTGCCGTCGGCCGATTCGATCGACGTCGGCGCCGACGGCAAGATCGTCGGGCTGTTCTAGGCCCGCGACACGGCGAACCAGTCAGACGGGCGGCCTCAAGGGCCGCCCGTTTTGCGTTTGGCTGCCCCGCGAGACACCCCGCTTGCGCCAGCCGAGGGGCGGTGCTGCTATGCGCCGATTTTTAAAAATCAGGAGGAAACACCCAGATGCTCAAGTTCTATTACTCCGGTGCGCCGAACCCGATGAAGGTGGCGCTGTTTCTCGAAGAATCCGGCTTGGCTTACGAGCCGATCCCGGTCGATACCCGCAAGGGCGACCAGCACAAGCCGGAATACACCGCGATCAATCCGAACGCCAAGGTGCCGGCGATCGTCGATGGCGACGTGATCGTGTTCGATTCCAACGCCATTCTGCTTTATCTCGGCGAGAAGACCGGCAAGTTCATGCCGGCCAAAAGCGACAGGTTGCGCGGCGAACTCTTGTCCTGGCTGATGTTCATCGCCTCCGGCGTCGGCCCTTATTCGGGCCAGGCCGTTCACTTCCGCAACTACGCGCCGGAAAAACTCGAATACGCCATCAACCGCTATATGTACGAAGCGCATCGCCACTACGGCATTCTCGAAGCGCGGCTGTCGAAGCAGAAATATATGGTCGGCGACAGCTACACCATCGTCGACATGGCGCTGTGGGGCTGGGCGCGTCTCATCACCGTCGCGCTTGGCGATACTGCCTGGGCCAAATATCCAAGCGTGAAAAAGCTGATCGACGAAATCAGCGCACGGCCCGCCGCCGCCCGCGCCATCGCCATCAAGGACAAGCACACCTTCAAGGCGGAGTTCGACGACGAGGCCAAGAAGGCCATGTTCCGCCACATGCACGAGAAGGTGGCGTAGCCACCGCGCGTAGCGTTCAAGCCTTAATCGACGGGGTGCGTGGCCTTTGAGCGCCGCGCGCCCCGTTTGATTTTTCGCAAGCCGGCGGCGCCTTGAACGGTGCTATAATTCACGATTCTCACATGGGAATCGTGAACCGATGGACCTCAAACTCATTTCGACCGGGCGCAATCCGCCGCACGACATCCACGCCATTATCGAGATACCGCTCGGCGGCGTGCCGGTGAAATACGAATTCGACAAGACCTCGGGCGCGATTTTCGTCGACCGTTTTCTGCACACGGCGATGTTCTATCCCGGCAATTACGGCTTCATCCCGCATACGTTGTCGGACGACGGCGACCCGTGCGACGTGCTGGTCATCAGCCAAGTGCCAGTCGTGCCCGGCGCGGTCATCCGCTGCCGGCCGGTCGGCGCGCTGTTGATGGAAGACGAGGCCGGCAACGACGAGAAGATTTTGGCCGTGCCGGTCGATGCCTTGCATCCGTTCTACAAGGGCATCACCAGCTATCGCGACCTGCCGGACGTGATGTGCGAGCAGATCGCGCACTTCTTCCAGCACTACAAGGATCTGGAAAAGGGCAAATGGGTGTCGATCGTGCGCTGGTTGGATGCACGCGAGGCCGAGCAGTTGATCATGGACGGCATCAAGCGGGCGAAGGGCCCGCTGGCGCGGCGCAAGACCGACAAGGTTACGAAGAAGAAGCCGGCGAAGAAAACGGGGAAGGCCAAAAAGAAGTAGCTGATCTGTCGTCCCGGCCAAGCGCCTTTAGGCGCGCGAGCCGGGACCCATACGCCGTGTGCTCTCGATAGCGCAGGGACTATGGGTCCCCGCCTTCGCGGGGACGACAGCGGTGCAGCTATCTCCCGCCCTTGATGCCCGGATAGTTCGCCGCCTTCAGAAGCCGCGCCAGATGCGCGGTGTTCGACGCCAGCATGGCATTCCATTTCGCCACCACGTCGGGCGCGGTCTTGAAGTCCTTGTATTCCTTCGAGCCCATCGCCTCGCCGACCCAGTAAGTCGGCCCGCCCGACGGCACGGTGAATCCAACTTCGAGCAGCGCCGACAAAATCTCGGCGGCGCTGTGATGCGCGCCGTCTTCATTGCCGACGATGGCGCAGATCGCGACCTTGCCGTAGGACGGCATGCGGCCGCGCTCGTCCTTCTGGTCGATGAAGGCATCCATGCGCTCGAGCACGCGCTTGGCGACGCTCGACGGCTGGCCGAGCCAGATCGGCGAACCGATCACGAGAATATCGGCGGCGAGAGCCTTCTTCATCAATTCCGGCCAAGCATCGCCTTTGCCTTCGTCGTCGCTGACGCCCGGTTTGATGTCGAAATTGGCGGCACGCACGATCTCGCCTTCGACGTCGTGCTTGGTCAGCTCTTGAAAAAGCTGCTCCATTAGCGCTTCCGTAGACGAGGTTTGCCCGCCCGCCTTCAAGGTGCAATTCAGCCCAAAGGCCTTGAGCGAGGCGACCATGGTTTCTGCCATACGCTTAAGATTAACTTTCCGACCCGCGCGGGAAGGCGCGCACATTGGCGCTTGCCGGATGCGGCTCGTCCGCCGCGACCGGCTGCAACGGCGCGGTAGCCGTATCAGGCTTGCGACGGCCCATCGTCCAGTTGAATTGCAGGCGGACTTCGGGGTTCGGCACCGTCCAGCAGGCGCCGTCTTTGTCCATGAACACGACCCACATCAGGTCGTGCTCCGGCCCGTAATCGATGACGAAATGCGCCCAGCCCTGACCTTTGACGGTGTCGAGGGCGAGCGGCGGATTGAGCTGTGTGATCATGAAGCGGAACACCCGGTGGACATTGCCAAGCCTAACGGCTTGGCCCCGATCCGGGTTCCCTGGCTATGTTGCCCGTGTAACGAACGAAAAAAACGGCGCGGCTTTCGGCCGTTCCGGATGCGACGACCCGGCGGCGCGCCGGCTTCAGTCAGTCAGTGTCGGCGCCACGCGCCGCGCGACCTCCACCAGCGCCGTTGTCGTCGGTGTCATCGGCTCTCGCTTGGGCACGACGAGGCCGATGGTTTGCACGGCTTCCGGCTCGACGATCGGAATGGCGCGGATGGTGTCGGTCAAACCCAAAGTCTGCGCAATCTTTTCCGGCATCACGCTGGCCCAACGGCCGGTGCGAACATGCGAATACAGCAGGATCATCGAATCCGATTCCAGAGTTGGCCGTGAATCGCCGCCGGCGCTCTTGAGCAGCCGGTCGATGATCCGCCGGTTCTGCATGTCGGGTGTCAGCAGGCACAGCGGTACCTGCGCCACCTCGGCCCAGGTCACCTTGTCGCGGTTGCCGAGCGGTGCGTCGGCGGATGTCAGCAGGCGATAATGCTCATGATAGAGCGGGATCATGCTGACGCGGCCGAGCGGCTCGTTCTCGACATAGGTAATGCCGGCGTCGATTTCGAGATTTTCCAGCAGTTCGAGAATTTCCACCGAGGTGCGTGAGAGAATCGTGAACTGCACATTGGGATGGCGTTCGCGGTACGGCGTGGTGAGCGCCGCCACCATCGCCAGCGCCGTCGGGATCGCGGCGATGCGCAGGCGGCCGCTCAGGCCGAGGCGCAGCGAATTGATTTCCTCGCGCATGTTGCGGGTGTCGCCGACAATGCGTCGCGCCCAGTCCAGCACGCGCTCGCCCTCCGGCGTGAAACCCTGGAAGCGCGATCCCCGCCGGACCAGCAAGACGCCCATCTGCTCCTCGATCTGCTTCACCCCGGCCGACAACGTCGGCTGGGTGACGCCGCAGGCCTCGGCGGCGCGGCCGAAATGCTTCTCGCGGGCCAGGGCCAGCAGGAATTCGAGTTTGTCGATCACGCCGATAGCCCTGTCTTTTCAGTAGTTTATACGGGAACGCCAGAGTCTCTTTGGGTAAAAATTGGGCACCAAACACATTATCATTGATAGCTTTTATCTATCAACCCATGCGGAGCACGGGATTGCGCCTTGTCTGGAACGCCTTCAAAAAGCGAAGGAGGGAGAATGCGATGAACATGCACAATCCGCCGCAAAACGGCGGTAACGGACATGGTGGTGGCAAGGGTAAAGGTGCCGGCCGCCGCAAGTCCGGACGCACGCCGAAGGGCCGCCAGATCGACCCGGCCGCGCTCGCCGACGTGCAGGCGCTGCTCACCGACCGGCCGCGCCGCCGCGATCTCCTGATCGAGCATCTGCATCTCATCCAGGATCACTACGGGCACATCTCGGCGCCGCATCTGGCCGCGCTCGCTTTTGAAATGAAGATGGCGCAGGCCGAGGTCTACGAAGTCGCCACCTTCTATGCGCATTTCGATGTGGTGAAGGACGGACCCGCACCGCCGCCGGTCACCATTCGCGTTTGCGATTCATTGTCCTGCGCCATGGCCGGGGCCGAGAAGCTTTTGGCGGCGCTCCCCGGCGCGCTCGGCAAGGATGTGCGCGTCGTGCGCGCGCCGTGCATGGGCGCCTGCGACCGCGCGCCGGTCGCCGCCGTCGGCCATGTGCAGACGTTTCACGCCACTGTCGACAATCTCGCCGCCGTGGCTAAGGCCAAACCGCATGCGCATGCCTGGCATCCGTCGACCGACTTCGCCGCTTACAGACAAGCCGGAGGCTATGCGCTGCTGAAGGATGTTCTCGCCGGCAAACGCACCCGCGACGAACTCATCAAGATCGTCAGCGACGCCGGCCTGCGCGGCCTCGGCGGCGCAGGCTTCCCGACCGGGCGCAAATGGACATTGGTGCGCGCCGAACCCGCGCCGCGCCTGTTCGCCGTCAATTGCGACGAGGGCGAGCCCGGTACGTTCAAGGATCGTTATTACCTCGAAATCGATCCGCACCGTTTCATCGAAGGCATGCTGCTCGCGGCCTACGTGGTTGAGGCCGCCGACACTTATCTTTATGTGCGCGACGAGTATCCGGAAATCCGGCTGATGCTCGCGGAAGAGATCACCAGGGTCGAGCAAGCCGGCCTGATGCCGCACACCAAGGTGCATCTGCGCCGCGGCGCCGGCGCTTATATCTGCGGCGAAGAATCGGCGATGATCGAGTCGATCGAAGGCAAGCGCGGCCTGCCGCGTCATCGCCCGCCTTATCTGGCGCAGGTCGGTCTGTTCGGCCGCCCGACTTTGGAACAGAATGTCGAGACCTTGTACTGGATCCGCGATCTGGTCGAGCGCGGTCCGGACTGGTTCATCAAGCAGGGCCGCCGCGACAAGAAGGGCTTCCGCAGTTTCTCGGTGTCCGGCCGCGTCAAAAATCCCGGCGTCAAGCAGGCGCCGGCCGGCGTCACCATCAACGAACTGATCAACGAATTTTCCGGCGGCATGCTGGACGGCCACACGCTCAAGGGTTTCCTGCCAGGCGGCGCCTCCGGCGGCATCTTCGCGCCGAACATGGCCGACCTGCCGATGGACTTCGGCACCTTCGAGCCGCATGGCGGATTCGTCGGTTCGCACGCCGTCGTCATTTTGTCCGACAAGGACGACATGAAGGCGGTCGCGCTCAATCTGCTGAAATTCTTCGAGGATGAGTCCTGCGGCCAGTGTACGCCGTGCCGCGCCGGCACCGAGAAGGCCGTCAAGCTGATGGCGCAGGGGCCGTGGAACGTCGAACTCCTGAACGAGTTGGCGACCTTGATGCGCGACGCCTCGATCTGCGGTCTCGGCCAGGCCGCGCCGAATCCATTGCTCAGCGTGCTGAAATACTTCCCCGAGGAACTGACGAAACCGCTAGGGACTTGGTGAACCATGCCTGACAACAACGCACCCAAAGAAGGCCAAAAGACCTTCTTCATCGACGGCCACGAGATCGACATCCGCGAAGGCGAGTCGATCTTCCGCGCCGCGCGCCGGCTCGACATCAAGCTGCCGCATCTGTGCTATTCGCCCAAGCCCGGTTACCGCGCCGACGGCAATTGCCGCGTCTGCATGGTCGAGATCGAAGGCGAGCGCGTGCTGGCGGCAAGTTGCATCCGCACGCCCAATCCCGGCATGAAGGTGACCACCGACAGCCACCGCGCCAAGACCGCGCGCAAGATGGTCGCCGAACTCCTGGTCACCGACCAGCCGGCGATGGAAGTCGCGCACGACAACGATTCCGAATTCTGGAAAACCGCCAAGCGCCAGAAGGTGGAAGCCGGCCGTTTCCCTAAGCGCGAGCGCGAAGCCGTGCCGGCGCCGGATCGTTCGCATCCGGCGATGGCGGTCAATCTCGACGCCTGCATCCAGTGTAACCTGTGCGTGCGTGCATGCCGCGAAGTGCAGGTCAACGACGTCATCGGCATGGCCGGGCGCGGCCATCTCGAAAAGATCGTGTTCGATTTCGACGATCCGATGGGCGCCTCGACCTGCGTCGCCTGCGGCGAATGCGTGCAGGCCTGTCCGACCGGCGCCTTGATGCCGGCGACCATGGTCGACGAAAACAATGTCTTTCTCGGCAAGCCCGACCGTACGGTGGACTCGGTCTGTCCTTATTGCGGCGTCGGCTGCCAGCTCACCTACCAGATCAAGAACGACAGAATCGTCGCTGTCACCGGCCGCAATGGCCCGGCCAATGAAAACCGCCTTTGCGTCAAGGGCCGCTTCGGTTTCGACTACGTCACCAACCCGCAGCGCCTCCTCAAGCCGATGATCCGCAAGGAAGGCGTGCCAAAGGTTGCGCACGAGGAGATCGACCCGGCCAATCCGTGGACGCATTTCCGCGAAGCCACCTGGGAAGAAGCGCTCGATCGCGCCGCCTCGGGTCTCGTCAAAATCCGCGACCGCGACGGCCCGGATGCTTTGGCCGGTTTCGGCTCGGCCAAGGGCTCCAATGAGGAGGCGTATCTGTTCCAGAAGCTGGTGCGCACCGGCTTCGGCACCAACAATGTCGATCACTGCACGCGGCTGTGCCACGCCTCGTCGGTGTCGGCGCTTCTTGAAGGCGTCGGCTCGGCCGCCGTCACCGCGACCTTCAACGAAGTGAAAAACTCGGAACTCATCATCGTCATCGGCGCCAACCCGACCGAGAACCATCCGGTCGCCGCCACCTTCTTCAAGCAGGCGGCGAAGAAGGGCGCCAAGCTCGTCGTCATGGACCCGCGCGGCCAGGCGCTCAAGCGCCACGCATGGAAGATGATGCAGTTCAAGAACGGCACCGACGTGGCGATGCTCAACGCCATGTTGAACGTCATCGTCACCGAGAAGCTCTACGACCAGCAATATATCCAGACCTATGTCGAAGGCTTCGACGCCTGGAAGGAAAACATCAAGGACTTCACGCCCGAGGAAATGGAGCCGGTCTGCGGCATCCCGGCCGACACCTTGCGCGAAGTCGCCCGCGCCTATGCGCGCGCCGAGTCCTCGATCATCTTCTGGGGCATGGGCGTGTCGCAGCACACGCACGGCACCGACAATGCGCGCGGTGTGATCGCGCTCGCGCTCATCACCGGCCAGATCGGCCGTCCCGGCACGGGCTTACATCCGCTGCGCGGCCAGAACAACGTGCAGGGTGCGTCGGACGCCGGCCTCATCCCGATGTTCTTCCCCGATTACAAGTCGGTGGAAAATCCGGAAATCCGCGCGCTCT
>CAITJJ010000283.1 GCA_903892675.1 uncultured Hyphomicrobiales bacterium | reverse complement strand
GCCTGTATGGTGACGTCGAGCGCCGTCGTCGGTTCATCCGCCAGCAGCAGCGCCGGTTCGCACAACAGCGCGCGCGCAATGCCGACGCGCTGCTTCATGCCGCCGGAGAGTTCGGCCGGGCGCTTGTGCTCGGAGCCGGTGAGGCCGACGCGGTCGATGAAAATTTGCGCGTGGGCGCTGACCTGTGCGGAATTCCATTTGCGATGACGGGAAGTGACGGCGTAGGCGACGTTGCCCATGACGGTGCGCCACGGCAGCAGCGAGTGCCCCTGGAAGATGACGGCGCGGTCGAGGGAGGGGCCTTCGATCGCTTTGCCATCCACAATCACGGTGCCGGATGTGGGTTCATCCAGGCCGGCGAGGATGTTCAGCACGGTCGTCTTGCCGCAGCCGGAATGGCCGATGACGCAGACGAATTCGCCCTGGTTCATCGAGAGCCACAGATCGTCAAAGATCGGCGCGTTTGTCCCGTACCGCCGCGCGATGCCTTCAATTGAAATAAAGCCGCTCATTCGGGGAACGTCACGAGTCTTGTGAGCCTGGCCAGAATAAGATCCAAAACCATCCCCACGATTCCGATCGTTGCAATAGCAACTATTACATTAATAATCGATAAATTGTTCCACTCGTTCCAGACGAAGTAGCCAATGCCCGTTCCGCCGACCAACATTTCGGCAGCAACAATCACAAGCCACGCAATACCGATCGAGATGCGCATGCCTGTCAGAATGGTTGGTGCCGCAGCAGGAAGGATGATGGTGAATGCGCGGCGAAACGTGCCGACCTCGAGCGTCCGCGCTACATTGAGCCATTCCTTGCGAACCTGGGCGACGCCGAAGGATGTATTGATCATGGTCGGCCACAATGAGCAGACGAAGATCACAAAGATCGCTGACAGGCCGGAATCCTTGATCGTGTAGAGCGCCAGCGGCATCCAGGCCAAGGGCGAGATCGGCTTCAGAATCTGGATGTACGGATCGAGAGCCCTGTTCATCAATGGAGACATCCCGATCAGAAAGCCGATCGGCACGGCAACCAGGACGGCCAACCCATAGCCGATCATCACGCGGCCGACCGAAAAGGCGATCTGAATGCCGATGCCCTTGTCGTTCGGGCCGTTATCGTAAAACGGATTACGCAAGTGCTCCCAAAGCTTCGCGCCGACGTCGAGCGGCCCCGGCATCGCCGATTTGCCCTGCGTCGCGGTCAGCCCCATCAGCTTGGCGTATTCCGGCGACATCTGCTGGACGGAGCCCGTGCCCCGCGTGGCGAGGTGCCACGCGAGGACGAAGGCGACGAATATCAGCAGCGAGACGAGCGCCGCGCGCCAGGGAAGGGAGGCGGTCACTATGCTTCTTTCTTGATCTTGAAGCTCGCCAGATATTCCTCCGGCTTGGCGGGATCGAAGGTCTTGCCCATGACGACGAAGGTCTTGGTCGTTGCCTTCGGCGGCGTCAGTCCGACCTCGGTCATCAGCTTGGCAGTGTCGGTGGCCAGGAAAATCTCGGACGCGATCTTGTTGTAGTCGATATCGCCCTTGACCTGACCCCAGCGCTTCATCTGCGTCATAATCCAGACGGCGAAGGACTGCCACGGGAACGGATCGAAATCGACGCGGTTCGGCTGGGTGACGACGTTGCCGAGCCCGTCGGCAAAGGTACCGGTCAAAATCTGCTCGAGCACAGTGACCGGCTGGTTGATGTAGTTCGCCGGCGCGATGGCTTCGGCGATCTGCTTGCGGTTCTCCGGCTTATGCGCGAAAGCGGTGGCGTCGATGATCGACTTGAGCAACGCCGCATAGGTGTTCGGCGTCGTGGTGACGAATTCCTTCGAGGCGGCGAAGGCGCAGCACGGATGCCCTTCCCAGATGTCCTTGGACAGGATGTGAATGAAGCCAACGCCGTCGAACACTGCGCGCTGGTTCATCGGATCAGGACCGAGGAAGCCGTCGATATTGTCGGCGCGCAAATTGGCGACCATTTCCGGCGGCGGCACGGCGCGGATCTGCACATCCTTGTCGGGATCGATGCCGTGCTCGGCCAGATAATAGCGCAGCAGATAATTGTGCATCGAGTAATCGAAAGGCACCGCGAACTTGAAGCCCTTCCAGTCCTTCGGATCGCGCTTGTCCTTGTGCTTGATCGCCAGCGTGATGGCCTGGCCATTGATGTTCTCGACCGCCGGCATCGTGTAGGGAATGGCGTTCGAGCCGACACCCATGGAAATGGCGATGGGCATCGGCGACAGCATGTGCGCGGCGTCGTATTCCTTGTTGATGGTCTTGTCGCGGATCACCGCCCAGCCGGCGGTCTTGATCACGTCGACGTTGAGGCCGTGCTTCTCGTAAAAGCCCATCGGCTTGGCCATGATGATCGGCGTGGCGCAGGTGATTGGTATGAATCCGACCTTGAGGTCCTTCTTCTCCGGCGGCCCGCCGGCGGCGAACACCTCGGTCGCCATCTTGAGCGGAAAGAACTGCGACACGGCGGCGAGCGCGGTCGAAGCGCCGACCGACTTGAGGAAGGCGCGGCGGCCGGCATCCTGCGGGAAAAGCTGGCGCATGACCGCGGAGGCCACGACGCTTTCGTAACGCTTGCTCTCGCTCTCCGTGACCGCCTGAACCTGCAACTGCGCGACGTGGTCGTGCTCGGCATTGTGTTCGGCTTGGCTGGCGTGCCGACCGCATGCGCAGCCGGAATGATTCAGCCTGCGTTTGGCGTCGAAGGGATTGTCGAAAGTGGACATGAGGTCGCTCCCAAAATGGTCGTCCGCGGCTAGCCACAGACAGAGCAACTTCGGTGCCAAGTCTTCCGATTTCGAACGCGGCATTGTGGCGACAGCGCAAAAAGCCCGTCATTGGCCCATTTTTTGCTTACGATATTTCGTAGACGACGAAGTTTCGTAGTCGCCGCGCAAAATCGCCGGCGACGCGGGAGGGGGTGGCCAATGACTATGCATCAAGATCAGGCAGACGGCGGCGCCGATGCCGCTTTCGGACGCATCGAGCGTGAGAACCAGTTGATCCTGCGCGCCGCAGGCGAAGGCATTTACGGCGTCAATGCCAAGGGCGAGACCACCTTCGTCAATCCCGCGGCCGAAAGGATGCTCGGATGGAAAGCCGAAGAGATCGTCGGCCATGACATGCACACTTTGGTGCATCACACCCACCCTGACGGCACGCATTATCACGACCACGAATGCCCGATTTACGCCGCGTTCCGCGACGGCGCCGTGCATCAGGTCGATCACGAAAAATTTTTCCGCAAGGATGGCTCGTCATTCTGGGTCGACTACACGTCGACGCCGATCCGCGACAATGGCGTTCTGATCGGCGCGGTCATCGTCTTCCGCGACGTCTCGCAGCGCCATGAGGCGGACGAGAAACTGCGCGCCGCGCACGACGAGGTGAACCGGCTGCGCAAGCGGTTAGAGCTGGAGAATGCCTATCTGCAAGAGGAAATCCGCATCGACGGCAATCACCACGG
>CAITJJ010000282.1 GCA_903892675.1 uncultured Hyphomicrobiales bacterium | reverse complement strand
TGTCGGATAGGCCAAGTTGGGAAAAGGACATAAAACCTCGAGCAGGGACCGTGGGGGTCCGCGCCGGACATAAAACCAGTTGCAATGCGCGGGGGTCGGTCGAATCCAAGGGTTCGCACCGGTTGCTTGGAACATAGGGTGGAAAGGCGCAAAGTCAATGCTACAACGCAATAAACCGCGTTAAAGCTTAATCTTTTCGCATTTAAGGGCGCAAAATGACCTCGTCTCTACCGCTTGTTTTGGTGCCGGGCCTTCTGTGCAGCGCGCGTTTGTATACCGCCCAGGTGACGGCGCTCTGGCCACTTGGGCCGGTCGAAATCGCCGATCACCGGCGCGACAGCGATATGGCTGCGATCGCGCAGCGCATTCTCGCCAACGCGCCGACGCGCTTCGCGCTCGCCGGCCTGTCGATGGGCGGGTATATCGCATTCGCCATGATGCGGTTGGCGCCCGAGCGCATTGCCCGGCTGGCATTGCTCGATACCTCCGCGCGCCCCGACCTGCCGGACCAAGTGGCGGGCCGCGAAAAATTCATTGCGCTGGCCGAGGCCGGCAAGCTTTCCGAAGTGGTCGAGACCTTGATCCCGCGGTTTTTGCATCGCAATCGGGCGAATGACGAACCGCTTAAAAATGAAGTGCGCGCGATGGCGGCGGAGACCGGCGCCGCGGCCTTTGTGCGTCAGACCCGCGCGATCATGGGGCGGCCGGATTCCCGGCCGTTGCTATCGTCCATTCGCTGCCCGACCTTGGTGCTGGTCGGCGAGGGCGATGAACTGACCACGCCGGAAATGGCGAAGGAAATCGCCGCCGGCATTGCCGGTTCGACGCTCACCGTCGTTCCGGACTGCGGCCATCTCTCGACCATGGAAAAGCCCGACGCGGTCAACGCGGCGCTGACCGCGTGGCTGACAAAATCGTGACCCGATTACCTTTACCCGACAAACTTTGTTTCGATGGCGCAGGTCTACCGCCGACGCTGCGTCCAAAAATCCTCGAAACTCATCCGGCGGCTATTCGGATTGCGTTGCGAAAAGAAGCCGAAGCCGTCGTACCGGCTGTCTTCGCTGGCAATGATGGATTCCTCTGAAGGCTTGCGCGTGATGAAGCCGCCCTGCGGCTGATCGCTCAGCACGGCGACAAACTCTGTGCGATAGTTCGTCTCGGCGCTCAAAGGTTCGTCCGAGATGACGATGGAAGACCGCGGCAGCGCCGTCGGCCCGATGCGATCGAGCACGTCCTGCGGGATGGTGATGCGGTCGAGCGCATCCTTGGCTTCATCCGGCCCATCGATAGTGACCGCGCTCCAGCGCAGGCCGGCATCGTTGCGCGCCATCGCGGTGAACACATGCGTGCCGATCCGTTTCTCAGGATTGCGGATCGTGACCGGAACCACGATGGACGTATCGAATACCTCGCCGCCGCCGTCCGGCGCCGGCTTATGGGTATTGCGTCGCACATAAAGCTTTTGCGTTGCGCGGCTGATATAGACCGACACCGGTTCGAGCGCGAGTTTTGCCTCGGTCGCGGCCTTGGCGGAAACGTTCTTCCTGGTCTCGGCCGTCTTGGCGGCGTCCTTTGCAGCGGCAGCGGCGTCGAGTTTGGACTTCGCGTCGGCCTTGGCGGCATCGAGCCGGGCCGATGCCTCTGTGGCCTTGGCTATGGCCTTCTGCTTGCGCTCCCCGGATCGCGTCTTTGCCTCGTCGGTCGTCGCCGCGGCGAGCGCCTTGTCGGCGGACGCGGCTTCGGCGTCGGCGCTCTTCTTGAAATATTCGAGCTTGCGCAGGGATGACGCGAGCGATGTCGTTTCGCGCGCGGCCGCGGTTGCGGCTTTCTTGGTTTCGATCGCCGCCTTGGCGGCGTCGGCGGCCTCGCGACCGAGCGTTTCGGCATGCGCCGGCGCCGCCGTGACGGCTTCCGCCTTTGGCGTCAGCAGCGTCGGATGGGAAATCTCGACCGGCGCCGCGTCATTCGGCGAGATGATCACCCGCATCCCGATCCGCGTCTTGTCGAACAGCTTTTCGGCAAAGCCGAAGGGCATGCGCACGCAGCCATGTGAGGCCGCATATCCGGGCAGTGGCCCGCCGTGCATGGCGACGCCGTTCCAGGTAATGCGCAGCATGTGTGGCATCCAGGCGTCGTCATACATGGTCGAGCGGTGGTCCTTGTCTTTCTCGATCACGGCGAAGACACCGGCTGGCGTCTCGCGGTCCTTGACGCCGGTCGATACCGGCGCGCGAAGAATCCATCCGTCGGCGTCGTAAAAATTAATTTGCTGGCTCTTGATCGACACGATCGCCATGATCGGCTCACCGGCCGGGCGCGGCGCCATCTCCTCTTTGACTGGCGCCGGGCGAGACTGCTTGGGTGCCGCTTCGGCGGTCAGCGCCGGTAAAGCGGCCATGACAGCGAGAGTCGCAATGGCGGCGAGCCCCCAACGCCGAACGGTTGCAAGGGATTTCGCCGTCATAGATCGATTTGTCATGCCATTCCCGGTTGAAATGCGTGCCAGCGGTTGCGTCGATCGCGCATTATATCGCTATCACTGGATAACCAACAGCCAACACCATGCCTGGCCAATAAGTTCCGGGAGACTATAGCACGTTCGGCAACCTGTTCTATTTGCGCCGCCCTAATTGAATTTCAGCCCGGCGGCTTGCGCCAGTTTGACGTTCGAGACGATCTCCTTGGCGATCAAAGCGTCGAATTCCTGCGGCGAAAGCGGCAGCGGTTCGACGCCCTGCGGGGCGAGCTTGGCCTTGACCTCGGGCAGGGCGAGCGCCTTCTGCACTTCGGCATGCAGCCGGTCGATGATTGGCTGCGGCGTCTTGGCCGGCACCAGCAATCCGTTCCAGAAATTGTAGTCCGAGTCTGGAAAGCCCGCCTCGGTCGTGGTCGGCACGTCCGGCAGTGCGGCCGAGCGGCGCAGCGTACTCACCGCCAGCGGCAGCAGACGGCCATCGGTTATCAGCGACATCGACGACGAGATGCCGATGCAGCAGAAATCGACTCGTCCGGTCATTACTTCGGTCAACGCCTCGGGGCCGCCACGGAACGGAATGTGCGTGGCCTTAAAACCGGCCGACAGGCGGAATCGCTCGGCCGCCCAATGCGTGGCGCTGCCGACGCCAGCCGACGAATAGGTCAAGTCGCCGCTCTTGGCACGCTCAGCCAGGTCCTTCGCCGTCTTGATGCCTTTGCCCGGCGCAACCATCAGCACATTCGGCACGACTCCGAAGATGGCGACCGCGGAGAAATCCTTGGCCGGATCGTAAGTGATTTGCGGATAGGCGGCGGGAGCCGCCGAATGCGCGGCGGCGTTGACCAGCACCGTGTAGCCATCGGGGTCCGCCTTGGCGACGGCGGCCGAACCGATCGTACCGCCGGCGCCGCCGCGATTTTCCACCACCATGGTCTGGCCGATTTGCCGAGCCAGCGGATCGAGCACAATGCGGCCGATAATATCGACGGTGCTGCCGGCGGAAAACGGCACGATGGCGCGGATCGTCTTGTCCTTCGGCCAGGCGTCGGCGAAGGCAAGGCGCGGCAGCGCGGGAGCGGCGAGCGAGGCGCCGGCAAGCGTGAGAAATCGGCGGCGGTGGGTCAGGCTCATCGTGGCTCCTTGGCGTTCCTCGAGCGGCGGCCGGGCGCATCGCTCATTGGGATGGCGACGTCGTTCCCACTGCGACCATGGTGCCCATGCTGGCGGGCGCAGGGAAGGGGGCAGAGGAAAAAAATGCGTTTGTACCTTCATGAATTCGTCTCCCTTTGCCCTGTTGAAAATGGAGGGCTATAGGAGGCATCAGTGACGACAAAGCAGCGGCGGGAGCGGGATCGATGCGCACACAGGTCGGGATTATTGGAGCGGGTCCGGCCGGGCTGGCTTTGGCGCGAATGCTGCATATGCAGGGCATTTCGTCGGTCGTCATCGAAAACCGCAGCCGCGATTATATCGAAAACCGCATCCGCGCCGGACTGATCGAACACTGGGCGGCCGACATGCTGACCGACATCGGCGTCGGCGAACGCATGAAGCGCGAAGGCCTGGTGCACTGGGGCACCAATTTCGCCATCAACGGCGAAATCCATCGCATCGATTTCAAGGCGCTGTTGAACAAGCGCATCACGATTTACGGTCAACAGGAAGTGGTGAAGGACCTGGTCGAGCGGCGGATTGCCGATGGCGGGCCGTTGCTGTTCGAGGTCGACGGCGTCAGCGTTCACGATCTCACGACCGATCGGCCGAAAATTCAATTCGCACATGAGGGGCAGGCGATCGAGCTGGAATGCGATTTCATCGCCGGTTGCGATGGCTATCACGGGATTACCCGGCCGAGTTTTCCGGACGGCATTCTGAATGTGTATGAGCGGGACTACCCATTCGGCTGGCTCGGCATCCTGGCGGAATCGCCGCCGCCGGATCACGACCTGATCTATTCATATAACGACGACGGTTTCGCACTATACACGATGCGCTCGCCGACCTTGGCCAGGCTCTATCTGCAATGCGATCATGATGAAAACGTCGATGCCTGGCCGGACGCCCGCATCTGGGAGAATTTGCACAAGCGGCTTGGCGGCGCGCGCAAACTGCAGGAAGGAAAAATTCTGCAAAAAGGCGTGACGGCAATGCGCTCATTCGTCGTCGAGCCGATGCAATACGGCCGGTTGTTTCTCGCCGGCGACAGCGCCCATATCGTGCCGCCCACCGGGGCCAAAGGCATGAACCTCGCCTTCGCCGACGTGGTGATGTTGTCGCGCGCGCTTGACGGTTTCTACAAGAAGCAGCGCACCGATCTCATCGAAGGCTATTCAAAGGCGTGCTTGAAGCGGGTCTGGAACGCGCAGCGCTTTTCCTGGTGGATGACCCAGATCATGCACCGGTTCCCCGACGAGACGCCATTCGACCGCCGCCGCCAGATCTCGGATATGCGCTATATCACCAGTTCCGAAGCGGCGATGAAATCGCTGGCCGAACAATATGTTGGGCTGCCCATCGATTGACATGGTGAAAACCGCGGATCGGCGAGGTTCATTCACGTTCCGGTTGTCGGCGCATGATCGCGGCCGGCAAATCCTGCGACTTATTTGTTGAAATATTGGCATTTCCGATTCAACGCTGGCGGTGTACGATTTTAAAAATGCCGGCGGAGACGCACGGCGGCCTGACGGGGGAAGCCATGAAGTCCACATTGAAAATATTTGCCTGCGGTCTCGCCGCGACCCTGCTTCTGGGCGCTGGCGTGGCGCGGGCGCAGAGCGATTATCCCAACCGCGTCATTCATTTCGTTGTCGGTTTTGCCGCCGGTGGCGGCAACGATTTGTTTGCCCGTCTGGTCGTGCAGAAATTCCAGCAGAACACCGGCTACAACGCGATCATCGAAAACAAGGTCGGCGCGGGCGGCCGCCTGTCGTCCGAATTTGTGGCCAAGCAGCCGGCCGACGGCTACACCGTACTGGTCGGCGCCACGGGACAGATGTCGATCGCCGCCGCGATCTACCCCAATCTCGGCTATCACCCGACCAAGAGCTTTATCCCGCTCAACATGATCGCCTCGTTTCCGCTGGTGATGGTGGTGCCGATCGATCACCCGGCCAAGACCGTGGCGGAGCTGGTGGCGTGGGCAAAGGCCAATCCCGACAAATCGAATTACGGAACATCGTCTCCGGCTTTTACTATCGCCAGCGAGTTGCTGAAACTCAAGACCGGCATGCCGGGTGTGGCGATCCCCTACAAGAGCAGCAATGAGTCGAATTTCAGTGTCTTGTCCAACCAGACGCTGTTTACGATTACGGATGGACCGCCGGCGATTCCGCTCGTAACCGGCGGCAAGATCCGCGCATTGGCTGTGACGGGATCGGAACGCTCGCCGGAACTCCCCGATGTCCCGAGCATGGCGGAAGCCGGATTTCCGGACGTCAATACGCAGCTGTGGAGCGGCTTTTTCGTGCCGACCGGGACGCCGGATGCGATCGTCAGCAAGTTGACCGCCGAACTCGGCAAGGCCCTGGCCGACGCCGGCGTGCGCGAGTCGCTGGCCAAGATGGCGGTGAAGCCAGGCGGGCCGACCGGCGCGGAGTTCGGCAAATACATCGACGCCGACATCAAGACCTTCGCGGATGTGGTCCAGGCGGCAAAGCTGACATTCCAGTAGCCGCGACACGGACAGCCGCGAAAATCGGTGCTGTTGATCGATAAAGCCGGCGTTGCCGATTGCGGTGGCGATGCCGGCTGCTATTCTCAACCCCAATGATGCTCTCTCGAGTCGTTGGGGTTGCGAAATTATGCGAAGTGCGGCGGTTTTCGGCTTGATGTTGATGTTCGCCATGCCCGCTGCCGCCGCTACAGCCCCCTCGACCGATCCAGCCAATGAGTCGCTGGCCACGGCCGCCGCCCCGCCGGCCAAAGACGCCGAGTTGACCGAACCGGCGGTCATGGAACTGTTGCAGAGCTACGAACTGTTCGGGACCTTCGCGCCCGATTGCAGCCGGCCGGCAGCGCCGACAAACCCACATGTCAGAGTCAGCCGCGAGCCGGGCGGCATGGTGATTGAGGCGCATGATGTCGGCCTCAAATATTCGAACAACCTTTATAGTGTGCGCGCGGCGCGGCGCGTCGCCGCCGACAGGCTGGAATTAAAAGTGGTCTTCGTGCCCGGCACAAAGGCCGAAGAATACCAGACGATGGAAATGGTCGTCGGCAAGGGCACGCGGCGCACGATGTTCAATCGCGTCGACAACGGCCCGGTGCGGGTCCAGCGCGGTGTCGCGGTCGCCAATGGCAGCAGGACGCCGTTGTTGAAGAAGTGCGATTAGAGGGGCGAAGGGCGCGTGACGGCGCATCCCTGGATCCGTGTATCATTGGAAAGCGCTACTACAGATTGACACGGTTTGTGGGCCGTGATCAGCTTTTTGCCGAGGGTAATTGAAACCTTGGTCTGTAATGGTGACCTTTACTGACTTGGCTAACTGGGCGTTTGATCATCGCATCACGCTGGCATTGGATGTCGGTCTGACGATTTTGCTGCTGTGTCCGCTTGGTTACTTTTTGACCGTCGGATGGGCGCGCAAATATGATGAGATCGATAGTAGTTTGCCCGACCATGCCAAATACACGTATCTCAAGAACTACCGAGGTTATACCGGCCCGGAAGATAAGGCGGTCGTTGAATTCAAGCGCGTATATAAAAAGTGGTATGGCCGCTGGCGATTCTTCATACCCATCCTTCTGGTCTCGCTGATCGCTCTCATTGAGAACTACCAGCTTGCCTTGGGCCTCCAGCTTTGGGTTGAAGAAAAGCCAATTACTGCAGTCAGTGCAGCTATTGCTGGCGGGTACACTTTCGTTGCAAGCGACTTTATCGCCCGAGTTCAGCGTGGCAGCCTCTCTCGTGCCGATATCCTGCGCGGCGCGCTCAGAATGGCCGTTTCCATCCCCGTGGGCCTCGCATTCGGGCAGCTGAATAAAGATTTTGCAGTGTTTATCGCGTTCGGTGTCGGAATTTTTCCACTGGAAGCGCTGACAACGATCCTCCGGCGTGTTCTCGACGATAAACTGAAGCTGCAATCCGACGCCGATTCCGTGCCTGATCGAGTGGCGCTCTTGTCAGGAATCGATCGACCGATTGCCGAGCGCCTTCAGGATGCCGATATCACCACCGTACCCCAACTTGCTTGGTGTGATCCTATTCAGTTGACGATGCGAACAAATCTTAGTTTCGAGTTTGTTTCCGACATCGTTGGGCAATCGTTGGCTTGGGTGTATCTGCGCGACAAACTTGCCGTCCTTCAGGCTTTTGGACTCCGCGGCGCCTATGAAATCTATGTGCTGATGGACGAGCTCAACAGCAGGAATGCATCTGAAAAAGCAAAGGCGCTGAAGGCACTCAAAGAGGCTGCGGAGGCGGTAAAAATGCCAATGGACGGGTTAAGGTACGCCTTCTATCAAATCGCCGAAGATACCTCGACAAAGTTCATCTATGATTCCTGGAGCGAATGAGCTTCGACGATCCGGAAGGTGTATCAGCTCGTCACCGTCATCGTGGCGCTTCGCAGACTTGAATGCAGTCGATCTCCGCAGGACGCCGATGAGACGTTAAACGTCGAGCAATTCATCCTTGGCGAATTCGGCGTTTTCCTGGATGAACTCGAAGCGCGCCTCGGCCTTGTTGCCCATCAGCCGCTCGACCGAACTGGCCGTCGCCTTGATGTCGGCGTCCGCCAATGTCACCTT
>CAITJJ010000281.1 GCA_903892675.1 uncultured Hyphomicrobiales bacterium | reverse complement strand
GAAGTGGAGGCTTCAACTACCCCCACGATATGCCGCCTTCCTGATCTACCCCGTCACCAACTTTCGACCATAGCTCCGATACCGGTCACCTTGGCGCCTTTGTAGAGCGTGACGCCGTGCTTGATGTACCAGCCGTCACCGTGAATGACGATTTCCTCGAACGACTTTTCGCCCGACAGGACCGGTGACAGCATGATGCGGTCATAGTTCACCCGCGGCTCGGCGTTGAAGATCGTGACCTCGTAGGCCTCGGGCGCTGTCTCGAATAACAGGTCGAGCGCGCGGCCCGGCGCCATGCCATTGCCGACGATCACTAGCTTCTGCTTCATTCCGCCCTCAGCTGTGCGCGTGCTCAATGCGAAGAACGCCGACGAAGGCGATTGCCTCCGCAACTCCGCGACAGCGTGAATGAGGGCTAGCGATAGCCCCGCATCACGCTTCGAATGTGTGGGTTCCGATCACCTGGGTGCACGTAACTGTGCCGCGCTAGCGCGACGAACAGTTTGTGTCCTCGGCGCCCGGCATTGGGCGCATGGGTCGGAAGAATGGTCAGCACTGACCGACGAAAAAGCATGCAACCCTTATGCCAGAACGCGAGAGCGGGTGTGATCTGCAAAAGAGCTTATGTCTACTGCATTCTTGGTTCATCTCCGGCGCCTGCTCGGGCCGGTGACGGTGAACGAGTTCGTGACCATTGCTCGCCTTGGGGTCATGTTGCCTAAAATCTATGCATATCTGGTCGTGCCATTTGTTATATCAGCGGTGTCTCATCCTCTTACTGTGTGGCAACGATGACTTCGGAAACGCAACGACTTCTCAAAGCCTTCGCTGCGATTGACGCGGCCAATAGCGCCGATCCGAAGAGCGTGGAGGTGGATGGGGCGCCGCGCCCGGCCAATCTGATCTACGGGATGCGGATGTCGGCGGAATTGGCAACGTTCGCACCGGACGCTTTCGAGCCGCTCCGGATCGCGGTGCGCGGCCAACATATCGAGCGCTGGATCATTCCCCGCACACAGTATCCGATGGACCGGCCGGGCTATCACCGCTGGCGGCTCGCTCTGCGCGATCATCATGCGGCGCGGCTCTCGGCCATTCTCGCCGATCTCTCTTACGATCAGGCGACGATTGCGCGTGTCGCTTCCATCGTGCGCAAGGAGCGGCTGAAGGACGACGACGAAGTGCAGACGCTGGAAGACGTCATCTGCATCGTCTTCGTTAAATATGAATTGGCGGCGTTCGCCGGCAAATACGCCGACGACGATACACGATTGGCTGACATCCTCGCCAAGACCTGGAGCAAAATGTCCGAGCGCGGACACCAGGCCGTCCTGTCAATTCCTCCTGCGCCGAACGTCGCGCTTTTGCTGAACAAGGGTCTCGATCGGTTGAAGTCGATTTGATGATACTTTTTTGTGTGCCGCCATTTCTATCTGGCTGAATGTCCGCTAATGGCACTTCGCGGAGTTCGCTGCATTGCAGCATAGAGGCCTATCCAATCTGCGTTTGCTATGGCAAAAATTTTGATCTCTACTTGTGTCATCGGCTTAACGAAATGAAGTTCCTGCTGAAAAGCGCAAAAATCTATAACTGGGGGGCGACGGTGAAAAAAAATACGGTGCTTCTTTCTCTTCTCACCGCAGCTATGGCGGCATCGCTCACGATCGGTGAGTTGTCGCCGGGTCATGCACAAAGCTACCCAACACGGAACATCACCATGATCGTGCCATTCCCAGCCGGCGGCCCCAGCGACATCGTCGCCCGCATAGCCGCGGAAGGCATGAGCCGCCACATCGGACAGAATATCATCATCGAAAATGTCGGTGGCGCCGGCGGCACCATCGGTGCGACGCGGGCGGCCGAGGCCAAGGGCGACGGCTATACGATATTCGCGGCTAGCATGGGCACGATCATTGCCGCACCATCGTTTTACCCGAACCTGAAATACGACTCGAACAAGGACTTCGAACCGATCGGTATGTCGGCCAATGCGCCAGCTGCCATTTCGATCAAGACCGCGCTGCCTGCCAAAACCATGCAAGAGTTCGTTTCCTGGGCCAAGCCGAAAGGCGCCGAGGTGAAACAGGCGCACGGTGGCGTTGGCGGCACGGCGCATATGGCCTGCCTTCTCTTCAACAAGATATTTGATCTCAAACCCACACAGGTTGCCTATCGCGGCATGGGTCCGGGAATGAACGACTTGATGGGAGGGCATGTCGATTATTTGTGCGAGCAGGCGGTCGTGATGGTCTCCGCTATCCAGGGCGAGAAGGTACGGGGCATTGTTGTCGCTGGTCCGGAGCGGCTTGCCGCGATACCGGACGTGCCGACGTCAAAGGAAGCCGGCGCGCCCGACTTCCAGCTCAACATCTGGAGCGCGATCTACGCGCCAAAGGGCACGCCGAAGGAGATCATCGCCAAGTTGGCCGATGCGCTCGACCAGACGCTTGACGAACCATCGACCAAGCAGAAGCTCGGCAATCTCGGCGGCACCGTTCCCCCGAAGGCGGAACGCGGCCCGGATCATTTGCGCAAGACCGTCGCGTCCGACATCCCGCGCTGGGCTCCGATCCTGAAAGAAGCGGCCGCAACCACGGCGGCGCCGAACTAAAATTGCAACGCGAAACTCAATGAAAACGGACGCTTCGCATAGCGTCCGACCACGTTTATTTGCATCCGTGCATGCGGTTCTGTCGTCATCCTGTAATCGGAAAAAACCATTGGTCGGCCTCCTTTAGGAGCTGCCCCGTATTGTGGTCCATATTCTAAGCAACGATAGGCCAGTTTGGGTCTCTGTCTCTGACGCGAAAAATTCCGCTCCTGGGAGGTGTGGCCGGATTTGCGGCTTGCTGAGCTTCGCTGTGCGATTGACGCAATGGCTGGGAACCGAAACGCAAAGCATTTTGCGTGGCTCAACTCGCGCGCTTGCGCTCGCGATTGACGGCACAATCCATTCGGTCTTTAATATGATAGCAAATAAGTTTCGCATTCCGAAACATAAGAACAGCGATGCCAGGGAAGAGACAGTCCAGGCTGGACAAAAACGCGCCGGCGGCAGCGAAGCCCGAGCCGGATGACGACTCACGCAATCTGGTCAATTCGCTCGCCAAGGGACTGCGCGTTCTCGAAGCCTTCACCGCCGAGCGGGCCGAATTGACGCTAAGCGAAGTGGCGGCGCTTGCGAAACTCGATCCGGGCACCGCGTTCCGTATGCTCAATACGTTGGTGATGGCCGGCTATATCAGCCGTATACCGGACAGCAAGCGCTTCCGCCTGACGCTCAAATGCACCGATCTCGGCCTGCATGCTATCGGCCGCGCCGACTTGCGCGAAATCGCACGGCCGATCCTGCGGTCGCTGGTCGGCGAGGTGAACGAGGCCGCCAGCCTCGGCGTGCTCGACGGCGCCGACATACTTTATATCGAGCGCGTGCGTGCGGGATTGACGCGCATCGGCGTCGACATTCGCATCGGCACGACGATCCCCGCCTTCTGGAGCACGATTGGCGAGGCGATGCTGGCATTCCTGCCGCCGCGCGAACTGGCGCGTGTGCTCGCGCTTAAGCCGCGGGCTGGCGGCTTTCCGCACAAACCGATGAAGCGCGACGAAATCGAGCGCAGCCTGCGCGGCGTCCGGGAAGACGGTTATGCCTTGCGCAATTCGTATTTCGGCAGCGGGCTGCGCGTGCTGGCGGTGCCGGTCCTCGACATCGACAATTATCCGCTCGCCGCGGTCAGCGTCGCGGTGCCACAGATGCAGCTTTCGGTCGACGAGTTTCGCGACAAGGCCCTCATCGCGGTGCGGCGGGCGGCAAAGGAAATTGCGCGGGCGGTGCAGGCAAGCGGAACGATTTCAGCAGCTGTTTAAGGAAGGCACGATGAGTCTAGCGACAGATGCAGCAGGATTCGCCACGCCGCCGATCGCCGCCGCGGCCAAGCAAAACGGCGCGGGCAATCCGCTGATCGTCGTCGAAGGCGTCGTCAAAATCTACTCGACTGTCGCCGGGGATTCCGTACTGGCGCTCGACAATGTCGACCTGACGGTGCGCGATGGCGAATTCGTCTGTCTTGTCGGGCCGTCGGGCTGCGGCAAGACGACCTTGTTGCGGCTTCTCGCCGGGCTCGATACGGCGGATGCCGGCACGTCGTCGCTTGCCGGCAAAACTCTGAATGGCCCTTCGCCGGAAGTCGGTGTCGTGTTCCAGCAGTCCAATCTGCTGCCGTGGTTCACCGTATTGCAGAACGTCATGCTGCCCTTGCGTGTCGGCGGCAGCTCGCGCGACGCCGGCAAGATCGCCGAAATCCATAAGCTGCTCGAGATCGCCGGCCTCAAGGGCTTCGAGAACAAGTATCCATACGAACTGTCCGGCGGCATGCAGCAGCGCGCCGCTATCGTCCGAGCGCTGGCCCGTGACCCAAAATTGCTTCTGATGGACGAACCGTTTGGCGCGCTGGACGCGCTAACCAGAGAACGAATGAACGCCGAATTGCAGCGCATTTGGCTCGCCAGCAAGAAGACCGTGGTCCTGATCACCCATTCGATCGACGAGGCGATCTTCCTTGGCGACCGTGTCGTCGTCATGTCGCCGCGCCCCGGCCGGATCGTCCGTGATCTTGTCGTCGACGTCCCGAGGCCGCGCATCGCCGCCGAGACGTTCGGTAGCTCGAGTCATGTCGCGCTGGCGCGCGAAATCCGAATGCTTCTGGAGTAATGGGCGCATGGCCGACGTTCGCACCGAAACCAACGCTTTGGACCTCATCGCCATGTCGGCGGCCGCCGCGCAGTCGCGCCGCCGGAGCGTCCGCATCCGCAGTATCGGCATTGGCATCGCCGGTTTCCTGACGCTGCTGCTGGTTTGGAAGGCCGGCGTGATCGTGCTCAAGGTGCCGCCCTATATTCTGCCGGCGCCGGAACAGGTTTTCGTCGCGCTATGGAGCGGCATCGCCGTTTCGCCGGCGAGCCCGCTCGGCTGGTACATGCCGCTGTGGAGCACGATGTCGAATGCGCTGCTCGGCTTCATGATCGGCGCCAGCCTCGGACTATTCTTCGGCTCGCTGATGGCGGAGTTCCGCGCCGTCGAAACCGCGCTGATGCCTTACGCCTTCGCGTTGCAGAGCCTGCCGAAAGTCGCCATTGCGCCGCTGATCGTGATCTGGTGCGGCTTCGGTGACGGATCGAAAGTGGCGATGGCGGCGCTGCTCGCCTTTTTTCCGATGCTGGTGAACTGTTTTGCCGGCATTCGTGCCGCCGAAGTCGAACGACTGGAACTGATGAAGGCGTTATCGGCGTCGCGGCTGGAGACCTATTACATCGTCAAGCTGCCTTCGGCCGCGCCGTATATCTTCGCCGGCCTCGACATGGGCATTGTCTATGCCCTGCTCGGAACCATCGTCGCCGAATTTCTCGGCGCGCAGCAAGGCATGGGTGTCGCCATCACCAAGGCACAGGCGGTGACGGATGTCGCCGGCGTATTCGGCGCGCTTGTTGTCCTTGGCGTCACCGGCATCCTGCTGCACCTTGTCGTGCGCCGGATCGAGCGCTCGGTCATTCATTGGGCCAATCGCGGAAAACACTAGAAAAAAGATGGGAGGATCATATGGCAAGTCGTCGTGACGTCGTTAAGGGAATAGGCGCGGTTGCTCTTGCGGGCGTGGCAGCGCCTTCGATTGTTCGCGCGCAGGGGCTGACCAAGATATCGATGGGCTTCGGCATCAAGTCGATCAACCCGATCATCATCAACATCCTGATCGGCAGCGGACTGGGCTATTACGCGGAAGAGGGGCTCGACTTCACCGCTCGGCCGCTCGGCACCAATTCGAACGCACAGATCGCCGTCGACAAGGGCGACGTCCAGTTCGCCGTCGGTACGCCGAGCTTCCAGATGCCGCTCTATGCCAAGAAAGAGCTGCCAAAGATCGTCAACTTCTACGAATACACCTACCCCTATAAGTGGGACGTCGCGGTGCTGCCGGACTCAGCCCTCAAGGGCTACGAATCGCTCAAGGGCAAGAAGATCGGCGTCTCCGATCTCGGCACCACCGATTATCCGGTGACCCGTGCGGTGATCAAGAATATCGGTCTCGATCCCGACAAGGACGTGACCTGGATCGCGGTCGGCGCCGGCGTCACGGCAGGCGTCGCCTTGCAGCGCGGCGTCATCGACGCATTGGCCTATTTCGACACCGGTTTCGGCCAGATCGAGGCGGCGAACATACCGTTGCGTATGTTGGAACGGCCCAAGGACGTACCGTTGATCGGCGGCCTGTTCCTCAGCGCGATGGAAGATTACATCAAGGCCAACCGCAAGATTTGCGTCGGCTTTGCCCGCGGCGTCGCCAAGTCGTCGGAATTCCTGCTGGCCAATCCGGAAGCCGGCGCCCGCGTCTTCCTCAAGCTGTTCCCGGAAACGGCGCCACGCGGCGCCAGCGAAGCCGAGGCGGTGAAATCGGTGCTGTTCGCGGCGCAGCGGCGCATTCCGCTGTTCCGGCCGCCTTATCCGAACACCAAGATGGGCTTCATCCGCGAAGCAGAACTGCTGCTCGACGCCAAATTCCTCGGCCTCGATGGCATCACCGACGTGAAGCCGCTGTTCACCAACGAGATGATCGACGAGATCAATAATTTCGACCGTTCGAAGATCGTCGACCAGGCCAAAAACTACAAAGCGTAACGTGAGCTGAGATGACCTTTGCGTTTCATCATCAATCGCCGGCGCCGTCATGTCTGTGACGGCGCCGGCCATGCTTGTGCGATCGGCCAAAGGCGCGGTGTCGCCGCCCGAAGGCCGTTCTGCGACCGATGCGATGTCGGGCAGGCGGGTGCGGCAGGTGACGGATCACCCGAGCATCCACCATCACCCGTTCTTTTTTGTGCCGGCCTATGACCGGGGCGGCACGAAATTGATTTTCATTTCGCATCGTACCGGCACGCCGCAGATTTTCTTCGAGGACCGCGCATCCGGACAACTGGTGCAGGCAACGGACCGTCCCGATCTGGCCGAATGGTCCATCTCGCCGTCGCCGGACGGCCGCTTCGTCTATTTCACCGCCGGCACCGGGGCGTGGAAGGTCGATCTCGATACTTTCGAGGAGACGCAGCTTGCCGATTTCGGCGCCGTCGAATTGCGCGAAAAGGGTATGGTCGGCGCTGCGATGGGGACAACCGCGTTGTCGGCCAATGGTGACTGGTGGGCGATCCCGATCAAGTCCGGCAAGGTGTCGCGCTTCATCGTCATCGACACCAAAACCAGCAAGAGCAGCGTCATTCTCGAACGCGACACGATCGGCCATCCGCAATTCTGCCCGGACGACGACAATCTCATTCTCTATGCCGGGCCTTTGACCGACCGGGTGTGGACCGTGGCGCGCGACGGCGCCAACAACCGGCGCGTCTACGAGCGCGAAAACAAGATGCAGTGGGTAACGCACGAAGTGTGGCTGCCGGGCAGGCGGGCTATCGCTTTCGTCGACTGGCCGCGCGGCATGCGACTGATCGATATCGACACCGGCAAGACCGAATGGCTGCACCGCTTTCCTTCGTGGCATGCCGCACCGGACGCTACCGGCACGCGCTTCGTCTGCGACACGAATTTTCCCGACCAAGGTCTCCATATCATTCCGTTTGGCGGTGAGCCGCAATTCCTCTGTGCGAGCGAGGCAACGTCCGAAGGCGCGCACTGGGCGCATCCATTTCCCTATAATGACGGCCCGGTCACGGTCGAGGCGCGCCAGCACACCCATCCGCATCCGCGCTTCTCGCCGGACGGCAAGCGCGTCGTTTTCACTTCGGACCGCACCGGCTTTGCACAGATCTACGAAGTTGAGATCGAGGCAGGCGCGTCATGAAAATGGACGCGTTGCTCGAGAGCCAGCGCATCCGCGCCGAAATCCGCGCTGGCCGCCTGACCGGCACCAGCCGCGGCCTCGCGCATGGCTTCGTGCAGGTTAATCTCGCTATCATGCCGAAGGCCCATGCCTTCGATTTTATGCTGTATTGCCAGCGCAACCAGCGCGCCTGTCCGGTCCTTGAAGTTCTCGATGCCGGCGACCCGGTGCCGCGCAAGCTTGCGCCGAACGCCGACCTGCGCACCGATTGCGCCAGATATTCAGTGTTTGTCGATGGCGAGCCCCAGGACGACCGCACCGACATCACCGATCTGTGGCGCGACGATCTGGTGTCGTTTCTGATCGGTTCGGGCATCACCTTCGACGACGCCTTCGAACGCGCCGGCGTGCCGACCGAAAAGGACCGCTGGGTGTTGCGCACCAGCCAGCCGACCGAGCCGGCCGGGCCGTTCAAGGGCGATCTGATCGTCACCATGCGCTGGTTGACGCCGCAACAGGCGATCACGGCGACGCAAGTCTCGGCGCGATTCCCGTTCAATCATGGTGCGCCCATTCATGTCGGCGATCCGGCCGGGATCGGCGCCGACACTGCGCGTCCGATTTTCGGCGGTCCGGTACCCGAGTTGCCGACCGGCAAGACGGCCTTGTTCTGGGCCTGCGGGGTGACGCCGCAATCCGCGGCCGAAGCCGCGCGTTTGCCGTTGTTCATCACGCATGCCGCGGCGCATAGCTTCATCACCGACATGCGGGCGACAAGCCTGATTACGCCTTAATTGAGACGACGACGGAGCGACGAGTGGATATGAAAGCGAATCAAGGCCGCCTGCGTCTGTCGGCCGATGTCGGCGGCACCTTTACCGATGTCGCGGCGTTCGACGAGCCGACCGGCCGCCTCAAGCTCGGCAAGACACTGACGACGCCGCAACGGTTGGTCGACGGCATCGAGACCGGTGTAGGCAAGGCCGACGCGTCGTTCGCAGCGGCGCAATTGTTCCTGCACGGCACCACGGTCGCCATCAACACGATTCTGGAGCGTACCGGCGCGCCTTGCGCGCTTTTGACCACCCAGGGCTTCCGGGACATCTATGAGATCGGCCGGGTCAATCGGCCGGAAGCCTATAATCTGTTTTTCAAGAAGCACGTGCCATTGATCGATCGCGATATGCGGTTCGATATTCGCGAGCGCATGGATGCGGCCGGCAAGATACTCATCCCTCTCGATGAAGCGCAGGTGCTCGAGGTTGCCAGCGCGGCGGTCAAGAACGGTGTCAAGGCGATCGCCATCCTGTTCCTGCATTCCTACCGCAATCCGGCGCACGAGCAGCGCGCCAAAGCGATTGTCGAGCAGGCTTTCCCCGATCTGTTCGTCACCGCCTCGCACGAATTGTCGCAGGAGTACCGCGAATACGAGCGCACCTCGACGACGGCGGCGAACGCCTATGTCGGGCCGCGCGTGCGCAGCTACCTGTCCGAAATGGACACGCATCTCGGCGATACCGGATTTACCGGCACTTTCCTGATCGTGCAGTCGACCGGCGGACTTTTCGATATTGCGGAAGCGCAGACCTCCTGCATCCGCATGCTCGAATCCGGCCCCGCTGCCGGCGTCATCGGCTCCAAGACCTTGTGCGCGAATATAGGCCTGAAGAACGCCATCGCTTTCGACATGGGCGGCACGACAGCCAAGGCCGGGGTCATCTATGACGGCGAGGTGCTGATGACGGGGGGAGCGCTGGTCGGCGGCTACGCCTCCGGGCTGCCTCTGCAAATTCCGATGATCGATATTCAGGAAGTGGGCACCGGCGGCGGCAGCATTGCCCATATCGAAGCTGGCGCCTTGCGCGTCGGTCCGGAAAGCGCCGGCGCCCAGCCCGGCCCTGCTTGCTACGGGCAGGGCGGACAACAGCCGACCGTGACCGATTGCAATCTCGTTCTCGGGCGCCTTGCTTCCGACCGTTTCCTTGGCGGCGAAATGAAACTCGATCTGGCCGCGGCGCGCCTTGCCATCGATGCGAAGATAGCAAAGCCGCTTGGCCTCAATGCGGTCGAGGCCGCCGACGGCATCCTGCGGGTCGCCGCCACCAAGATGTCGCACATGGTGCGCTGGGTGACGACCGAGCGCGGCCTTGACGCCGCCGACTTCGCGCTGATTGCCTATGGCGGCGCAGGTCCCCTGCATGCCACGATGATCGCGCGCGAACTGCGAATCGGCAAAGTCATCATTCCCTTCGCGCCCGGGCATTTCTCCGCCTACGGCATGCTGTTCGCGGATCTGCGCCGCGATCTGGTAAATACCTGGTTCAAGCCATTCGTCGACGCCTCGTTCGAGGAAATGGAGGCTCTCTACGGCGCGATGGAACGGCGCGGCGCCGAAGACCTTCGCCGAAGCCGGGACATGATGGTGGAGGTCGTCAACCAGCGCGGCGCCGACATGCGTTATGTCGGCCAGGAACATGCGGTGTCCGTGGACATCCCGATGGAACTGTTCAGGAATCAGGACCGCGCCGGCATCAAGAAGCATTTCGATGCCGTCCACGAAACGCGCTACGGCTATTCGAACGCCGATGAGAAAGCCGAGATCGTCAGTTTGCGGTCCGCGACGGTCGGTTTGATGCGCAAGCCAGAACCCGAGGCGATGGCGAAGGGAGGCGCGTCGCCGGAGGCTGCCTTCCGCGGCAAGCGGCCGGTTTACTTTTCCGGCGCAGGCACGGTCGAAACCCAGACCTATGACCGCGCATTGCTGGTCGCGGGAAATCGCATCGACGGCCCGGCGCTGATCGAGGAACACGCCTCGACCACGGTGGTCTGGCCGCAGGATAAGGTCGAAGTCGACGCTTTCGGCAATCTGCATATTGAGATCGGAAGGGCTTGAGCATGGACGCCATGACCGAAAGCGGCAGAGGCCAGGACAAAAGCGGACACACGGCGCGCGCCGTCGATCCGGTGGTGACCGAAATCGTGCGCAACGGTCTTATCGCCGTGACCGAGGAGATGAAGATCAACCTCATGCGCACGGCCTACAACATGATCATCTACGAGGCGCTCGACTTCACGGTCGGGCTGTTCGATGCCGACGGCAATACCGTATCGATCGGTCTTGGCCTGCCGATGTTCATTCGCGGCATGAGCGAGACCGTGAAGGCCAAGATCGCCCACTTCAAGGGTGACCTCGATCCCGGCGATATCCTGCTGACCAACGATGCCTACATCACCGGCAGCCATCTCAATCATATGACTTTTACAGTGCCGGTTTTTCACGAGGGCGAACTGGTCGGCTTTTCCTGCTGCATGGCGCACTGGCCGGATGTCGGCGGCACCTTGTCAGGCTCCACGACGGACATCTATTCCGAAGGCCTGCAGATGCCGATCGTCAAGATCTACCGCAAGGGGCAGATCAACGAGGAGCTTGTCGCGATCATCAAGACGAATGTGCGTCTTGCCGAGCGCGCCATGGGCGACTTCCGCGCCCAGATCGCCGCGGTGAAGACCGGCGAAAAACGCTTCCTTGAGATGATGCGCAAATATGGCCGCGACGAAGTCCTCGATGGCATCCACGCGATCATGAATCAAAGCGAGCGGCTCGCGCGCGAGCGGGTCCTCGCCATGCCGGACGGCGTTTACAGGGCCGAATCGTTCATGGACGATGACGGCGTGAGCGTCGGCGCGCCTGTGCCGATCCGCGTCACAGTCGAGATCAAGGGCGACCGCATGACGGTCGATCTTTCCGAGGTCTCCAAGCAGGTCGGCGGATTTTACAATTCTGGCATGACCGCCGGACTGTCCTGTTGTCAGGTGGCATTCAAGTGCCTCACCTCGCCGCTCGACATGCCGATCAACGAAGGCCAGTTCCGCGCCCTCGACATCGTTTTGCCGCCCGGGCGCGTCGTCAGCGCGGTAAAGCCGGCTGCGATGCGCATGTGGATGACCTATCCGATGACGGTCGTCGATACGATCTTCAAGGCCGTTGGCCCGGCCATGCCGGACCAGGTGGCGGCCGGTCATCACGCCGACCTCGTGGTCGGCCGCGTCAACGGCCGCAAGGCTGCGGACAATTCGTTCTATATCTATCTCGGCGGCCTGATCGGCGGCGGCTGGGGCGCCAAGCACAACAGCGACGGCATGAACGCGACGATCGCCATGAACGATGGCGATACGCACAACGGGCCGTCGGAACAGGTCGAGGCCAAGTACCCGTTGCTGGTCGAGCGCTATACGCTGCGCGCCGACTCTGGCGGCGACGGCCGTTTCCGCGGCGGGCTCGGCACCGAACAGGTGGTGCAGGCCATCAACGAAATCAATTTCTCGTCGCAAATGGACCGGGTGAAATGCAAGCCCTGGGGACTTTTCGACGGCCTTTCCGGCGCGGGCAATTCGGTGGCGCTGCACCGCAATGGCGCCGACAAGGAAACCCATTTTCCCAACGGCAAGGCGCTCAATCAGGTGCTCAAGCCCGGCGACGCTTACATTCTGCGCTCCGGCGGCGGCGGCGGTTACGGAACACCGCTCGAGCGCGACCTCGGCATGCTGGAACGCGACGTGCGCTGCGGCTATGTCAGCAGGGCCGAGGCGGAGAAATCGTATGGCGCCGTATTTACCGCCGGGGGTGCGATTGACCCTGAGGCCACGGCCAAGCGCCGCGTCGAGATGCGAGCGGCAAACTTGCCGGTCGACGAGCCGATCGCGCCGACCTTGATATTCCCGCCGAAGATCGAGCAGGAGCAGTTCAAAGTGCCGGAGAAGTTGACCGAGGAGGAGCGCATGGTGTTTGCCATGAATTGCCGGTGCTGCTCGTAACGGAAATGTCCGAGCCGAACTGAAGCGCACTCTTTAAACAGCCATTTGCGGCTAAACGCGCGGCGGTCGACGCCGCTCGTGGAACCAGGCGCGATACTTCGTCATCTTCGCGCGCTGGGCTGACGGCGCAAGCCGCTTGCACGTCGACGCCTCGTCGCTTTTAGATGGCGCGCCCCACCGCAACTCGACGCAATCGTTCAAATTATAGGCCATCTCGAGATCCGCCGCGCGGTCGAACACGTCTTTTAGCGAGAGCGTCCACGTCGAACCATCGCTGCGCGTATATGAAAACTTGCGCTGCGAAAGCTCCGACGCCAGCACGCCCTGTAATTCCGCTTTCACCTCCGCGACGCTCTTGCTCGGCATGGCGTATCTCTCGGGCCGCCGCGAAACGCGGTCCGGAAACTCACGCACCACGTCGAGCGCGATCAACAGACGCAGATCGCGAGACGGCGTCGCAAAATCTTCCCATGCGCCGTTTGTCTCGAAGATCGCCGCGCCGTCTGGCATGGTCGCTTCGCCGCGCCCGCTGGCCAGGAACTTGCGTCCGTTTTCGACCGAGGTCACGCGCACCTTCACCTGCTCGTCGAGAGATGTGATGGCCTCCTTCATCGCGCGCATAGGATCGAGCGGCGAGGGTGACATCACGTCGTCCATGCGGTCATAGAAGTCTTCGACCCCCAGTCGAGACTGATCGAGCGAAAAATCCGCGTATTGCCGGTTTTTCGCGATTTCATCATTGCTCAGCCGCCGAAGGTCACCGGTCTTTCCGGCCACGATGGGCCGGAAGCGTTTGAATCCCGGGCCGCCGAGCGCGGTATCCTGGGCGAACAGGAAGTTGCCGCGCCAGAACCGCTTGCGCGCCACCGTTCCGTCCGGCTGGCCATCGACCGCGAGAATGACGCCGGCCGCGCCGTCCGACTGCGGCACCCGGCGTACGATCATCAGTATGTGCCCGTAAGGATCGGCATACACAGCCCCGGGGCGCAGCGTTTCCTGATTGAGCGGCACGGGATAATAGTCGTTGTTGTTGTCGCTCAGGGCCGTTCGCGCCGAACCGGAATGGACGGCGCCCGCGACCGTTCGCGTATATGCGCCGAACGTTGCTGCCAGCCCGAGGCGCTTGGGTTCAGGGGCGCTGGGCGCAACCGCTTCGGGCTCGCTCGGCGCAGGTGCCGCCGGGCCGCCGAGCACGCCGTCGAGAAATGAGGTCGACCTGTTCGCTGCCGGTGGGCTTGGCGCGGCCGCTGGTTGGGGCGGTGGCGGCGGCGGGGGGCTCGGGATTCTGAATACTGAACCACTGTGGGCAACGCGGCGCCTTGCCGCCGTCGCCGCGGCTGCACTTCGAATAACCGAACGGCAATGCCATCTTGAAAGCGAAATAAGCGCGCAGGAAATACGGCAGGTCGGCGCAGTCGGGGCGCAGGACCATTTTCATTGTGTCCTCGCCGAGACCCAGATGGTTGAACAGAAAATTGCGCGACCGGTCGCGCAGTACTTCATGCAAGGCCGGCCATGACGGCGCCGCATCGAGCGGATCATCGAAAAGTTTTTCAATCCATGCCGAGAACAGGTTTTCCGTCGCCCGATTCCATGTGTTGTGCACAGGCCAGACATATCCCGCTGTCGCGCCCGGCGACGATGGCCTTTCGGCGCGCACGGCGATATCGCGCGTGATTGTGCCGCATCCGGCCGGCGCGCGGTCGCGCACAAGCCTGGCGCGCCATGTTCCGGAGTCAGGCGCCGCGACTTCGGCGAACCAGAAATAGGGTGGCCCGCCGTGGCGCTTATTCGTTTGGGCAGCGATCCGTCCATCGGGCGCGATCAGCGAAAGCTCGCCCTCGATTGCTTTCTCCGCGGCGAAGACGACGCGCAAAGGCGCGCCCTTCCACGGCGCGACAGGTGAAGGCAGGAAAGCGAGTTCGGAAGCGCCATCGCAGTTGCCCGGTGTATCCTCGGCCCGCGCTTTCGCCGCTGAGAACAACAAAGCGAGGATCACGCCGGCGATCGGCCACAGGGCGGCTGTAAAGGTGACGATCGGATATCGGCGCGCTGGTACCAACGGAGTATCCTTCCCTGCTTCGCCCGCAATCGGTTTATTATCGCGAAAGTCCCAGTCTACCTCAACTGCAACAGCACGAACCATTTCCTGTCATTGAGCGAGCAGGTGGTCTTGTGGTTCGGCAGGTCTGCCGTTCCTGTCGGTGGCTGCGGCAAGGACCAATGGGCTGCATCGCTGCAATGGCCTTGTTGCGTTGCCGAAAGCCTCAAGTTGCGACGCAGGTTCAACTTCCTGGCGGAGACGGCGTGGTAGACGTTGCCGCTGATGATGTACATTTTGTGATCCAGGCGGTCGATATGCGCGATCACGTCGCAATGCGTGCGCCGCACCGAGCGCGTGTCGGCCTTGCTCGCGAGTTCGGTGCGAATTCGCTCGCGCACCGCGGCATCGCTGGCGCCGGCGAGGGCGGGCTCGCGTTGATGGCAGATCAAATCGCCGACGCGCGGCCTGGTGGTCGTGACCGGACACGCACGATAGATTTGCTTGCCGGCTGTGTTTGTCAGTTCGGCCGCGTTGGTCGCAAAGGCGTCGTAGATATAGGCGCGGTGGGCGTTGGAAAAATGGAATGCATCCGTTGTGACGCCCGCCTGCCGTATGACGTAGCTGACAAAGGCCGCCGACCACGGCGTATCGATGACCGCCGCCCGCAGCGCCGCTTCGCGCAGGACTTCGCGCGCCACCGGATCGGAGGTGGCCTCGATGGCGCGAAGCAGCGGGCCGGCATCGACCCGCAAAAGCCCGCCTGATTGTCCCTCGTCCATCGCAGTCGAAGCGTCGCGATAGCCGAGCGCTTCGATCATGTCCAAGGTGTCTTTGCCGTACAGCGAGCGCCAGTATTTCATCACTCGCCACCAGCCGAGATCGCCGAGGTTTGCCTGCGGCGCGCCGGCAAAATCTTTTTCCTGCTGCCCCTCAATCAGACCGAAGCGGAACAGCCGGCCGTTGGAATCGATCTGGTGGCCGCCAAATTGGTTGAATTCGTCGATCGCTGTCCGGGCGATGCGCCGGCCAAGCTCGCTTGCGGGCTTCGCAGCGGTGGCGTCACAGGAAGACTGCACGGATTTCCAGAAAGAAGCCGCGGCGCGGTCCGACTGCGCGAACGCTGGAACCGCGGCCAGGACGCTTACCGATACCAGGACGCTTGCCGTAATGATGGTGTAGGCAAAAAGCCGCATAATTTCTCCTGGGCAGGAAAATAGCATACTGTAACCGCGAAATCATTAGCTTTAAGAACCCTCCGGATCCGCCACCAATGTTTGCAAAAATAACGCACGGGCGCATTTAGCGACCCGCAAGCTATGGAGGAATTCATGCCGAATGCGATGCGACTTCCGGCTGCTGGCGTCTTTCTCGGACGCGCGCAAATCGCAGGCATCGCGCATCCGCTGGTCGTCACGGTGCGCGGCGGCGCAATCGTCGATATCACCAGCCGGCACGCCCCGACCGTCAGCGACATCTGTGAAATGAGCGACCCGGCCAGTTACGTCCGGTCGGCCGCGGGAAAGACGATCGGCGGCCTCGACGACATCGCAACGAACAGTCTGGCCGCCGCGCGCGACGCGTCGGTGCCGGTGCTGCTGTCGCCGGCCGACCTGCAAGCAGTGAAAGCCTCGGGCGTGACCTTTGTCGTCAGCCTGCTGGAACGCGTCATCGAGGAACAGGCGCGCGGTTCGGCGGAGAAGGCGGCCGCCATTCGCAACGACATCGCCGAATTGATCGGCCACGATCTCTCAAAGCTCAAGCCGGGTTCGCCGGAGGCGATGCAGATCAAGGCGAAGCTGGTCGAACGCGGCGCCTGGTCGCAATATCTCGAAGTCGGCATCGGGCCGGATGCGGAGATATTCACCAAGTGCCAGCCGATGTCGTCGGTCGGCTTCGGCGCCGATGTCGGGCTGCTGCCGGTCTCGACCTGGAACAACCCGGAACCGGAAATCGCGCTAGTCGCGTCGAGCGCCGGCCGCATCGTCGGCGCGACGCTCGGTAACGATGTCAATCTGCGCGATGTCGAAGGTCGGTCGGCCTTGCTGCTCGGCAAGGCCAAGGACAACAATGCGTCGGCCTCGCTCGGGCCGTTCATTCGATTGTTCGACGGCGAATTCACAGTCGATGACATCAAGAAGGCGGATGTCCATCTCAGCGTCGAAGGCGAGGATGGCTATCGCCTCGAAGGCTCCAGCTCGATGGCCGAGATCAGCCGTTCGCCGAAGGACCTGATTGCCGCGGCCATGGGCCCGCATCATCAGTATCCGGACGGCATCGTGCTGTATCTCGGCACCATGTTCGTGCCGTCGAAGGATCGTGGCGTCCCGGGCCAGGGCTTCACGCATCATATCGGCGATGTCGTGACGATCTCGTCGGAAAAATTCGGCGCGCTCGTCAACCGCGTGCGTCTCTCGCCGGATTGCCCGCCATGGGACTATGGCGTGCGCGCGCTGATGAGGGATCTCGCCGCCGCCGGTTTGCTCTGATTTTCAACCGCGGCCGCTCACATTGACAAGGGCCGCAATAACCGCATGGTATGCGCCACTTCAAGCCTACAAATTGAGGACGCCATGCCGCTATCACAGGCTGATGCCGAATTCCTGCGCTCCATCGACACCCCAACCGTGTGCAATGTCGTCGAGATGGTCGCCCCCGAGCTGCGCGGCCACGGTTACACGACGCGGCACCTGCATTGCCCGTTTCCCGATTTGCCGCCGATGCTGGCTTACGCCAAGACCGTGACGATCCGTGCCAAGGATGCATTCGGCCTTGGCGACGCCGGTTACATGGACAAGCGCATGGACTACCTCGATTACATCGCCGGTGCACCGCAGCCGAGCGTCGTCGTGATCCAGGACCTGGACGATCCGGCCGGCTACGGCGCGTTCTGGGGCGAAGTGCAGTCGAATGTGCATAAGGCGCTTGGCTGCATCGGCACCATCACCAATGGCTCGGTGCGCGACATCCCGCAAATCGCGCCTGGCTTCCAAATGCTTGCCGGATCAATCTCACCGTCGCACGCTTATGTCCATGTCGTCGACTATGGGCGTGGGGTCACGGTACACGGCATGCCGGTGTCCAGCGGCGATCTCATCCATTTCGATCGCCACGGCGCCATCGTCGTGCCAGTCGACAAGATCGGCGCGATGCGCGCGGCGCTAGACAAATTGTTGAAGACCGAAGCGCGCATCATCGACGCGGCAAAAGCGCCCGACGCAAACGTCGCCAGCATCAAGACCGCAATTCGCGGCTGAGTGCTAGGCAACCGTCTGCAACAGACCGAGAAGGCCGGCCAGTAACTGGCGCGGGTTGGGCGGACAGCCGCGAATTGTGAGGTCGACTGGCAGGACGTCCTTGACGCCGCCGACGATCGCGGCGCTGCCAACAAAAATTCCGCCATCGACGGCGCAGCCGCCAATGGCAACGACCCATTTCGGATCGGGTATGGCCTCGTAGGTCCGCAGCAAGGCCTCGCGCATATTCTGTGTCACAGGCCCGGTCACCGTCAGCACGTCGGCATGGCGCGGCGAGGCGACAAAGCGCAGGCCGAAGCGTTCGAGATCGTAGAAGGCGTTGCTTAAGGCATGGAGTTCGAGTTCGCAGCCATTGCACGAACCGGCATCGACATGGCGGATCGACAGCGAGCGGCCGAGCCGCGCGCGCGCGGCGCGGTTGACGCTTTCCGCCAGTTCGGCGAGCGCCGCTTCGTCAACCGGCGGGGCCGGTTCGGTGAGCTGCCCGCGCAACAAACTTTCGATCATGGTCTTGCGCATCAGGCTTTCCTGCATTTACGCATGATCTTGTCCGAAAGCCGGTTCTCGCTTTTCGGGATCATGCGTCGTGTCCTGCGTATGAACAATTGAACGACTTATTGCAAAGCGGGAAGTCGGCAACGATGTTTCCTTCGACGGCGGTTTCCAGTAGCGGCCATTGGAACCATGAGGCATCGCGCAAGTGACAGCGGGCGACGCGGCCGTTGTCATCGAGCCGCAGCCAGACCAGCACGTCGCCGCGGAAGGCTTCGGTCATGGCAAATCCTTCACCCGCGCCGGCGGCCTGAAGTTCGGTTTCGATCGCGCCGTCCGGCAGTGAACCGATGATCTGCTCGATCAGACCGAGACTCTGCTCGACCTCGCGAATGCGAATCCAGACCCGCGCGTTGACGTCGCCGGCGGTCAGCAACGGCACATCGAACGTGAGCCTGTCATAGGGCGCATAGCCGGGCTGGCGGCGGGCATCGAAGTCGCGGCCGGAGGCACGGCCGACATAACCGCCGGCGCCGAACTGTCGCGCGTATTCCGGCTTGACGATGCCGGTGGTGACGGTGCGGTCCTGCAACGAGGCGGTGTTGTCGTAAAGCGCGGTGAGATGCGGAAACACGCGGCGCACTTCGGTCAGCAGCGTCCGCAATTGCGTCGCGCCGTCGCCAGCGATGTCGCGTGCGACGCCGCCCGGCACGATGAGGTCCATCATCAGGCGATGGCCGAAGCAGGCCTCTGCCGCGCGCAGGGTCAGCTCGCGCAATATGCCGCATTGCGCATGCATCAGCGAGAACGAAGCGTCGTTGCAGATCGCGCCGATATCGCCGAAATGGTTGGCGAGGCGTTCCAGTTCGGCCATCAGCGCGCGTAGATAAATCGCGCGCGGCGGCGCCGCGATCTTGAGCGCCATCTCGGCGGCGAGCGCGAAAGCAAAGCCGTAGGCTACCGTCGAGTCGCCTGACGTTCGCGCTGCCAATTTCGTGGCTTTGTCGAGCGGCGCGTCCGCCATCATGGCTTCGATGCCCTTGTGGACGTAGCCGAGCCGCTGCTCCAGCCGCACCAGGAATTCGCCATTGGCGGTGAAGCGGAAATGCCCCGGCTCGATAATGCCTGCATGCACCGGCCCGACTGAGATCTGGTGCAGCGCCTCGCCCTCGGCGGCGAGGAATTCGTAAACGCCGTCGGGGTGCTTGAGCCACGGCCGCGTGTCGCTGGCGCCGATCGCGTCCAGTTTGTGCAGATCGCGGATGGCGCGTTCGAGGCGGATTGCCGGCGGATGCTTGACGCCGACGGTTGGGTATTGGTTATGGCGGGTGATATAAGTGATGATGCTGATGTCGCCAATGGCTTCGTCGAGCGTGGCCATTTTTACGCCCGGCGGATCGGCCCACAGGCCAAGCAGCGTCAGGCTGCCATTGGCGAGACGGTCGACCGCCTCGAGCCAGCCGTCCACGTTCACGGTTTCGTGCGACAGCGTCATCCCAACAGCCTCGAGACATTCTGGAAGCCGGTCACCAGCGCCGGCGGCATATAAATGCCGGCGGCAAAGACGATGGCGAGGTGCGCGAACATCGGCACATAGGAGGCCTGCGCCGGCGCATTCGATCCGCGCGGTTCGCCGAACGCAATCGTGTTGAGCTTGGCGAACAGACCGCCAAGCGCGACCAGGATGGCGATCACCAGGATCAGGACCAGCCAGGGCGCGCGGGCGAAGGTCGAACTGACGACGAGAAATTCGCTCATGAAAATGCCCATCGGCGGCAGGCCGGCAATGGCGACGACGCCGGCGACCAGCCCCCAGCCGAGCACCGGATGGCTGATCGTTAATCCGCCTAGGTCGGCAATCTTCTGCGTGCCCTTGATCTGGGCAATATGGCCGACCGCGAAGAAGATCGCCGACTTGGTCAGCGAATGCATGGTCATGTGCAGCAGCCCGGCGAAGTTGGCCAACGGCCCGCCCATGCCGAAGGCGAAGACGATAATGCCCATATGCTCGATGGAGGAATAGGCAAACATGCGTTTGATGTCACGCCGGCTGTACAGCATGAAGGCGGCGAACACAGCCGACATAAGGCCCATCGTCACCATCAGCGGACCGGGTGCGATGGCGACAGGATTGAGCGCCAGCAGCATCTTGAAGCGCAATAGTGCGTAAAGGGCGACATTGAGCAGCAAGCCGGACAGCACCGCCGAAATCGGCGTCGGACCTTCGGCATGCGCGTCCGGCAGCCAGGCATGCAGCGGCGCCAGGCCAACCTTGGTGCCATAGCCGAGCAGCAGAAACACAAAGGCGACGTTGAGCAGATCGGGATCGAAATTTGCCGCCTTGGTTATCAGGATGGTCCAGACCATCGCGTCGGGACCTTCGCCGATCACCGGGCGGGCCGCCATATAAATCAGGATGGTGCCGAACAGTGCCAGCGCGATGCCGACGCTGCCGAGGATGAAATATTTCCACGCCGCTTCCAGCGCCTCATGCGTGCGATAGATGCCGACCATCAGCACGGTGGTCAGCGTGGCGAGTTCGATCGCCACCCACATCAGGCCGATATTGTTGGCAATGAGCGCGAGGTTCATGGCGAACATCAGCACTTGATACATAGCGTGATAGAACCGCACATGGTTCGGCTTCAGCCGTCCGGTCTCGATTTCGTGGCCGATATAGCTGGCGCTGAACCCACTCGTGGTGAAGGCCACGAACGTGGTGAGAACGATGAAGACCTTGTTAAGGTCGTCGACCAGCAGGTAGCGCCCGGATACCGGCTCGAAAAAGAACAGCGACACCGCGGTCAAGAATGTCAGGAATGCCGCCAGCATGTTCAGCCGCGACGTCAGCCGGTAACCGGGCAAAACGGCGAGCAGCCCGGCCGTCAAGGCCGGAATTAGTAGTACGCCGGTGAGCGCGTCGATTGTCATCGCTGTTCCTCGCGGAAGCGGTCCATCGCCCGCATATCGACGGTGTCGAAACGCTCGCGGATGCGGAACAGGAAAATGCCGATGACGATGAAGGCAATCAGCACCGAGAAAGCGACGCTGATCTCGACGACCAAAGGCATGCCCTTGGCGCCGGTCGCTGCCAACACCAGTCCATTCTCCAGCGACATGAAACCGACCACCTGGCTCACCGCGTTGCGCCGTGTCACCATCATCAAAAGCCCGAGCAGCACGACCGACAGAGCGAAAGCGAGATCTTCGCGCGCCAGCGGATCGGCGCCGGAGGTGACGCGCAGCATCACCACCATCGACAGCGCCACCAACCCGATGCCGAGCAGCATGGCCAGGCCGACGCCGAACACGTTCTCTATTTCGCGGTGGATGCCGAGCCGGATGACGATGCGGCGCAGCGCCAGCGGAATAACGATGGCCTTGAATACCAAAGCGATGAGCGCGGTGATGTAGAGGTGCGGCGCGTTCTGCACATAGGCCTGCCAGGCGACCGACAAAGCCAGCACAAGAGCGTGCAGCGCGAAGACGTTCAGCAGCGCTGACAGCCTTTGCTGATAGAGTTGGATGAAACTCATCAGCACCAGCGATCCGGCCAGCATATGCGCGATGTCGAAGCCGATGCCCTGCATCTAGAAACTCCCCGACACGAAACGAAGCAAAGTCGCCAGCAACGCCAGCATCAGAGCGGCGCCGAGGAATTCCGGCACGCGGAAGACCCGCATCTTGGCAATCACGGTCTCAAACACCGCGAGCAGCGCGCCGAGGACGGCGAGTTTGCCGATATAGGCGGCGACGCCAATGAAAATGGGAATCGGCGCGACAACGGCCGGAGCGATGCCCCATGGCGCGAAGAGGCAGGCAATCAGCGACACGTACAAAAGCAGCTTGAGCGCGGCGGCGAGTTCGATCAGCGCCAGATGGCGACCGGAATATTCCAGCACCATCGCCTCGTGCACCATGGTCAGTTCGAGATGCGTCGCCGGATTATCGACCGGAATGCGCGCATTCTCCGCGATCGCGACGATGGTCAGTGCGATCAGAGCAAGGCCGAGCGATACGCGCAAGCCGACCTCGGCCGAATTCATGAAGGCCGCCATGGTCGAGAGCTGGGTTGAGCCGGCGATCAACGCGATGACAAAAACGATCATCAACATCGCCGGTTCGGCCAGCGAGGATATCATCACTTCGCGGCTCGATCCAATGCCGCCGAAACTGGTGCCGGCGTCCATGCCGGCCAGCGCCAGAAAGAACCGCGCGCTGCCCAGCACGGCGATGATGGCGATCAGGTCGGCGGTCCAGGAAAACATCAAGCCGCTGCGGAAAGTCGGCACCAGCGAGGCGGCGACCCAGGTGGCGGCGAAGACGAGATAGGGAATGACGCGGAACAGCCAGGAGGCATTGTCCGCCAGCACGACGTCCTTGCGCATCAGCCGTAGCAGGTCGCGATAGGGCTGGAGCAAAGGCGGCCCTTTGCGGCTCAGGAGGCGTGCCTTCACCTTGCGCACAAAGCCGGTGAGCAGCGGCGCCAATAACAGCACCAGCAGCATCTGCGCACCCTGCAGGGCGAAATCGTAAATCACGGCCATGTGGCGAGCACCGTGAGCAGGATGACCAAAGCGGCGAACACCAGCGTGAGATAGCTGCGGATGGTGAGGAACTGGAGATAATTCAGCCGCTCGGCGATCGACGCGACCGCGTTTGCAACCGGCGCGTAGGCAAAATCCCAGATCAGGTCGCGCAACTGCACGGTCAGTGTCGCTGGCGCTCTTGAGCCCGGCGGCGGCATCGTGCCGATCTCGCGGGCCCGGAAAACAAGGCTGCCGAACACGCGCCGGATTGGTTGCGCGAAACTGGAGGCTGAGTATTGCGTCAGCGGGCTCGCATCCGGATAGCCGCAGCCCCAGGCCGGGCCGCGGCGAATCTTGTCCGAGGCAAATCGGTGAATCGCAAAGGCGGTGGCCATACCGGTGATGACCATGAAGACGAAGACCAGCAGCCCGTTATAGGAACTGCGGCTTTCGGCGATCGGTACGATGGACATCCACTCGGCGCCGGTCTGCACCGGCATTCGTGCGCCCGTGAGCATCTGCGTCACTGGCGCCAGCGCGTCGATGAAAATGCCGGGCAGAATGCCAACGATCAGGCAGGTAGCGGCCAAGGCATACATGGCGGCCAGCGAATTGGTGTCGGTCTCCAGTGCGGCGCCGGCTTTGCTTGAACGCGGCCGGCCGAGGAAGACGATGCCGAAGGCGCGCACGAAACACGCGGCGGCGAGCGCTGCCGACAGCGCCAGCAGCGCGCCAACCGCCGGGACCATCAGCTTCAAGCCCCAGGACGGCAACTGCGGGCTCAAGAGGATCGCCTGGAAACTCAGCCATTCGGAGACGAAACCGTTGAGCGGCGGCAGCGCCGCGATCGCCGTGCAGCCGATCAGGAAGACGAAGGCCGTCTGCGGCATGCGGTGGATCAGCCCGCCGAGTTTCTCCATGTCGCGCGTGCCAGTCGAGGTCAGAACACTGCCGGCGCCGAAGAACAGCAGACTCTTGAACAGCGAATGATTAAACACATGCAGCAGCGCGGCGGTCAGCGCCAATGCGGCGGCGACATGCATGCCGTAAGCCTTGAAGGCCAGCGCCAGGCCGAGCGAGGCGAAGATCAAACCGATATTCTCGATGGTCGAATAGGCCAGCACGCGCTTGAGATCGCGCTGCATCAGCGCATAGAGCACGCCCATCACCGCGGTGACGCCGCCAAGCGCCAGCACGACGAGGCTCCACCACCATTGCGGCGGGCCGAGCAGGTCGAAGGCGATGCGGATGAAGCCGTACACTGCGACTTTGGTCATGACGCCGCTCATCAGCGCCGAGACGTGGCTGGGCGCGGCCGGATGCGCCAGCGGCAGCCACGCATGCAAGGGAACAAGTCCGGCCTTCGAGCCGGCGCCGATCAAAGCGAGGATCACCACCAGCGCCGCGGTGCCGAGCGCCGGATGCGAGGCGCGGATGGCGTCGAAGGCATAGGCGCCGTCGCCGCCGGCCATCAGGCCGAATGAGAGCAGCAAGGTCAGCGTGCCGAAGCTTGCCATCAACAAATAGACGTAACCGGCGCGCATATTTTCAGCGCGACGATGGTCGGCGATGACCAGCGCCCAGGACGACAGCGACATCAGCTCCCACGACAGCAAAAACGAAAAGGCGTCGTCGGCCAGAACGACGAGATTCATCGCCGCGAGATAGACCGGAAAGAACGGCAGCACGCGCTGCGGCGCTTCCTCGTGGCGGCCATAGCCGAGCGCGTACAGGCTCGCCGCCGCACTGCCGAGATTGACCACGACGAGAAAGAACGCCGACAGCGGATCGATGCGGAAATGCGCGCCGAGCCAGGGCAGGCCGAGTGGCAAAGTGATCGTCGAGGCGGCGGGGTGTTCGAGCAGGACGTGCAGCGCCAGCAGGAACAGGATCAGCGTCACGATCAGGCAGGCGCCATAGACAAAGCCGGTCGCGTTCGGCTTCCCGCTCAGGGGGACGGCAAGGATGGCAATCGCAATGGGGGCGAGCGCCACCAAAGTCAGCACGCCAAAGAGCGCGACGGTCACCATCATCGCCCCCGCCGGCCATGCCGATGTGTCTGGTGCGTTGTCATTTAAGCCGAACCCCGCGGCCACCGCCACTGGAGGCGGCGCCGTCGCCGATCAATTCAACGCCATGGGCGGCCAGCGCGTCGACCAGCTTCATCAGTGAATCGACATTGCCGCGCACCACGCCGTCGCTTGCTTCCATGCGCTGGATGGTCGGCAAAGACAGGCCGGCGGCTTTCGCCAGCGCGCGCTGGTCGAAGCCGAGCAGGGCGCGGGCGGCGCGCATCTGCGTGCCTGTTATCATGTAAAAAACATCATAATAGATACTTTCGAAGTACCTATTGAGGGATACAACGGGAAAAGCTCGAATTCAAGGGGCTAAAGTGCCTCAGGCCGCCGTGGCTTAGGGCCGCTTCTTCGCGTCCAGTTTCTTGGCGATGCGGTCCATATCGACCACCATGCGTTCATGCGTACCGCTGCCGATTTCCTCGATCTCGTCGCGGGCCGAAACGGTGAATTCAATATGGCGGCCATCTACTTTGGTCACCACCGCTTCGGCGGTAACGACGTGGCCGGCCGGCGTCGCCGCCAGATGGCGGACATTGACCAGGGTGCCGACACAACTTTCGCCCGGCTCCAGATAGTCGCGCACCGCATTGAGCGCGGCATTTTCCATCACCGTCACCATCATCGGCGTGGCGAAAACTTTCGGCAGCAGCGCATCCTTGAACTGGTTGGCGAGGTGCGCCGGCGTCACACGCAAGGTGTCGCGGCCTTTGGCTCCCACCGGAATTGGACGCATGGCGTTAGCTCTCCATTCGCGGAACGTGATTGATCGCCGGCGCGAGAATGACGAGGACGATACCGCAGAGCGCGATCGGCAAGAAGGCCATGGCGGCAATGCCGGTCAAGTCCCATAGCGCGCCGCTGATTACCGGCACGATCACCGCGCAGCTATAGCTGATGGTGAACATGGCGGCGGTGACGCGATGGACGTCGTCGGGCGGGCTGAGCAAAGGCGGCAGCGCCAGAACCAGAATAAGAATTCCCGCCGCTGCAAAGCCGGCGAACGCGGCAGCGGCCACGATCCAAACGCCGCTGCCAAAAACGATGCCGCCGGTCGCCAGCAGACAGACGATGCCGCAGGCAACATAAGGCCATGCCTTGCGCTCGAGCCTTCCGGCCACCGCCAGCAGAATGAATGACGCCGGCAACTGGCCAAGATTGAGCGCGGTCAGCGCCGCGCTGATCCACTCATCCTGCCCGATGCTGCGCAGATAATCGGGGATGAAAGCATTGGTCGAGAAATACACGGCGTTGACGGTGCCGAGCATGATGCCGAGGCGCCAGATCAGCATGTTGCGCCAGTCCGGCCACCATTTGCGGCGAACCGGCGCGCCGCCATTCGCCGCTGCGCGCGGCGCCAGCGCCATGACGATGAACGCGATGACGACGACCGGTACGCTCCAGAACACGAAGCCCCATTGCCAGCTGCCGCCGACGAGCGGCAGCACCAGAACCAGCATCAACGCCACGGGCAGGATTTCGCCGACCAGCAGGCCGTTGGTGTAAACCGCGGTGGCAAAGCCGATGCGGTTCGGCAGCCAGGCGCGCACCGCCGTCGGCATCGTCACCTGCATGATGGCGACGCCGCCCGCCATCGCGATGGTCATGGCATAGAGCCACAGCACGTCCGGCATCAGCCCGCGCAGGGCGCCGCCGATGGCGGTGAGCATCAGGCCTATGACCAGCGCCGCGCGCACGCCGAGTTTCGCTATCAGCAGCGAGCCCGGCACGGCGGCAAGCGCCAGCAGCATCGACGGCAGGCCGGTGAGAATGCCGACCTGGGTCGCGCTCATGTTCAACTGATCGTGGATTAGCGGAATGACCGGCGGCACCGCCAGCACGGTCAGGCGCAGCGCGTTGCCGGCGAGCCATAGCAACAAAAGCGAGGTCAAAAACCGTTCGCGCGGCGAGGCGGGGTGCGCCGGGGACATTTTCATACCGGCCGCGGCGACGACGTCCGCGCGCCGCTCACAATCCAGACGCCGCCGCCGATCGTGCCAATCGCAAAAGCGGTCAGGCCGAATAAAACGGAGACGATCAGGCCGTCGCCCGCGGCCAGTCCGGCAACGGTGAACGCGGCGATCATGCTGCCTTCGCGCAGGCCCCAGCCGGCGATCGAGATTGGGACGGTGGCGATCAGGATCACCGGCGGGATCATGAACATCAACAAGACAAAACTGGCGGAAGCGGCCACCGACTGGGCCAGGCACCAGATCGAGGCGATGGTCAAGAAGTGGATGCCGAATGAGAGGGTTCCAATTGTGACGGCCGACCGGGGCGACTGACACAGCCGTCTTGCAATACGCGACACCTGGACCAGGTGGCGAGCCGGCGCAAATCGATCGAGCAGCGGCAATCGCAGCAAATCGATCAGGATAAATACGATCGCGCCGGCCACGGCTCCGGCCCCAATCAAAACCAGAATGGCGCGCGCGATCGGATCCTGCACAAGCGCAAGTGTCCACGGCAGGCAGCCGATGACGATGACGGCGAGTGCGAATACGCCGGCGATGCGATCGATCAATACCGAATAGGCCGCCCTGGCCCAACCGCCGCCGCCGCGAGCCAGCAGCCAGATGCGGGCGGCATCGCCGCCAATCGTCGATGGCAAGACCTGGTTGAAAAAGGTCGCGATAAAACACATGCCAAGTGCCGCGCGCGCCGCCAGCGCGGCGCCGCACCCCAAGGCGATCGCGCGCCATCGTGCCGCCTGTAAAACGACCTGGACGCCCTGCAAAAGCAAGGCGGCCAAGACCCAGCCGATGTTTATCCCGATCAGCCGTTCGCCGAGCGCGGCAAGATTGACGGAACGAAGCGACACATACAGCAGCAGAATTGAAACAGTCGCTTTGAGCAGCAGCAATAGCAGTCGACGCATCGATGTAGTATCCTTCGCATTTGCAGTCCCGCTCACCCAAAAGCCCCGAATCCGCATCCAAAGTCAAAGATTCCATTGCACCGGAGGCCGGCCGCGGCCTATGCCATCAGTCTGCGGTGTCGCCCGCCGGTGATGGCAAATGTCCCTAGCGCAACTCATTGGGTTATCTGCTATATCGGTCCGGCAGTTACGAAAAGGTGTCCTGTGAACTCTCCGTCAAAAAGCCCGGAAATGGTGGCCAAAGGCAGCAGCCCGATAGCGGATATCACCGTTGTTGGCGGGGCCGGCCATGTAGGAATTCCGCTCGTGCTGGCCTTCGCCGAAGCGGGCATGACCGTCAACGTCAACGACCTCAATGAGAAGACTTTGGCGACGCTTCGTTCGGGCAAGCTGCCTTTTATCGAGCACGGCGCGGCGCCGCTGCTGGTGAAGGCGCTGGCTGAGAACCGGCTGATTTTCACCTCGTCGCCGACCCAAATTCATGGCTCCGGCCCGGTCGTCGTCACCATCGGCACCCCGGTCGATGAGTTTCTCAATCCCGTGACGGCCGCGGTGCAGCGCTGCATGGACGACCTGTTGCCGCATATCGCGGACGACCAGTTGATCGTGCTGCGCTCGACGGTATTTCCGGGCACGACCGACTGGCTGCATACTTATCTGGCGCGACTCGGCCGCAAGAACAAAATCGCCTTCTGCCCGGAGCGGGTCGTGCAAGGTTACGGCATCAAGGAACTGCGCGAGATGCCGCAGATCGTCAGCGGCACATCGCCGGAAGCGGTCGAAGAAGCAGTGGCCTTGTTCAACCGGATCGCGCCGGAAGTCGTGGTCGTTGCGCCGCTCGAGGCGGAACTCGCCAAGCTGTTCAATAATGCCTATCGCTACATCGAATTCGCCGCCACCAACCAGTTCTACATGATCGCGAAATCGGCCGGCGCCGATTACACGGCGATCATGAAGGCGATGAAGCATAATTATCCGCGCGCGCGCACTTTGCCGGGCCCGGGCTTCGCGGCCGGTCCCTGCCTGTTCAAGGATACGATGCAGCTCGCCGCTTTCGCGCGCAATCAGTTCAACATCGGCCATGCTGCGATGCAGGTGAACGAGGGATTGGCGCTGCAGCTGATCGACGACCTCAAGCGCAGCTACGATTTGGCCGACATGACGGTCGGCCTTCTAGGCATGGCATTCAAGGCCGAGATCGACGATACGCGCGCTTCCTTGAGCTACAAGCTCAAGCGCACGCTGCTGACAGCGGCGCGCGCCGTGCTGACCACCGATCCGTTCGTCACCACCGATCCGACGATCCAGCCTCTCGATCGCGTGGTCGCGGACAGCGATCTCTTGATTCTGTGCACGCCGCATTCGGCCTATCGCGATGCCGACTTCGCCGGCAAGCCGGTGGTCGATATCTGGGGCTTCCTCAAGAATGCCAACGTTGTTTACTAGCGCATGACCGAGAACAGCCGGGACCGGAAATAGCGATGACGGCGCGGTTGGACATCGTCGTCCCGGTTTACAACGAAGGCCGCAATATTCTTGCGACGCTCGGCGCGCTGCGCGATCACATGCGGACGCCGGCGCGCATTCTTATCTGCTACGATCGTCCGGATGACGACACGCTGACGACGATCAAGGCCAATCCCGCGCGCGTCGAAGGCCTCCAAATCGAATTCGTGCGCAATCCGGGACGCGGCGCCCATGGCGCGATCATGGCCGGCTTTTCCGCCAGCCGTGCCCCTTTTGTGATGGTTTATCCTGCCGACGACGATTTCAACGGCGCCATCGTCGACGCCATGGTCGGCAAGGCCGAAGCCGGCGCCGACATCGTCTGCGCCAGCCGCTTCATTCCCGGCGGCTGCATGGTCGGCTGCCCGTGGCTTAAAGCGTTGCTGGTGCGAACGGCGGCTTTCACACTTTATAATGTGGCGCGCCTGCCGACACACGACCCGACCAGCGGCTTTCGGCTGTTTTCGCGGCGTGTCATCGACCGCATCGCGGTCGAATCCGACAGCGGTTTCTGCTACAGCATCGAGCTTCTGGTGAAGTGCCATCGGCTGGGTTGGCCGGTGGCCGAAGTGCCGGCCCAGTGGTTCGAGCGCACCAAAGGCGCCAGCCGCTTTCGCGTGATCAGCTGGTTGCCGGCCTATCTGCGCTGGTTTGGTTACGCCTTTGCGACGACTTATTTGCGCCGGCCGGCCGGCAGCGTGAAACTGCGATCGCCGTCAAATCTTGCGACATGAATTTTATCGTGCGCGATTGTGAGGAACCATAAAGTGGACGTGCCCGGATTTTTCAAAGCGGAGTTCGCCGAGCACCATGCCGTGGCGCGCGCGACCGAGGCGGCGTTGCAGGCTGCCTTCGCGGGGCTGCTGGCGTCGAGCGTGACGGCCATTCGCGGCGGCGGCAAGATCATGTTGTTCGGCAATGGCGGCAGCGCCGGCGACGCGCAGCATCTCGCGACCGAATTGACCATCCGTTACAAGACCGACCGCGCGCCGATCGCGGCAATCGCTCTCACCACGGATACCTCCACCATCACCGCCGCTGGCAACGATCTTGGCTTTGACCGGATATTTGCCCGCCAGATCGCCGCGCTCGGCCGGCCGGGCGATCTTGTCATTGCGATCTCGACCTCCGGCAAAAGCGCCAACATCATCGCGGGCCTGCAGCAGGCGAGGGCGATGAAGCTGGTGACCGCCGCTTTTGGCGGCAAAGGCGGCGGCGACATGGTGGGCCTGGCCGACCATCTACTGGTGGTGCCGTCCGGCACCACGGCGCGCATTCAGGAAATGCACATACTGCTCGGCCAGATGCTGTGTGGCGCGCTGGAGATCGAATTGGGGCTGGTGCCGCCCGGCTGATCGCGCCGCAGGGATCGTAAAACAGCCCGCATGGCCGAAAGCCTGCGGGCTTCTATGTATCTATTTCATATTACGAAATCGACGTCCGGCATGCTGAAATGACCTTGACTCTTATGCCGCATAAGTTTTCCCTTGGCGCAGGGAGAAAACAAACAATGGACGCAACGATCCTGCCAGGGCCCGGCTTAAAGGCCCGTCCACCGCGCGCGCGCACCGAAGGCGAGCGCCACAGCATTCAATCCGTCGATCGTGCGCTGTTTCTGCTGGAAACCATCGCCGAAGCGGGTGGTGAAGCCACGCTAACCGACCTGTCGGTCCGCACTGGCCTCAATATCTCGACCTGCCATCATTTGCTGGCGACCCTGATCCAGCGCGGCTTTGCCGCGAAGGTACCGGGCCGCAGGTTGTATGCCTTGGGAGCGCGAATTCTTTATCTTGGTCATGCCTGCCTGCAGGTCGACCTTCCGCGCCGGGCGCAGCCTTATCTCGAGACGGTCAACGCAGCCACCGGCGAAACCGTCCACCTCGCCTCGTTGCAGGGCGACAACGTCGTCACCGTGGCGCGGCGCGAAGCCCGCCACGCAGTGCGGGTCGACTCCGGCCGGATCGGCAAGGTCGATGCGCCGCACGCCACTTCGCTCGGCAAGGCGATCATGGCCTGGCTGCCGGAAGACGAGATGAAGCGCCTGGTCGCACACGGCATGAAGCGCTACACGCCGAACACGATCACCGAATTTGCAGCGCTGATCGAGGATCTGCGGCACGTTCGCCGCAATGGCTACTCGATGGACCGCGAGGAAATCCTGCCCGGCGTCATCTGCATCGGCGCCGCCATCCGCGATCAGGCCGGTACCGTGATCGGCGCCATCAGCGCCTCGACGCCGACCATGCGGGCGACCGACGAGCATCTCGCGCTGATGCGCAACGAAATCGTCTCGGCAAGCCGCGCGCTGTCGGCGCAATTCGGCGCGCCCGCGAGCCAAACCGCAACCGATCAGGCACAGGCCGCCGCAAGCTGATCGGCATTTTGATAAGCACCACTCAAAAAGAATTTCTGGAGGAACGATGTACGCACCCGCTGGCGTGAAGACGAACCATAACGAATTCCCGATTCCCGATACGATGCGCGCCTGGGTGCTCGGCGACCCCGGCCAGCTCAGCATGACGGAAAAGACGACGCCGGTGCCGAAGAAGGCCGAGGTACTGGTGCGCATCGATGCGGTGGCGATATGCGCCACCGATCTCGAGATCATCTATCACGGCCCGCCGGCCTCGATTCAGGGCGGTCTGCCGTTCAACAAGGGCTTTACGCCCGGCCATGAATACATGGGCACGGTGGTCGCGCTTGGGCATGGCGTCGACGAATACAAACTCGGCCAGCGTGTCGCGGTGGAAATTCACGCCGGCTGCGGCCAGTGCAAGCGCTGCCGCGAAGGTATGTACACGTCGTGCCACAACTACGGCCTGAACTACGGCGACGTCGACAAGAACCATCGCGCCAACGGCTTCACCACCGACGGCGGCTTCTGCGAATATCAGGTCAACCACATCAATACGCTCGTCGCCATTCCGGACGAGATGACCGATGAGGAAGGCACGCTGGTCGTCACCGCCGGCACCGCGATGTATGCGCTGACCGAATTGGGCGGCCTCGTCGCCGGCGAAAGTGTCGTCGTCACCGGCCCGGGCCCGATCGGCCTGATGGCAGTCGCCGTGGCCAAGGCGCTTGGCGCACAGCCGGTCATTCTCACCGGCACGCGCGACAACCGGCTTGAGATCGGCCGCCAGTTAGGGGCCGACGCGGTCATCAACATCCGCAAGACGCCGGACGTCGTCGCCGAAGTGAAGAAGCTCAATGGCGGCAAGGGCGTCGACTATGTGGTCGAATGCTCGGCCGCGACTACCGCGGTCAACGATGCCGTGCGCATGGTCAATCGTGGCGGTCGCGTCTGCCTCGCGGCCTTCGCGCATGAGGAAGTGCCGGTCGATGTCGCGCATATCGTGCGCAACAACATCTACATGTACGGCATTCGCGGCGAGGGAAAGAGCGCGACGCACCGCGCCGAAGCCTTCATGAAGCAGAAACGCTTCGACGCGACCCTGATCCACACGCATACGTTCCCGCTCGACGATCTGCCGACCGCGATCCGCTACGCCAAGGATCGCGTCGAAGACGCGATCAAGGTGGTGGTCAAGGCGAAAATGGACGCCGTGCGGAAAGAAGCGGCGGAATAAGTAATGCTGTCGTCCCCGCGAAAGCGGAGACCCAGCGCTTCTCTTCTCTAGAGCTGGACCGTCCGCCTTCGCGGACGATGACGGCGACCCAATTGGGAAGACTGAATGCTCATCTGCGACGAATATCTGACGCCGACTTCGCTCGCCGAGGCCTTCGCCGCGATGGAGAAGAATCGCGGGCGCTATCGCGTCGTAGCCGGCTGCACCGATACGCTGCCGTGGGCGCGTGAGGGCCGCGCCGGCGACGTCGAGATTCCGGCGCTGATCGACGTTACGAAAATTCCCGAACTGAACGAACGCCAGGTCGGCGATCGTCGCGTGCGCATTGGCGCTGCGACGCCGATCCAGCGTTTTCTCGACGACGCGGCGCTTGGCCGCGCCATGCCGGCGATGCCGCGCTGCGCGGTCTGGTTCGCCGACGATCAGATCCGCGCGCAGGCGACGCTTGGCGGCAATGTCGTCAATGCCTCGCCCGCGGCCGACGCCACGCCGTGTCTCGAAGCGCATGACGCGGTTGTTGAATTGGCGTCCGCCCAGAATGGAAAAATCGTCAAGCGCAGCATGCCTTTGCGCGACTTCATCACCGGGCCTGGCAAGACCCAGCTTGCCGAAGGCGAACTGGTCACCGGCTTTGAATGCGACGCGCTTGCCGGTTTCGGCGGCAGCTTCGAGAAAGTCGGCCATCGCCGCTCACTGGTCATTTCCGTGGTTTGCCTTGCTGTCATGGTGAAGCTCGACCGCGACGGCCGGGTGATCGAGGACACCAGGCTGGCGATCGCCGGCATTCGGCCGGTGCCGCGCCGCCTGCGCGAGATCGAAGATTTGTTGCGCGGCAAGAAGTTGACCGGCGCGTTGCTGGAAGAGGCGGCTGACATGCCGCTCGACCTGGTGCAATCGCGCAGCCGGCAGGAATACCGCCGCGACGTCGTGCGCGGCTTTCTGGTGCGCGGCCTGATCGCAGCGTCCAGGCGCGCCGGTGCTTCGCCCGATGCGCTGACGCAAGAGTTGGAAGCCGCCTATGGTTGATATCCGCCTCAACGCCACGATCAATGGCCGCAAGGTGTCGCGAGATGCCAAGCCGCATTTGCGGCTTCTCGACTTTCTGCGCGACGACCTCAACCTGACCGGCAACAAAGAAGGCTGCGGCGCCGGCGAATGCGGCACCTGCTCGGTGTTCGTCGATGGCATGCTGGTGAAGTCCTGCCTGATGCCGGTGGCCAAAGCGCAAGGCGCGACGGTCGATACAATCGAGTCGCTGGCAAAATCCGGCGAGTTGAGCGTGCTGCAAAAGGCCTTTCACAAGGCCGGCGCCAGCCAGTGCGGCTATTGCATTCCCGGCATGGTGATGGCGGCGACCGCGGCGCTGCGCGCCAATCCCTTCGCTGACCGCGAAGAGATCAAGGAGCGGCTCGGCGGCAACATCTGCCGCTGCACCGGCTATCAGAAAATATTCGACGCGGTCGAACTGGCGCGCGACGTGCAGAACGGGCGCTTGCCGGCGACGGCCTTGCTGGAGACCGATACGGCTGACGGCGACGTCATTGGCAAAAGCGTGCGCCGCATCGACGCGCCGAGCAAAGTCTCGGGCCGCCTGAAATATGCCGGCGACATGATTATGCCCGGCATGCTGCATGTGCAGGTATTGCGTTCGCCGCATGCGCATGCGCGCATTGTCTCAATCGATACGTCGGCGGCGCTGGCGATGGAAGGTGTCGAGAGCGTCATTACCTCGGCGGATGTACCCGGCAAGGACGGCTTCGGCGTCTTCGTGCACGACCAGCCGGTGATGGCACACGACAAGGTGCGCTATGTCGGCGAGGCTGTCGCCGCGGTCGCCGCCGAAGATGCGCTGACCGCCAAGCGCGCGGTTGCCGCAATCAAGGTTGTTTATGAGCAGCTAACGCCGGTGTTCGACCCGGACGTGGCGATGCGCGAAGGCGCAGCCGTCGTCCATGACTATGCGCCGGACAATATCACCAAGCACATCCCGATCCGCGTCGGTGACGTCGAGGCTGGCTTTGCCGAATCCGACCTTGTCATTGAGGAAAACTATTCGACGCAGGCGATCGAGCACGCTTACCTCGAGCCGGAAGCGGGGCTTGCCTACGTCGATCATGATGACGTCGTGACGGTGGTGTCACCAAGCCAGAACATCACGCATCATCGCCACATGCTGGCGCGCATCATCGCCAAGCCGATCAGCAAGGTCCGTTTCGTCATGAGCCCGGTGGGCGGCGGCTTCGGAGGCAAAGAGGACATGATCTACCAGGGCATGCTGGCGCTGCTGGCGATGAAGACCATGCGGCCGGTGCGGCTCGTCTATACCCGCGAAGAATCGATCATCTCGACCGCCAAGCGCCATCCCTCGCGCACCAACTTGCGCATGGGCGTGATGCACGATGGCCGGATCAAGGCTTTGGCGATGCGTATGGTGTGCGACGGCGGCGCTTATGGTCTTTCGACGGAAGGCGTCATGCGCAAGGCGGCGATCCTTGCGGCCGGGCCCTACAGCATTCCCAATGTCCGTATCGATACTTACGGCATTTACACCAACAACACACCGTCCGGCGCCTTTCGCTCGTTCGGCGCGTTGCAGACGCAGTTCGCCACCGAAAGCCATCTCGACATCATCGCCGAGCGGCTCGGGCTCGATCCGTTCGAGATCAGGCGGATCAATGCGATGCGTGATGGCGCGACCACGCATACCAAGCAGACGCTCGGCTCGGTTAGCCTGATGCGCGCGCTGGAAGCGGCCGAACAAGCCTCGGGCTGGGAAGCGGGCGCGCCGGCAGTGCGCGGCGAAACACGCGGCGATCTCGGCCATGACGATGTTCGCCCCTCGGTGACGCTCGGCACGCGCTTCGCGGCCGGCGACACCCAAGAAGCGGCGGAGTAAGCGCATGGCCCGTAAACGCGGACGCGGCATGGCGGCCTGCTGGTACGGTATCGCCCGCACGGCGACGATCGACCGCGCCGCTGCCTGGGCGGAAATCGACGATGGCGGCTCGGCCAAAATCGTCACCGGCGTCACCGAAATCGGCGAGGGCATTCTCACGGTGCTGGCGCAGATTGCCGCGCACGAAATCGGCGTCAAACCTGAACACGTCGTCATCGGCGACAACGACACCGCGCGCGCGCCAGAAGCCGCGCATGCGGGCGCAAGCCGACAGACTTACATGATCGGCAATGTCGTCGCGCTTGCGTCGCGCGAGGCCAGGAAGCGCTTGGTCGGTGTCATGGCCGAGATGTGGGACGTGGCCGCCGAGACAATCCGCACCGGTAACGGCGAAATCTGGGCCGAGAACACCAATCACCGCATCACCATGGGCGAGGCAGTGGCCTGCGCCAAAAACCGCGGCGTGGTGCCGGTCGGCTCCGCCACATTCGGCACCGATACGACCGGCATCCAGGACGGCAAGGGCGGCGACGGGTCCGGCCGGCCGTGGCAGGCCTATGTGTTTGGTTGCCAGGTTGCCGAAGTCGAAGTCGATACGGTCACCGGGGAAGTTCAGGTGCTGGCGGTGTGGGCGGCGCATGACGTCGGCCGCGCCGTCAATCCGCAGGGCGTCGAGGGTCAGATCGAGGGCGGCATCGTCCAGGCGATCGGCCAAGGCCTGATGGAAGATTACCAGCTCAAGGATGGCCACACGTCGACGTCCGGTTTTGCCAAATATATCCTGCCGACCTCGCTCGACGTGCCGCGCGTCAATTCGATCATCATCGAGGACCCCGATCCGATCGGGCCGCTGGGCGTCAAGGGCATTGGCGAACCGGCGATGGTGCCGACGATTCCCGCCGTGATGAATGCGATCTATGATGCGGTCGGCGTGCGGGTTTTCGATTTGCCGGCGACGCCGGAAAAAATCCTGCTGGCGATGCGCGAGAAAGCCAGACGCGAAGCAGCAATGGCGATGCAAGCCGCCGAGTAGAGAGAAAAGATGAGTGTCGCGGGCGTGACGGATGTGGCTGAGGTGCGGGAGGTTCCGTTCACGGCGGACCTGTCGGCGATCCGCCGCCTTGCCGGACTGCTGCCAGGCGCCTGGCCGGTCGCGGTCAATGCCGTGCGCGTTGCGGCAAGCGTGCGGCCGAACCGCTTCGTCATCGAAGGCGGCGACGATACGCCAATCACGATGCCGCGCTCGGCGTTTCAGGTGGTCTATCCGGACGCGACCGTGATGATCGATTCAGGGATGGACCGCGAGACGCACGATTCGTTTTCGACGCCGGACAAGCGCGAGCCTTATTTCCCCGAGGCGTTTGCGCGATTGCAGAAGGCGCTCGATGACGCGCGCATGATCGTGCTGACGCATTTCCATGCCGACCATGTCGCCGGGGTGACCCGCGCCGCGAATTTCAACGAACTGGCGAAGAAGACATTTGTTTCCGTCGAGACCGCGCGTTGTCTTCTCAATACGCCGCACAAGCCACATCTGGCGATGACGGCGGAACAGATCAACCAGTTCATCATCTTCGACTACGGCGATTATTACCCGATCGCGCCCGGCGTCGTCCTGATCAAGGCGCCCGGCCACTCAACCGATCACCAGATGGTTTATATCGCGCTGCAATCCGGCCGCGAGATTCTACACAGCGTCGACGTCGGCTGGGTTCTCGACAATATCGCGCAGGTCAAAGGCAAGGCGGCGCCCTGGGTCAAGGAAGACAAGGGCGCGGTTATCGGGCAACTGCGCTGGCTCAACAATATTCTGCGCAACGAGCGCAACATCTCGTTGCTGGTAACGCATGACGACGCGCTGATCGATGCCGCGATCAAGAACGGCACGATCGGCGGGGAGCTGAAATGACGCACAAGTACAAACACTCCAGGGAGGGTTAGGCTATGAAGAAAACGCGCATCCAGGGCCTGTTGGCCGCCATTGCCTTCGCCGCAATGAGTCTGCCGGCGATGGCGCAGAATTTTCCGAGCCGGCCAATCACCATGGTCGTGCCGTTTCCGCCCGGCGGTCCGAGCGATGTCGTCGCCCGCATCATGGCCGACGGCATGGGCAAGGCGCTCGGCCAGAGCGTCGTCATTGAAAATCTCGGCGGCGCCGGCGGCACCATCGGGACGGCGCGGGTCGCGGCGGCGGAGCCGGACGGCTACACGCTGCTCGGCGCCAGCATGGGCTCGCACGTCTCGGCGCCGGCGCTGTTTCCCAATTTGCGCTACGATTCGACCAAGGACTTCGAGCCGATCGGCTTGACCGCGAACGCGCCGGCCGCGGTCGTGGCCCGCAAGGAATTTCCGGCTAAAGACCTCAAGGAGTTCACCGCCTATCTGAAGAAGGAAGGCGAGGCGGTGAAGCAGGCGCATGGCGGCATCGGCTCGTCATCGCATATGGCTTGCCTGCTATTGACTGCCGAACTCGGCGTCAAACCGACGCTGGTCGCCTATCGCGGCACCGGCCCAGCGTTGAACGACGTCATTGGCGGCCATGTCGATTTCTTCTGTGAACAGGTGGTCAGTGTGCAGGGTGCGATCAAGGGCGGCAGTGTGAAAGGCATCGTCGTCTCGGGCAATGCCCGCTCGCCGGCTTTGCCCGACGTTCCGAACGCCAGTGAATCGGGCGTGCCGGCATTCAAGATCAATATCTGGAGCGGCATCTTCGCGCCAAAGAACACACCGAAGGCCGTCGTCGCCAAATTGAGCGAGGCGCTCAACACAACGCTGAACGACCCGGCGGTGGCCAAGCGCCTGCTCGAACTCGGCGGCACGGTGCCGCCGGTGAGCGATCGCGGACCCGACTTCCTCGCCACCCAACTCAAGGCCGACATCGCCAGCTGGAACCCGATCCTCAAAGCCGCGAACGAGAAGACCAACTGACAATGCTGACGCGATCCGACAACGACAACGAACGAGCGGTACGGGTACGGGCCCGCGCCATCCGCGATGCCGGCGGCGTCGCGGAAGCGCTGGCCAAGGGCAGCGTACCGAAGCTGATCGAGACGACGTTGTCGGAAGCGTTGGTTCTTGGCTTGCTGAAGCAAGGCGTGCGCAAATATTTTGCCATTTTCGGCCACGGCTCGACTGATCTTGGCAATGTGTTGCGCATTTACGAGGAAGAGGGCGCGACGCGCACCATCAACTGCCGCAACGAGGTCGAGATGGCGCATGCGGCGACCGCGCTGCGTTGGCAATATGGCGAACTATCGGCGGTCATCACCTCGATCGGGCCCGGCGCGATGCAGGCTTTCGCCGGCTCGCTCGCTGCCGCGTCGAATGGCGTCGGCGTCTATCATATCTATGGCGACGAAACGACCTTCGGTGAAGGCTACAACATGCAGCAGGTGCCGAAGGAGGAGCAGGGCGCCTTCGGCCGCATGACCGCGATTCTCGGCGGGTCGTATGTGCTGCATACGCCGGAAGCGATCCGCGATGCGCTGCGGCGCGGCGCGCTTGTCGTCAATCATCCTTACAAGGCTGGCCCGTTTTATCTGCTGCTGCCGCTCAACACGCAGCCGGCGCGGTTGACGGTCAACCTTGCTGGTCTGCCTGAACGGCCCACATTGACGAAAATGGCGCCGGCCGATGACGCAGCTCTCGACGATGCGGTGGCGATGATCGCTCGCGCCAATAAGATCGTCATCAAGGCAGGTGGCGGCACGCGCGGGCATGACGCGGCCTTGCGGCATCTGGCGGAAGCGTCGGGTGCCGTGGTGGCGCTGTCGCCGGGCTCGACCGGCGTCCTTCCGGACGCGCACTTGCAAAACATGCATGTCGGCGGCTCGAAAGGCTCGATCAGCGGCAATTATGCGATGGCCGAGGCCGAGCTGCTGATCGCCATCGGCACGCGCGCGGTCTGTCAGGCCGACTGCTCCGGCATCGGTTACAGGAATGCGCGGGCCGTGATCAATATCAACGGCGATCTGGCCGACGCCCTGCATTACAACAACACGCTGGCTCTGACCGGCGATATCGGCGTGATCGCCGAGCGCCTGGCGGAAAAGCTCAAAGCGTTGGATACGAAAAAAAATAAAGGCGTATGGCTTGCCGCCTGCGCGGCGAAGAAGGCCGAATGGACCGCCTACAAAAAGCAGCGCTTCGAATGTCCGCCGCTCCACGACGACGTCTGGTGCAAGCCGGTATTGGCGCAGCCGGCGGCCATCAAGACCGTTGCCGACTTCGCCAGATCGATTGGCGCCGCCAAGTTCTTCGACGCCGGCGACGTGCAGGCCAACGGCTTTCAGATCGTCGAGGACGACCGCAGCGGCGACACTTACACCGAGACCGGCGCGTCCTATATGGGTTTTGCGACCAGCGCACTGCTTGCCTCGGCGCTTGCCGAGCGACCGCGCTATTCGATTGCCTTCACCGGCGACGGTTCCTTCATGATGAACCCGCAGGTTCTGATCGACGCCGTCGAGCACAAAGTGCGCGGCATGATCGTCATCTTCGATAACCGCCGCATGGCGGCGATCACAGGTCTGCAACTTGCGCAATACGGTGTCGAGTTCAAGACCAGCGACCGCGTGGCCGTTGATTACGTCCAGATGGCGTCGTCGGTGTCGGGCGTCCTGGCCGTGTCTGGCGGCGACAGCGCCGGCAGTCTGCGCGCGGCGCTCAATGCGGCTTATTCGCATGACGGTCTCTCGGTCGTGCATGTGCCGGTCTATGCCGGCGCGGACGAACGCGGCGGCCTGGGCGCCTTTGGCCAGTGGAACGTCGGCAACTGGTGTGAGGACGTTCAGGACGCCTGGATCAAGCAGGATTTGTAGCGGTTCCGGAAGCAGGAACCTATCGCAGCGCCGCCCGTTATCCTCGACAGGCCGGCCGCCAGCGGGCGGCCGCCACCACGATTAAGGGGTAGGCCATGACTGACAAAGTCGCTGAAAAGCCGAAAGAGCATGCCGCCGAAGAGCGCGCCCGGATCGAGAAGGAAGAAGACAAGGTTACCGTCAATTCCGACGAGAGTTTTCCGGCTTCGGATCCGCCATCGTTCAATCCCGGCATCACCGGCGCTGGCGATGTGAAGAAGAAAAAGCATTAGCTTTTTTCTCGCGCATGCAAATAAAAAATGCCCGGCAATTTGCCGGGCATTTTTTTATGCGCGTTTGTCGCTGGCGCGCCGGGCGTCGTCGTCGAATACAAGTTGCCGTTGCAAGGGCAGCGCTTGCCAGCCGTAGCGCTCGGCGATGAGGCCCCACAATCCTTTCGGCGCCCACAACATGACCACGATGGCGACGGCGCCCATGATCAAGAGGTACAGGCTGCCGAGGTCGGACAACGTCTGGCGCATGAAAAAGAAAATGATGGTGCCGACAATCGGCCCCTCGATCCGGCCGATGCCACCGATGACGGTAATGAAGATGACAAAGGCGGTCCAGTCGTTGACGCTGAAGGCGGTGTCGGGCGAGATCCGCAGCTTCATCAGGAAAATCAGGGCGCCGATCATGGCGGTGCCGAACGCGGTCAGCACATAGACGATCAGCTTGACGCGAGTGACGTCGATGCCGTTGCTTTGCGCCGCGACTTCATTGTCGCGGATCGCGGTCAGTGCCAGGCCGTGGCGCGAACGCAGCAAGGCGACGATGGCCGCCAGCACCATCACGGTCAACGCCAGCGCCAGCCAATAGATCTCGAACTCGCGCGCCTGCCGCGTCGGCGCCATGGCGATCACCGCGGCGGCCGGAAGGCTTATGCCGGAGCCGCCGCCCAGCACCGACACTTGCGAGGCAAGCAGGCGGAAGACCTCCGCCACCACCCAGGTGCCGATGGCAAAGTAGGCGCCTCGCAAGCGAAACGTCAGCGCGGCGACCGGGATCGACACCAAAGCTGCGATCGGTCCGGCGATGAAGATCGCCGCGATCGGATGAACGCCGCCGAGGATCACCATGGCGAACAACAAATAGCCGCCGAGTCCGACAAAAGCCTGCTGGCCGACCGAGACCAGTCCGGCATAGCCGGCGAGCAGATTCCACAGGCTGGCCAGCGCCACGAAGGTCAACAGTTCGGCCAGCAACCGTAGCATCTGCCGGTCGCCCCAGAACGGCGCGAGCGCCAGCGCCAGCAAAACAATGACGATGAGGCCAACGCCGATGCGGCTGGAGCGGGTGGCGTGTTCGACGCGGTAGCGGCCCTGTTCGCTCATCCCGACACCTTTGGAAACAGACCCTGCGGCCGCACTGCCAGAATGATGAGGAAGACGATATGGCCGGCGAGCAATTGCCAGCCCGGATCGATCTGCGCGCCGATTGCCTGCGAAACGCCGAGAATGACGCCGCCGGCAAGCGTGCCCCACATGCTGCCGAGCCCGCCGATGATGACCGCCTCGAAGCCGAAGATCAGCCGCGCCGGCCCGATGGCCGGATCGAAATTCGAACGCACCGCCAGGAAGACGCCGGCAATGGCGACGACGGCGAGCGACAGCGCCATCGCCATGGCAAAGACATGCCGGGTGTCGAGGCCCATCAATTGCGCGACCGATTGATCGTCGGAGGTGGCGCGGAAGGCGCGGCCAAGCGCTGTGCGGTAGAACAGCACTTGCAGCGCGGCGATCACCGCGACCGCGACGACGAACTGGATGAATGGCAACAGGCCGACCCAGATGCCGGTACCGATCTGGTATGTCATTGTCTCGACGGCGCCGGCCTGCAATTTGCGGCTATCGGCGGTGAACAGCTCCAGCAGACCGTTCTGGATGATGATCGACAGGCCGAAGGTTACCAAAAGCGGCGGCAATAGGTCGTCGCCGAGCGTGCGGTTGAGCAAGAGGCGCTGCAGGGCATAACCGATGATCGCCATGGCCGGCACGACCAGCAGCAGCGAGGTCAGCGGATCGAGACCGAGGGTCTGCGTCACCATCAGCGCGACGTAGGCGGCGAGCACGATCAAATCGCCATGGGCGATGTTGACCAGCCGCATGACGCCGAAGATCAGCGACAGGCCGGCGGCGAACATGGCGTAAAGTCCGCCGATCAGCACGCCTTGCAGGATGACGTTGAGCCATTCGGTCATCGCTACACCCCGAACCTTTTTTCGTCATGCCCGGCCTTGAGCCGGGCATCCACGCCTTCGCGAGGAAAGAAAGACGTGGATGGCCGGGTCATGCCCGGCCATGACGACGGAGGGAGATGAACGCGCATATTCACTCGTCAAACCCCGAAGTAGGCGGCTGAAATGGCTTCGCGCGTGAGATCGCGCGCCGCGCCTTGCAGGGCGATGCGGCCTTCCTGCAAACAGTAGACTTGCGCAGCCGCCTTCAGCGCCTGGGCGATATCCTGCTCGACAATGACCAGCGACATGCCGTCGCCGACAATGGCTGGCAATTGCGCGTAGATGTCGCGCACGATGATCGGCGCAAGTCCGAGGCTGATTTCGTCGCACAGCAACAAATCCGGGTTCGACATGAGCGCGCGTCCAATCGCCGCCATTTGCTGCTGCCCGCCCGACAGCGCGGTCGCCGGGAGATGGCGCCGTTCCGACAGCACCGGAAACAGTTTGTAGATTTGCGACAGCGTCCAGGGGCCGGGGCGGCCGGACTGCCCGCCGATCTTGAGGTTTTCTTCCACAGACAGCGATGGAAACAGGCGGCGGCCTTCCGGCACCAGCGCGATGCCGCGTTTGACGACGGCGAAGGCCGGCGCGTTGTCAATCGCCGCGCCATTGAAGCGAATACTGCCGCGGCGCGGCTGCATCAGCCCGGCGATAGTCTTCAGTAGCGTACTCTTGCCAGCGCCATTGGCGCCGATCACGGCGACAACATGGCCGCGCTCCACTGTCAGCGAGACACCAAACAGCGCCTGGAAGTCGCCGTAAAAAACGTCGATGGCATCGACCTGGAGCAGCGGCGCGTCACGCATCGGCGTCGATCCCCATATAGATTTCCGCCACCTCCGCGCTGCGGATGACCTTGTGCGGATCGCCCGCGGCTATGAATTTTCCGCCATGCAGCACCGCGAGGCGATCGACTGTGGCGAGAAGGGCGTGCACGACGTGCTCGATCCAGACGATGGTGACGCCCTCGGCGCGCACGTCCTTGATCAGCGTGATCAGCGTCGCGCATTCAGGCTCGGTCAGACCGCCGGCGACCTCGTCGAGCAGCAGGACGCGCGGTTTGGTGGCAAGCGCACGCGCCAGTTCCAGACGCTTGCGGTCGAGAAGCGTCAATCCGCCGGCACGCTTGTTGGCCTTGCCGGCCAGCGCGCAGCGTTCGAGCAGATCGGCGCAGCGGTCATAGACGGCCTTTTCGCGTTCATTGTTGCCAAAGGCGGCGGCGACTACGACGTTCTCGAAAACCGTCATGCCGGAAAATGGCTGCGGAATCTGAAACGAGCGCGCGAGCCCCAGACGGCAACGGCCTTCCGGCGCCAGCCGGGTGATGTCCTTGCCGTCGAACAGGACGCGGCCTGCGTCGGGCGCCACCGTGCCGGTGGCCATGCCAAATAATGTGGTCTTGCCGGCGCCATTAGGCCCGATAATGCCGAGCGCCTCGCCCTCATTGAGAGAGAGGTCGATTCCATCCGCGACGACAACGGCCCCGAAGCGCTTCGAGATATTTTCGAGAGCGAGGATCGCCGCCATTCGTTACTTGGCTCCGCGCGAGGCGTGATAACTGAATTCGCCCGGGTCGGTGAGATCGGGCACCTTCCAGCCGTCGAGGTCATATTCGGCCATGCATTGTTCGGCGAAGCCCTTGAACCTGTCGGCATTGCCGGAACCGATCGCGCCGAACAGGCAGTAGCGGCGGATCTCCTCGGTCGAGCCGCCATAGTTGATCTCGTAGAGTTCGTGCCGGCCGGCGAATTCGGTGCCGAGCGCGTCCCACAACAGCTTGAGCAGCTTCACCCGTTCCTCGGCCTTGTAGCCGTTGGAGCCGCGCAGATATTGGTCGAGATAGGGGCGGATTTCCGGATTCTTGAAATCGCTCGAATGGCTGTTGAGGTAGATCAGTCCCGACGCCACTGTCTGCTCGATGAGATATTTGACGCGGGTATAGGCCATCGTCGCGATGATCTGGTAGGCGTTGCCCGGGTCCATGTTCGGCAACACGTAGTCGCCAATCCACGGCTTGGCGTCCTTGACCATGGCGTCGGACAATCCCCAGAACAGATTGCGCCAGGCGATGACCTCGCCGACATTGGCCTGAACGCCGCGATAGTCCTTGGTGCCCGCGGCCTCGGTCGCCTTGAGCAGCAGCCCGGAGATGAAGTCGAGCTTGACCGCGAGCCGCGTGCAGCCATGCACGACGAAGCGCGGCAGGAAGCCGGTGCGCGGGAAGAAATTGTTCGCCTTGTCCATGTCGCCGTAGACGAAGACATTTTCCCACGGCACCAGGACCTTATCCATGATAAACACGGCGTCGTTTTCGTCGAGCCGGCTCGACAACGGATAGTCGAAGGGCGAGCCCATCACCGTTGACGCCATTTCATAGGACGTGCGGCAGATGAACTTCACGCCGGGCGTATTGGTCGGCACCATGAAGATGGCGGCGAAGGCCTTGTCCTGAACAGGGATCAAGCCGTGATGCGCGACGAAGGTGTAATTGGTCAGGACCGACCCGGTCGCGACCACCTTGGCGCCGGAGACGATGATGCCGGCGTCGGTTTCCTTCTCGACATGCATGCAGACGTCGCCGGCTTCGTTCGGCGGCCGGTCGCGATCGATCGGCGGGTGAATGATGGCGTGGTTGATGAAGGGCAGGCGCTCCTGGCTGAATTTGTACCAGCGCTTGGCGTTGTCCTGATAGGGCGCATAAAAGTCGGCATTGGCGCCGAGCGTGGCGAGGAATGCCGCCTTGTAGTCCGGCGCGCGGCCCATCCAGCCATAGGTAATCTTCGCCCATTCGGCGATGGCGTCGCGGCCGGCGATCAGATCGGCCTGCGATTTCGGCGCCTTGAAGAAGGGATGGGTGACGCCGCCATTGCCGGTGTCGGTTGGTACCGTCAACTTGCCGGCGCGTCCTGGATCGTGCAGCGCGTCGTAAAGGCGGGCCACCATGCGCGCGGTGTTGCGGAAGGCCGGATGCGTGGTGACGTCCTTGACCCGTTCGCCGTAGACATAGACCTCGCGGTCGTCACGCAGCGATTCGAGATATTCCGCGCCGTTCTGCGGCCGCGACACTTTCATCGTGCCGGTCGTCTCGGGCTTCCTGGCGAAATCTTCCTTGGTCTTCTGTAGAGCCTCCGCTGCCGTCGCCATCGCGCCGCCTCCCCGGATGGTGATGAATGTCCGCCATCGGCCCGTGCCGGGCGCGGGCCGATGGCGGGATCCGCGTTGCCTAGCTCAGCGGTTGCAGCTTGCCGCCGACCGGGATGCCCGGCGCGGTCTTGTTCTCGGTGATGACCAGATCGAACTTGTCGCCCTTCTTCTGCCACTGACCGCCGACCAGCGGCGTCTTGGTGACGTTTTTCACCGGCTGTCCGGTCCACTGCACCTTGCCGACAATCGACTCGTAGTTGGTGGCGACGATGGCGTCGAGAATCGACTTTGCGTCGGTCGGGTTCTTGGCGCGCTTGAGCACGTCGATCGCCACTTCAAACAGCGCGTGCTGGAAGCCGATCGGTTGCGTCCACGGCTTGCCGGCGGCCTTGCTGTATGAATCGGCGAGCGCCTGGCAGCTTTGCCCGGTGAGGCCGGACTTGAACGGATGGTTCGGCGACCACCAGATTTCGCTCGACAGTCCGTTGCCGCGCGCGCCGAGCGAGTCGATGACCGAGGGGAACAGCAGCGCCTTGCCGATGGTGACGATCTTCGGCTTGAAACCCTGCTGCGCCGCCTGCGACCAGAAGGTGGCAAAGTCCGGCGGGATCATCACGCCGGTGACGATCTCCGCGCCGGCCGCCTTGAAGGCCGAAATCTGCGAGGTGAAATCGTTGTTCATCGGCTGATAGCGGCCCGGATCGACGAGCTTGTAACCGGCCTTGGTGTAAGCCGGCGGCACGCCGCGCACCGGATCGCCCCAGGCATTGCCGTCGGCGTCGTTCGGGAACAGGCCGCCGATGACCTTGTTGGTCGGCAGCGAGTCCCACAGCGCCAGGAACGAACCGATGACGTCCTCAAGGCCCCAGAAGAAATGATAGGTCCAGTTGAAGCCCTTGGCCGGGTCGCCCTTGCGGCCGAAGAAATACGGCTGCCACGGGCAATTGGTGGTGATGCAGGGCACTTCGTTGACTTCGGCTTGATCGGAAATCGGGTTGGTGGTGTCCGGCGTGCCGGAGCCGACCAGCAGATTGACCTTGTCGCCGAGGATCAGTTCGGAGGCGACCTCGGCCGCGCGACTGCCGCTCGACTGGCTGTCCTTGGAAATGATCTCGACTTTGTAGCTCTTGCCGCCGTTGCTGAGGCCTTTGCTCAAAATGCCGCGGACCTGTTCGAGGATGAAGCTGTCGGCTTCGCCGAAGCCGGCGAGCGGGCCGGTCCGCGGACTGACGTGACCGATCTTGATAACGGCGGTTTGCGCTTGCGTTGGCATTGCAAACAGAGCGGGCGCGGCAATGGCGCCGATACCTGTCTTGACGAGCGTGCGGCGAGAAATTGTCTTGGCGGTCATGGTCGTCTCCCTGTTGTATGCGTGCGTCTCAGTTATCCTGAGCGCGCGCTTTCTTGAGATGTTGCAGAACCTTGGCGCGAAGTGCCGTTTGTTCTTCGGGGCTCCACTTGCGGAAGCCTTCGCCCGTCTTGAAGCCGAGTTTACCGTCCTTGACGAGCTTGTCGAGATAAGGCGAAGGGCCCGGCCGGCTGTCGATGTCGCCGAGCACGTTCTGGTGGATCGCCAAAGTCAGATCGGTGCCGACCATATCGGCATTTTCCAAAGGTCCGAGTACGGCAAGCCTGCGGCCGAACGCTGACTTGATCACTTCATCGACGGTCTCGGCGTCGCAAATGCCATTCTCGACCAGTGAAATGGCTTCGCGCCAGAGTGCGTGTTGTAGCCGGTTGCCGATGAAGCCGGGCACGTCCTTCTTTACATGCGCCGGCTTCTTGCCGGCAGCGGCATGCAGCTTCATGGTGAAGTCGACGGTGGCCGGCGACGTCCATTGCGTTTCAATCACTTCGACCAAGGGCACCAGAAACGGCGGATTCCACCAGTGGGTGCCGAGCGCGCGCTCGCGGCGTTCAAGTCCTTGCATGATCGCGGTGATCGGAATGACCGAAGTGTTGCTGGCAAGGATCGTGTGCGGCCGCACCAGCGGCTCGATCTCGCCGAACAATTTCTGCTTGAGCGCCAGATCTTCCAGCACGGCCTCGACGACATAGTCGGCGCTGGCCACCGCCTTGGCGAGATCGCCTTGCGGCGTGACACGGTCGACGGCACCTTGGTCGTCGCCAAGGTCCTTCAGATTGGCGAGGATGCGCGCCTTGACCGTTTCGAGCGAGCCCGCGAAGGCGTCATAGATGGTGACGTCGTGCCCGGCGAGCGCGAACACCTGCGCGATGCCGTGGCCCATCAGGCCGGCGCCGATGACGCTGATGCGCGCTTTGCTCATGTTTTATCCCGCCGTGTAGCCGCCGTCGGCATAGAGAATGTGACCGGTGTAGAAATCCGATGCTTTCGAGGCGAGGAACAACAAGGGGCCGGCGAGATCGGCCGGCTCTCCAAGGCGGCCCTTCGGCACGCGGGCAAGGAAGCCCTTGCGCACGGTCTGCGCTCGCTCGGTGTCCTCATACATCCAGGCAGTGAGCGGCGAGCGAAACACCGTCGGCCCGAGCGCATTGACGGTGATGCCGGTGTCGCCCCATTCGCAGCCGAGCGCCTTGGTGATGCCGTCGACCGCCGACTTCGAGGCGCAATAGGCGGTGTAGCCGGCCGGATGACCGAGCAGGCCGCGCGCGGAGGAAGTGAGGATGACCTTGCCGCCTTCGCCTTGCTTGAGCATCTGCTTGCCGGCGGCGCGCGCCATCAGCCAGGACTGGGTGACGTTGGCGTCCATCACGTCGAGAAAGTCTTCCGGCTTCTGGTCGACGATCTTGGCGACCTTGTTGAGGCCCGAGGCGACGACGAGAATGTCGAGCCGGCCGAACGTATCGACCGCGGCCTTGACGATGGCCTCGCAGTTTTCGTCCGACGACGGTCGCAGCGCGACGATCGCGGCCTTGGCGCCGAGGCTTTCGCATTCGGCGGCGACTTTTTTCAGTTCGTCGATTTTGCTCGCCGCCAAAACGACATTGGCTCCGGCGCCGGCCAGCACCTTGGCGGAGAGCGCGCCGAAGGCGCCCGACGCACCGGTAATGACGGCGACCTTGCCCTTGATGTCGAACAGCGACAGCGGGTTCTTCAGGAATGCTTCGGACATTGGATACTCCCTCAATCATTTCTCAGCCGTCATGCCCGCGAAGGCGGGCATCCAGCTCTAATCGCCAAGGGCTGGGTCCCCGCCTGCGCGGGGACGACAGCATTTCGTTATTTTGCCGGCGGCATCGCCACCGCGACGACGATCGAGCAGACTTCGTTGCCTCGATTGATGATCTCGCGCGTTTCGTTCGGCTCGATCACGCAGGAGTCGTTGGCCTTCAACACGGTTTCCTTGCCGTCGACGATGATGGTCAGTTCGCCGGACAGCACGAAATAGACCTTTTCCGGCGGCGAGGCGTCGGGGCCGGCGCCGCCGCCGGGCAGGAAGTGCGAATAGCCGAACACAAGGCCTTTGGTGCCGCCGGCTTCCGCGCCGAACAGGCGCAGAGAATGATAGCCGCGGTGATTGGGCGCGTCGTACGGCTTGGCGTCCTTGAAGCGTTTAACGTGCATGAGTGTATCTCCCGATATTTTTTATGCGCATGGTCGTGCGCTAGAATTTCTTGCCCTGTTCGATGCGGTACTTGCCGGTCGGGTCGGTGATGGCGACCAGACGCACGATGCAGCCGTCGCCGCGATCCCAGTTCCACGGGAAGTAAGCGAAGGTAACGCGCTTGCCGGTGACCTTGTCGAGATCGCCGCCGACATTCTCGATGCCCATGATGCCGTTGGAGAACAGGATGCGATGCACCGGCTCCCATTCCGGGAAGTCGTCCTTCCAGTCGCGGCCGCCCGACCATTCCTTGTATTCGGCCTGGAGATGCGGATGTAAGGGTCCGTTGCGATGCGGGCCGATGGCGGTGGCCAGCGGATGATCGTTGGCCTGCGTATCGTGGCCGACAACCTTCACCTTCTTCTCGACGAACCATTTGCCGGCCGACGGCACGAAGCCGGGGCACTTGCAGAAGTAGTCTTCCGAGTCCTCGTACTGGTGATGCCAGCCGGTGTTAACGATGACGACGTCGCGCGGGCGGACGATCTTGCCGGCGGCCTTTTCCAGATCGTCATAGGTGATCTGTTCCCACTTCTTCTTCGGGATCGACACGACGATGCCGGAACCGAAGAAGTGCGGCAGCGGCACTTCGTCGATGAAAGGCGTTCCCTGGATGACGTGGGCGGGCGCGTCGATATGCGTGGTGTTGTGCATCGATGTGGTGATGCGCTGCGACAGCACGCCCGATTTCGCCATGTAATGGATGCGCTCGATCTTGACGTCCTCGAAATACGGCCAGTTCGGCGACTGATAACCGAAGCGGTGGGACAGGTTGACGAATTCCAGCCCCATGCTGTTCTTGAGGTTTTCCTCGAATGCGATGCCGCGAATTTTTTTCATAACTTCCTCCCTTTTTAACTTTGAGCGCCGTGGCGATCAGCCAATGGCGGATTTCATCCGGTGTTCCAGCTCGTGCTTGGTGGCCAGCAGCTTTTCGGCGATCAAGGTCTGCCGCGCCTCGAAGCGATGTATCGGCACCGGTACCGAAATGGCGACGGAATTGCCGAGCGGGTCCTGCAAGGCAACGCCAGCGGCGCAGATGCCGAGCGTGTGTTCCTCGCGGTCGAAGGCGACGCCCGTCTTGCGAATGGTTCTGAGGTCGGCAAGCAGCGTGTCAAACTTCGCATGCGTCTTCGGCGTGCGCGGCGCATAGGTGTCGCCGATCAGCGCGGTGACTGCGGTGTCGGACAATTGCGCCAGATAGGACTTGCCGTTGGCGGTGCAATACAGCGGAAAGGTCTCGCCGACGGCGGATACGGTGCGCAGGCGATGCGAGCCGACCACCTGATCGATGAAGACCAGATGATCTTTTTTCACCGTCGACAGATCGACTGTCTCTTCCAACTCCGCCGACAGCCGTTCGAGCAACGGGCGCGCCAACGAAATAAAATCGCTGCGCACCGACGCGGCGAGCCGCATGATGGTGGGGCCGAGGCGGACGCGACCATTCGGGGTCGCGGCGATCACCAGCTTTTCGGTTTCAAGCGCGGCGACGATGCGCTGCACGGTAGAGCGCGCCAGATTTACCCGCTGTGCAATTTGTCCGAGGCTGAGGCCTGAGTTTTCGTCTTCCAGCGCGCGCAAAATGGCGGCCGCGCGCGCGATCACCTGTACCTGGCTTTTATCGTTGGTGACGTGACGATCCATCGTGACGCAAACCTTTGACGCTTCTACCCGTGACGCCGTGGCGTTCTTTGCCGCCTTGCATCGCGGGTTATGTTAGCCCAATATACGATACAGAGAAAAGGGAAAAATTCGGGAGAAACGCCATGGTCAAGAAAATCGCGCTCGAAGAGCACGTCCTGACGCCGGGCCTGATCGACTATTGGCGGCCGACAATGACCACGGTGCCGCCGGCGCTCACCGCCGACCTGTTCACGCGCCTCACCGACTTCGGCGATGTGCGCCTTGAAACAATGGACAAATCCGGCATCGCCCGCGCGGTGCTGTCGGTCGCGGGACCGGGCGTGCAGGCCGAACGCGACGCCGCCGTGGCGACGAAAAAGGCGAAAGAGGCGAACGACTTTCTGGCTGTGGAAATCCAGAAGCAGCCGGACCGCTACTCGGGTTTTGCCCATATCGCAGTACAGGATCCGAAGGCCGCCGCCGATGAACTGGAGCGTTGCGTGCGCGACCTGAAATTCTGTGGCGCCATGATCAACGGTCACACCAACGGAATGTATCTCGATCATCCCTCGCTGGCGCCGTTCTGGGAGCGCGCCGAGGCGTTGGGCGCGCTGATCTATCTGCACCCGGCCGACACCGTGACGCCTTTGTCGGTGCTTGACGGCTACCCGGCGCTGGCGCGGCCGATGTGGGGCTGGGGCGTGGAGACCGGTTCGCACGCGCTGCGCATGGTGGTCGGCGGATTGTTCGACCGGTTTCCGAAAGCCAGGCTCGCGCTCGGCCATCTTGGCGAGACGCTGCCGTTCCTGCTGTGGCGCTTCGACAGCCGTGCCAAATTTCAGGGCCTCAAGCTCAAGAAGGCGCCTTCGCAATACATTCGCGAAAATATCTGGGTGACGATCTCAGGCATGCTGTCGGCCGAGCCGCTGAAGTGTTCGCTCGATGCGCTCGGCCGCGACCGGGTGATGTTCGGCGCCGATTATCCGTTCGAGGAGATGGAGGAGGCCGGGCATTTCCTCGATACGGTGGCGCTCGAGGAAAGTCTGCGCGCGGATGTTGGCTATAACAACGCGGCGAAACTGCTGGGACTATAGGCGCTACGGCGCGATCACCCGTACTGGCCTGCCATCGAGAAAGGCGCGGATGTCCTCGACGATGTCGGGGAAATATTTGCGATAGTTCTGTTCGCTGACATAACCGAGATGCGGCGTCAGCACGACATTGTCGAGCTTGCGATAGGGATGGTCGAGCGGCAGCGGCTCGACCTCGAAGACGTCGAGCCCGGCGCCGGCGATGTTCTTGTCCTGAAGCGCCTTCAGCAAAGCCGCCTGATCGACAATCGGCGCGCGGGCCGTATTAATGAGATAGGCGGTCTTCTTCATGCGGCCGAGATCGGCGGCGGTGATCAGCCCGCGCGAGCGGTCGCTCAGCTGATAATGAATCGAGACGAAATCGGACTTGGCGAACAGGTCCTCGCGGCTGGCGTAATCGACGCCGGCTTCCTTGGCCTTTTCCGGCGTCAGGTTCTGACTCCACGCCAGTACCTTCATGCCGAAGGCCTTGCCGACGCCGGCGACGCGCTGGCCGAGCTTGCCGAGGCCGACAATGCCAAGGGTGAGGCCTTCGAGGTCGAGGCCGATCGTGGTTTGCCACTGTTCGCCGGCCTTCATGCGGGCGTTCTCGAAACCGATGTGGCGGGTGAGTTCCAGCATCAGCCCGAAGACGATGCCGGCGGTCGGATTGCCGACCGCGCCGGTTCCGCAGACGGTGATGCCGCGCTCGGCCGCGGCCTTCACGTCGAAGGAGTTATTTTTGGCGCCAGTGGTAATCAGCAGCTTGAGATCCGGCAGCGCCTCGATCACCGCGCGCGGGAACGGCGTGCGCTCGCGCATGCCGGCGACAATGGCGAATCCCTGCAGCGCCTTGATGGCTTCGGCCTGGCTGGCAAAGGGCTTGTCGAAAACCTTGATCTCGACATCTTTGGCGATCGCCGACCATTCGGCGAGTTTCAGCGCGACGCCCTGATAGTCGTCGAGAATGGCGGCCTTGAGCATAGTGTCGAACCCTTATCGCTGTATCCGGAGACGGCCCGGACGGCGCCACCTTAAGGCACGCGCCGGACGGCGCCACCTTAAGGCACGCGCCGGACGGCGCCACCTTAAGGAAGGAGCGACGAAAGGGAAGGGGGGGGGTGTCAGTCGGCCGTGTGGCCGGCGCGCAAGGTGCCGTATTTGGCCTGCCAGGCCGGTCCCGGCCCGCGCATGTAATGCTTTTCCGGGCGGTAAGGACTGGCGATATCTCGCGTCATTTCCTGCCAGAAGTCCGCGAGCGTTCGGCCGATCGCGGCGAAGGGGCGCCCAAAAGACCTGTACTGCGCCGTTTCCGCGGACCCCAAAATCGCTGCGATGGCTCGACCCATAAGACGCCCCTGAAAGCTTGCGGGCACCGTTGGCCCGCTTCCCCTTTGCCGCCATTCTTGGCTGGCTGGTTCACGCTCAGGATGCGCGCCAACTGTTAAAGCGGCGTTGGAGAAAGGGGCCATCGCGATTAATATCAATAGACAGCCTTTGCAGAGTTTTACCGACGGCGCCGGTGCCCGGCTCCGCTTGCCCTTTGCGGTTCCGCTCGCTACATCAGCCACGACTTTCCCGACACGATACCGCCGCCTGCGTGACGCGCACGCCACGTCGTGTTTGGGCCGGGCTTTCAGGGGTTTTCAGGCAATGAACGGTCGTCAATTCATCTACCATATGCGCGGTCTGTCGAAGACCTATCCGGCCGGAAAGAAGGTGCTGGATAACGTTCACCTGTCGTTTTACCCGGACGCCAAGATCGGCGTCCTGGGCGTCAACGGCTCCGGCAAGTCGACGTTGCTGCGCATCATGGCCGGGCTCGACACCGAATATATCGGCGAGGGCTTCGTCGCCGAGGGCGCCCGCGTCGGGTACCTGGAACAGGAACCCGAGCTCGACGAGACCAAGTCGGTCCGCGACAACGTCATGGAAGGCGTCGCCGCCAAGAAGGCCATTCTCGACCGCTACAACGAACTGGCCGTCAACTATTCGGACGAGACCGCCGACGAGATGGCGAAGCTCCAGGACGAGATCGACTCCAAGAACCTGTGGGATCTCGACAGCCAGGTCGATCTGGCGATGGACGCGCTGCGCTGCCCGCCGGACGACGCCGACATTTCCAAGCTCTCCGGCGGCGAGAAACGCCGCGTCGCTTTGTGCAAGCTGCTGCTCGATGCGCCCGATCTGCTGCTGCTGGATGAGCCGACCAACCATCTCGACGCCGAGAGCGTCAACTGGCTCGAAGGCCATTTGCGCGACTATGCCGGCGCGATCCTGATCGTCACCCATGACCGCTACTTCCTCGACAACGTGACGAGCTGGATCCTCGAACTCGATCACGGCAAGGGCATTCCCTACGAAGGCAACTACACCTCCTGGCTCAAGCAGAAACAGAAGCGTCTGGAGCAGGAAGCGCGCGAGGACGAAACCCGCCAGCGCACCTTGCAGCGCGAGAGCGAGTGGATTTCGTCGTCGCCCAAGGCGCGTCAGGCCAAGTCCAAGGCTCGATACGAACGTTACGATGAATTGCTCAAGATCGCCAACGCCAAGACCAACACGGTCGCGCAAATTACGATTCCCGTAGCGGAACGTTTGGGCCAGAACGTCGTCGACTTCGAGAATATGAGCAAAGGATTCGGCGACAATCTCTTGATCGACAATCTGACCTTCAAGCTGCCGCCCGGCGGCATTGTCGGCGTCATCGGCCCGAACGGCGCCGGCAAGACGACCTTGGTCCGCATGATCACCGGTCAGGACAAGCCGGACTCAGGCACGATCAAGATCGGCGAGTCGGTGCAGATGGGTTATGTCGACCAGTCGCGCGACACGCTCGACCCGAAGAAGAATATCTGGGAAGAGATTTCCAACGGCCAGGACCTGATCATGGTCGGCAAGAAGGAAGTCAACTCGCGCGCCTATGTCTCGCTGTTCAACTTCAAGGGCGCGGACCAGCAGAAGAAGGTCGGCACACTCTCAGGTGGCGAGCGCAACCGCGTGCATCTCGCCAAAATGCTGCGCAAGGGCGCCAATCTGCTGCT
>CAITJJ010000280.1 GCA_903892675.1 uncultured Hyphomicrobiales bacterium | reverse complement strand
TGCGCGCCGCGCTGCCACAACCTTGCGTCCGCCGGTGGTGGCCATGCGCGCGCGGAAACCGTGACGGCGCTTGCGTACAAGCTTGCTCGGTTGATAGGTCCGCTTCACGTTAAATTCTCCGCTGGTCGCGCCGTGCTGGAAAGGGCGCTCGAATTGGCCCCCAAATCCATCATGAAAACCCGAAATTCGTCCGGATCGGCACTAGATTTGCGCGGCTTATAAGGGAGGGACGGAAGGCCGTCAATGCGACGGACGGCCCTCAGGCGCCGTTGCATGCGGCCGATCGGCCACGCTCTGGCGCCCGGTCACAATGCCTCACAAGGCAGTGAGGAGCCCGGTTTTGGCCGCCGGCTCGTGTATATAGCCTGCATGCCCGAATTCGAGCGTCCGGCCGAGCCACCCAGCAATTTTGCCCGCCGGTTGGTCCCGCTGGTAGCCGTCATCCTGTTGGCCGCCATTGCCTATTATGTTTTCGGCCGAGACGGGCTTTCGCTCGAGGCGTTGCTCAGGCACCGGGCCGAAATAGATGCTTTCGTTGCCGGGCACCGGCTCCTCGCCATATTAGCCTATATCGGCGTCTATATCGCCGTTGTAGCGCTATCGCTGCCAGGCGCGCTGTTCCTGACCGTCTGCGGCGGATTTTTATTCGGCCTTCTGGGCGGCGCCGCGGCCGCGGTGACCGGCGCCACGATCGGCGCGACGATCATTTTTCTGGTGGCGCGATCGGCTCTCGGCGAGCCTTTGCTGCGCCGCGCCGGACCGCGCGCGGCAAAGCTGGCCAAGGGCTTCCGCGACGACGCCTTCAGTTATCTGCTGTTCCTGCGGCTGGTGCCGGCATTCCCGTTTTTCCTGGTCAATCTCGTGCCCGCCATCGCCGGCGTGCGGCTGGTTCCGTTCGTGACCGCGACGGCGCTCGGCGTCATTCCCGGCGCGGCCGCCTATGCCTTCGCCGGCACCGGGCTGGACAGTGTCATCGCCGTGCAGAAGCAGGCTTACGATGCCTGCCTCGCCGCCGGAAGTGCCGGGTGCCATCTCGCCTTCGATGCGATGGACATCGTGACGCCGCAACTGCTCGGCGCCCTGGTGGCGCTTGGGCTGTTGGCTCTGGTGCCGGTCGTGCTGCGAAGGCTGCGCAAGCCGGCGCGCGCGTGAGCGCCCGTTGCGCTAAACTCTGCCGGAAACAAAATCGGGGCCGTGGTGGAAATTCTAAAGCCTGACATTTGCGTGATTGGCGGCGGCAGCGGCGGCCTGTCGGTGGCCGCGGCGGCGGCGGCCTTTGGCGTGCCTGTCGTGCTGGTCGAAAATCACAAAATGGGCGGCGACTGCCTCAACACTGGCTGCGTGCCGTCGAAGGCGCTGCTGGCGGCGGCCAAGCGCGTCCACACAATGAAGAGCAGCGCGCCGTTCGGTGTGAGCGCGGCATCGGTTGCGGTCGATTTCGCCAAGGTGCGCGCGCATGTGCAAAGCGCGATCGCCGCGATCGCGCCGATCGACTCGGCCGAGCGCTTCACGGGATTAGGCGTGCGCGTCATCAAGGGGCACGCCGCCTTCAAGGATAAGCGCACCGTCGCCGTTGCCGATAAATTTGAAATTAGCGCCCGCCGTTTTGTCATCGCCGCCGGCTCGACGCCGGCGGTGCCGCCGATCCCCGGTCTCGATCAAGGTCCGTATCTCACCAACGATTCAATCTTCGATCTCGACGCGTTGCCCGCGCATCTCATTGTCATCGGCGGCGGACCGATCGGCGTCGAACTGGCGCAAGCGTTTCGCCGTCTCGGCAGCGCCGTCACCGTCTGCGAAGCGGCGCGGCCGCTCGCCAAGGACGACCCGGAATGCGCGACAATCGTACTTGACCAGCTCGAACGCGACGGCGTCGTGCTGCGCAGTCCGGTCAATGTGATGTCGGTGGCGCATGGCGCCGGCAAAGTGACGCTGACGCTTGACGGCGCCAACGGCGAAGAAAAAATCGATGGCACGCATCTTCTTGTTGCCGCCGGCCGCAAGCCGACGGTCGATGGCCTTGGACTGGAAGCAGCCGGCATTCGCTATGAGAAGTTCGGCATCATCGTCGACAAGAAACTGAAAACATCGAACCGGCGGGTCTATGCGATCGGCGACTGTGCCGCCGGTCAATTGCAGTTCACCCATGCCGCCAATTATCACGCCGGTCTGGTGATCCGGAACGCGCTGTTCCGCCTGCCGGTGAAGGTAAACAACGATGTCATTCCGTGGGTGACCTACACCGAGCCGGAACTCGCGCAGACGGGTTTGAGCGAAGCCGAAGCCCGCAAGCGCGGCACCAAAATCCGCGTTTTGCGCTGGCCCTATCACGACAATGACCGCGCCCAGGCCGAGCGCACGACGCACGGCCATATCAAGGTCGTCACCACCGCCAAGGGGGCGATTCTGGGTGTAACAATCGTCGGCGCACAGGCCGGCGATTTGATTGCAACCTGGACCCTGGCCATCGCGCAAAAGCTCAATATTCGCGCCATGACGAGCATCGTCCTGCCTTATCCGACGCTGTCGGAAATCGGCAAACGCGCGGCCATTGACTACTTCACGCCGAGTTTGACGAAGCCGATTGTGCGGCGCATCATTGCGTGGCTGAGACGGTTCGGTTGAGAAGGCTGAGACAGGTTTTGGACCCGGTCGCTGAATCAACGCCAAATTCCGATATGCCGGCGCCGGAGCATCCGTTGCGCGCCGTTCGTGTCGGTCTGTCCGGCAAACTGCTGCTGCTCACCATCGTGTTCGTGATGGTGGCCGAAATTCTCATCTACGTACCCTCGATCGCCAATTTCCGTTTGAACTGGCTCAACGACCGGCTGGCCGCCGCGCATACGGCGGCGCTGGTGCTCGACGCCGCGCCAAGCGGTATGGTGCCGGAAAGTCTGGCCAAGCAGATTCTCGACAGCATCGGCGCGCGCGCGGTGGCGTTGAAGATGGGCGACCAGCGCCGGCTTTTGGCCGCCGCTAACCTGCCGTCGAAGATCGAAGCCGATATCGATATGCGCAACGTGCGCTGGTGGCGCGCGATCCTCGACGCCTTCGAGGTTCTGCTTTTCGACGAACCCGACGATGTCATTCGTGTGGTCGGTCCGGCGCCGATGGCCGAAGGCCAGTTCATCGAGATCGTTCTCGACGAAGAGCCGTTGCACAAAGCAATGCTGAGCTTCTCGGTCAACATTCTGTTGTTGTCGCTGGTGATCTCCGCCGTTACCGCGACCTTGGTATTCTTCGCGCTGCATTACCTGCTGGTGCGGCCGATGGGGCGCATCACCGCGAACATGGTGGCGTTCCGCGCCGATCCGGAAAACCCATCGCGCATCATCCGGCAGTCCGGCCGCCACGATGAAGTCGGCACTGCCGAGGAAGAACTCGGCGCCATGCAGCGCGAACTGGCGTCGATGCTGCATCAGAAAAGCCGGCTGGCCGCGCTCGGGTTGGCGGTATCGAAGATCAACCACGACCTGCGCAATCTGCTCGCCTCTGCGCAGTTGTTTTCCGATCAATTATCGAATCTGCCCGATCCGAAAGTGCAGCGCTTCGCCCCCAAGCTGATGCACGCGCTTGAGCGCGCCATCGCCTTCTGCCAGTCGACATTGTCCTATGGCGCCGCCCGCGAAGCGCCGCCGGAACGCAAGGCCGTCGCGGTCGAGGCTTTGATCGAAGAGGTCCATGAATCGCTCGGCTTGAGCCTCGACGTGCCGATCCGCTGGATCGTCTCGGTGGAGCGCGGGCTGACCGTGCAAGCCGACCACGACCAGTTGTTCCGCGTCATCGTCAATCTGACGCGCAATGCGATGCAGGCGCTGGAAGTGCACGGCGCGCGCGATCCGGCGCGCGACCAAATCCGCATTACCGGCCGGCGCGACGGTGGCGTGGTGGTGATCGAAGTGTCCGATACCGGGCCCGGCGTGTCCGAGCGCGCACGCAGCCACCTGTTCCAGGCGTTTCAGGGTTCGACGCGCGCCGGCGGCGCCGGCCTGGGGCTGGCCATCGCCGCCGAGCTGGTGCGCGCCCATGGCGGCGAGATCAGGCTGGTGCCCGGCACCATCGGCGCGACCTTCAGCATCGCTATCCCCGACCCGGCGGTCGATCTCGAAGCGCGCCGCGCCGACGAGCGCCAGAGCCGGCATGAGGCGCCACCGGGTGCCGAAGGGGTTGCTTAACGAAATCGGATCGGGGCGGCCGGATAGGCTTGCCAATGGGGGGGCAAGGCGGTAGCTATGCCCCGGTCGCTGGCCGGTTGCCGGCAGCGGCCTTAGCGCCCGTAGCTCAGCTGGATAGAGCACCAGACTACGAATCTGGGGGTCAGGAGTTCGAATCTCTTCGGGCGCGCCATTTTATCAAATTAAATCAGATACTTATATAATATACGTGTTAATTCGTGAAATATGTTTTTTGTTATACACAGTTATACACACCCAGCCGACGAGATGTGTCTTGTCGCCGCTAATTACGGGTCTTAGCGCCGTAATAGCGAAGCTGGGTCGTGCGGTGAAAAGCAACTGGACGAGCGAGCGTTGCTTCTAAACTCTGTTCTGTAAGTCGCATGCAGCAGCACTCTTGGAGCCAGATGGTCCGAACTGGACCAGCTCCTATCGCTCAAACGCCTCGTCTGTTTGACGTAATCGTTTCGCAAAGCAAACATTTGATCTTTTATAAAAACAGCATCACTCAGTCACAACCACGATAGACACATGCTTTTTTGCTGATAATGCTCTCTTCACATCACGAATAGCGACATCAATTGTTGCTCGTGTGATTTCATTCTTCATGTTTGGATCAAGAGCGAAATGCTGTGTTGTTCCAGTGCTCAGCAAAGCTCTTATTTCTTTGTCAGTCATAACTCTGAAGCAGCACGAAATTGTCGTGTTGCTACCTCTTGTTCTATCGATTGTGATAAATCTATATTTCGACGTAGAGA
>CAITJJ010000279.1 GCA_903892675.1 uncultured Hyphomicrobiales bacterium | reverse complement strand
GGACGACCTTGTCGGCGCCATGTTTGGTGCGGGTGAACACCAGCACGCGGTCGGTGGTCTCGGACTTCAGCGTTTCGACCAGCAGATCGTTCTTGGCCGACTTCTCGGTCAGGATGACGCGCTGTTCGATGCGGTCGACGGTCGAGGCCTGTGGCGTCACCGCGACGCGCTCCGGATTGGTCAGCATCGAGTCGGCCAGCTTGGTGATCTCGCCCGGCATGGTGGCCGAGAAGAACAAGGTCTGGCGCTCCTTGCGCAGCATCGCGACAACCTTGCGGATGTCGTTGATGAAGCCCATGTCGAGCATGCGATCGGCTTCGTCGAGGACGAGGATTTCGACCTGGTTGAGCGTGATCGCGCGCTGATGCACGAGATCGAGCAGGCGGCCGGGCGTGGCGACGAGCACTTCGACGCCGTGCGCGAGGCCGCGGATCTGCCGGTTGATCGGCACGCCGCCGATGGCGAGTTCGATCGCCAGCGGCTTCATGTGCCGGCCATAGGCGCGGAATGAATCGGCGATCTGGCCGGACAGTTCGCGCGTCGGCGACAGGACCAGCACGCGGCACGACTTGCGTTCCGGGCGCATGCGCTTGGTGTAGAGGTGGTTCAGGATCGGCAGCGCGAAGGCCGCGGTCTTGCCGGTGCCGGTTTGAGCGATGCCGATGACGTCGCGTCCGGAGAGAACGATCGGAACGGTCTGGGCCTGAATCGGAGTGGGGGTGACGTAATTCTCTTCGACAAGGGCGCGAAGGATCGGCTCTGCGAGGCCGAAGTCGTTAAATGAGGTCAAAGGTAACTTTCTATATGGCAAGACGGCCGAATCGCTGATGCGACCGGCGGTATCGCGCGGTTTTTTGACATCCCGCGTTGCCAGGGCTGTCGCTTATTCAGGAAATCGAATGGGCGAGGCGAAATTCGTATTCAGAAGTTCGTGCACGCAGCTCGCAAACCCGAAAATCGGGCCGTTCATTCGCAGGGCTGATATGACAGGCGTCGGTGGTCTTTTCAAGGCAGCGCCCGACTTTATTGCGCGGATTGATGAATAAAGTGGGCTTTTGACCCCCTGAATACCCCCGCTTTGGACCTTACGGCGTCCGTGGCGATCCTTAATCCTCCTCATGGACAAGCCCCGGCCAATCGGGGAATGTCTGCCCCCGCACCGATTGACCGATTGCCGGAGCTGCGACGATGGCGTTTCCCCGGGCTTCAGAAGCCCTTTCCCGTTTTACCGTGCTCGACCTGACCCGTGTCCGCTCCGGGCCGACCTGCGTACGTCAGCTTGCCGACTGGGGCGCCAATGTCATCAAGATCGAGACGCCGGCGCATCTGGAAAAGGGCGAGGGGCCGGGCGGGCCGCGCAACAATGCCGACTTCCAGAACCTGCACCGCAACAAGCGCAGCATCACGCTCGACCTGAAATCGCCGCAGGGCCTCGCGGCGTTCAAGCGGCTGGCCGAAAAGGCCGACGTCGTCGTCGAGAACTTCCGCCCTGACGTGAAGGATCGGCTCGGCATTGCTTACGAAGACCTCAAGAAGGTCAACAAGCGCATCGTGCTGGCCAGCATTTCTGGCTTCGGCCAGGACGGGCCTTATGCCGGCCGTCCGGGCTTCGACCAGATCGCGCAAGGCATGGGCGGGTTGATGTCGATTACCGGCGAGCCGGGCCGCGGGCCGATGCGCGTCGGCATTCCGGTCGCCGATCTCTGCGCCGGCCTGTTCGCGGCGCTCGGTATCCAGACTGCGCTGCTCGAGCGCGAGGTCTCCGGCGAGGGCCAATGGGTCAACACCTCGCTTTTGCAGGCGCAGATTTTCATGCTCGACTTCCAGGCGGCGCGCTGGCTGCAAATGGGCGAGGTCGCCAAACAGGCCGGCAACAATCACCCGACCTCGATCCCGACCGGCGTATTCAAGACCAGCGATGGCCATATCAACATCGCCTCGACCGGCCAGGTGATGTGGGAGCGGCTGTGCAAGGCAATCGGCACGCCCGAACTGATCGACCATCCCGACTACAAGACCGGCGCGCTGCGCTCGAAGAACCGCGACGCCATCAACGCCGCGATCGAAGCCAAGACCGTCGCCAGCACAAGCGCCGAGTGGATCGACCTGTTCGAGAAGGACGGCGTGCCGTCGGGACCGATCTATAATATCGACCAGGTTTTTGCCGACGAGCAGGTCAAGCATCTCGGCATTGCGCAGGACGCCACGAAGCCCAACGGCGAGACACAGACATTTGTCGGCCAGCCTTTCGCGCTGTCGCGCACGCCGAGCAAAATTGTCGCCACGCCGCCCGAACAGGGCCAGCACACCGACGAAGTGTTCAAGGAATTCGGATTTGCCGATGACGAAATCGCCGCGCTGCACGCCGCGAAGGCTGTTTGACGCTTGAAGATAGCGAAGGATGAAATAATGAACGCAGCCGTGAAGACCGACAAGATGCTGTCCCGCAAGGAAGGGCAGGTCGGCTATCTGACTTTCAACAATCCGGAAAAGCACAACGCCGTGTCGCTGGATATGTGGGAAGCCGCCGAAGGCTATCTCGACGAATTCAAAAGCGACAAGAATATCCGCGTCGTCGTGGTCAACGGCGCCGGCGGCAAAGC
>CAITJJ010000278.1 GCA_903892675.1 uncultured Hyphomicrobiales bacterium | reverse complement strand
GTGGTCAGGCGCGACCGAGCCGGATGCAGCACGGTTGTCGCTCGACTCCTTCACCGGCAAGAATGGCAGCCACGCCGCCGGCGCCGCGCGCGACGACAGGCGCGACGATCAGCCGAGCGTCACTGTCACGATTCCGCGCCAGCCCGACATCGCCGTCCAGCGCGACGACGCATCCGCTGACGCGGCGCTCGCCGCATTGGATCTCGCGGTTGAATTTCCGGTGCCGTCCGGCGTCGTCGTCAATAACGGCATACCGATCGGCATTCCGCTGCCGCCGATTGCCAAGCCGGTGATCGCGCGCTCGACCGAGGAAATCTGCGACACGCTGACCAAATCGGCGCAGATCAACGATCTGCCGGCGCCGTTTTTCATTCGCCTGCTGTTCCAGGAAAGCCGCTTCAATCCCGGCGTGATCAGTACAGCTGGCGCGCAGGGCATCGCCCAGTTCATGCCCGACACCGCCACCGACATGGGCCTGCAGAATCCGTTCGATCCGGCGCAGGCTATCCCTGCCTCGGCGCGTCTGCTCAACAGCCTACTGCAGCAGTTCGGCAATCTCGGACTGGCCGCTGCCGCCTACAATGCCGGGCCGCGGCGCGTCATCGACTGGTTGAAGTCCAAGGGCAAAGGCAGGCTGCCCGAAGAGACGCAGGGTTACGTCAAGATCATCACCGGCAAGTCGGTCGAAAACTGGACCTCGGCCGCTGCGCGCCATCCGGGTCAAAAACTGCCACGCCATGCGCCGTGTCAGGAATCCGCCGGCCTCTTGGCCTGGAATGGACCGGCCGAAGTACCGGTGCCGCAGCCCTCGCCCTTGCGCGCCACGGCCGCCAAGCCTGCCGAGAAAACGCCGGACCGGCTTGCCGGCAAGGCGATCGCCAAGCGGGCCGCTGCCCATCGCAGGCCGAAGCCGCAACAGATCGCCCAGCGCTAGAATTTTCTTACGCCCTTCCCCGTCCGTCCGGCAATGCTGTAGTGTCACCGCCGAACGCGCCTTTAAAAGAGCGCGACGTCCACCTGACATGGGGAGGCGCGTCATGAAGCTAGTGAAGGTCACGTTGTTGTTCGCCGGAATTCTGTTTCCCTTCTCCGCCACCGCCGCCGATTATCCCGCGCCCAAACAGGGCGAGTGGATCGCGCGCGATTTCAAGTTTCACACCGGCGAGGTGACGCCGGAGCTCAAGCTCGCCTACACCACCGTCGGCGATCCGAAAGGCCAGCCGGTTGTGGTGCTGCACGGCACCGGCGGTTCGGCCGCCAGCATGCTGACGCCCGCCTTCGCCGGCGAATTGTTCGGCGCCGGCCAGCCGCTCGACGCGACGAAATATTTCATCGTCATTCCCGACGCGCTCGGCGCCGGCAGATCGTCGAAACCGTCGGATGGATTGCGCGCCAATTTCCCGCGTTACAATTACGACGACATGGCCGAGGCGCAATACAGGCTGCTCAAGGACGGCCTCGGCATCAGGCATCTGCGGCTGGTCATCGGCAATTCGATGGGCGGCATGCATACCTGGATTCTGGCCGGGAAATATCCGGACTATATGGACGCGGCGATGCCGATGGCGTCGCAACCGACCGCCATGGCCAGCCGCAACTGGATGCTGCGGCGGATGATGATCGAAACGATCCGGAACGACCCGGAATACAATAACGGCAACTACACCGCGCAGCCGCGCATGCTAAAGATCGCCAATACCTTCTTCGGCATCGCCACCAATGGCGGCACGCTCAACTACCAGAATGTCGCGCCGACCTTCGCCAAGGCCGACGAATTCGTCGACAAGGCCCTGGCCGCGCCG
>CAITJJ010000277.1 GCA_903892675.1 uncultured Hyphomicrobiales bacterium | reverse complement strand
GTCCTTGCCGAACAGCGGCGAGGATACGGACGCCTGACGCGCCGCCATCCAGTTGACGTTGCCGCGCAAAGTGTTGATTTCGCCGTTGTGCGCGACCATGCGGTACGGATGCGCCAGCGACCAGGTCGGGAAGGTGTTGGTCGAGAAGCGCTGATGCACCAGCGCGATGGCGCTCTGGAAATCCGGGTCGTGCAGATCGGGATAATACTTGCCGAGTTGATCGGCGAGGAACATGCCCTTGTATATGACCGTACGGCACGAGATCGACACCGGGTAATAGCCAGAGGTGCGCCGCTCGTGGCGGCGATAGATCGCGTTCGAGATCGACTTGCGCAGGATATAGAGCCGGCGTTCGAATTCGTCTTCGCTGAGTTTCTTCTTGCCGCGGCCGATGAACACCTGCATGTGCCGCGGTTCAGTCGGCTTGACCGACTCGCCGAGCGAGGCGTTGTCCTTCGGCACGTCGCGCCAGCCGATGAGGCTGAGGCCCTCGCGGGCGATCACGTCGGCATAGATATCGCGGATGATCTGCCGCCAGGTGTCCTCCTGCGGCATGAACAATTGACCGACGGCGTACAGTCCGGGTTCCGGCAACGTGAAGCCGAGACGGGTTGCTTCCTTGGCGAAAAACTTGTGCGGAATCTGCACGAGGATTCCGGCGCCATCGCCCATGCGCGGATCGGCGCCGGTGGCGCCGCGATGTTCGAGGTTGCACAGGATCTGCAGACCGTCCTGAACGATCTGGTGCGACTTGCGGCCCTTGATGTCGGCGACGAAGCCGACGCCGCAGGCATCCTTGTCGAGCGCGGGATCATACAGGCCCTGCGCTTCCGGCGTGCCCGGATCGGCGGTCGAGCCCAAAAACGGCGCGTCGGCGTCGTCGCTTTTGGGCGACGCGGCCTTGCCGACAAATCCTGCGCTGTTCTTTCGCTCGCTCATATCGTCCTGCCTCGCCGGCGCGTCCGGCGTACTCGCCTTGTCCGCGGAGCCCATGTTTCAACAATGCCAAGTTTCACTAGCGCTATGGGTACCGCAGGCTCTACGTAACCAAACTCGAGAAGGGCAGCCAAAGACCGTTCATTTGCCCGGTCGTCTTAACCTGTGGCCGCTCTCTTTGGGCGCCACCGATGTCTGCCCCGAAACCGCAGGGCCCGCATCGTGGCCACCGCTATTAGGACAGCATTGCTGTCCTAATAGACCATGCCAAATTTTGCCTCGCCGCACAAGACGGGTCCACGCCGGAATCGATCAAAGCTTGCGCTTTGTTGCGGCAGTGCCTTCCCAACTAGCAAGAACAGGACCACGCGCGCTCAATTTGCGCAATGGCGTTGCGCCCGCCTGCCTCCGACAAAAAACCAGCCCGATTAACCGTTTAACCGTGCAACCGGGAAATCGCCGCAGACCCTGGCAGGTTGGTTATGGTGCGGAAAATGAGAGATGGAGTGGCAATCATGACCAACAGCATTAGTCAGGCGAATCCGGCCGAAACCGCGTCCGGCGAAGCTGCCATGGAACGGCTGGCCGACCGGCTGATCGCGATCGGCCCGGCGCCGATGGATCATTCGGAGAGCCCAAATGAACGGCATTCTCCGGTCGAAGCGGCGGCGTATTCGACCAGCGCGGCCATTGCCCGGCGCGCGGACGAACGGGCGCGCCGCTCACGCTCGGTCATCGGGCTGACGGTCGACAGTTTTGTGTCGGCCTGTTCGTTCATCCCCTATGCGCTGGTGGCGCTGGCGCTGCGGTTGATCATGGCGCGGGTGTTCTTTCTCGACGGCCAGACCCGGGTCGATGGCCCGCGCGTGCCGTTCAACATCCAGGACCTCGTCAGCCTCGATTTCCTGCGCAACATCGATTTTTCCGTCGTGCTTCCGCTGCAGGTGAAAGCGGAAACCTTCGCCGCCTTCCAGAACCAATATCCGCCGATGCCGATACCGCCGGTCGTGGCTGCCTATCTGGTGAGCTACGCCGAATTCATCCTGCCGATCATGCTGGTGATCGGCTTCGGCACGCGCTTCGCCGCGCTTGGCCTGTTGATCATGACGGCGATGATCTCGGTCTACGTGATGCCGCAGGATCTGTTGACCGCGCATGTTTACTGGGCGGCGATACTCACTGTGTTGCTGTCGCTCGGCGCCGGGCAGATCTCGGTCGATCACATCATCCGTTACATCGCACGTCGCTAGACGGCTCAGAGGCAGCGGTGGTGAAAAAGGCATTGACCCTCAGCCTGGTGCTTGCGGCTTCGGTCGCAAGCGCGCCGCCGGCTGTGGGGCAGTCGTATTCGCTCGATTATCAGCGCGGCCCGCGCATCATCCATGTGCCGCAGCCGGGCGAAGGAGCCAATAACCGGCCCGCGACCGGCGCCAGCCTTGATCGGCGTCCCGAGCCGGCCGTGACCAATGACGACGATGATGATGGCAACGAGGTCGTCGCGCCGCCGCCGCTACCGCGCCCGCGCGTATCCGCGCCGAAACCGCGCGCCGTCGCCACGCCTCCACAGCCGCCCGCCGCAGTCGCGCCGCGCTGGAAACTGCGCAACGAACCGCCGCCGGCGTCCGAGCCGCCGCCTTCAGGGCCGAGCCGCGCAGTCCTGAGCGCGCCGCCGCCGGCCGTTGAAGGCCTAACGCCGCAGCGTCCGATGCCCCGCTCCGACAGCAAGGCCGCGTCCGGGGAAAAGATTGCCATTCCGGGTGAGCCGGCAAGACCATCGCCGATGATCAGCGAGACCTCGCCGCCGATCGGCTATACGCCGCCTAGGACGCCGGAAAACTGACCCCCGGTCATGAACGCAAAATAAAAGCGCCCCGGAACATCCGGGGCGCCGACATCTTCATGATGTTTTGGAGTTCGCCGAGGTTCAGGCGGCGACTTTATTTTCGACGACTTGCGGCTTCGCCTTCGCATCGACGTTGCCGATCGGGATTTGCCGCGGCTTCTTGGCCTCGGGGATTTCCCGCACCAGGTCGACATGCAGCAGCCCGTTCTCGAGCGCCGCGTTCTTCACCTGGACGTAGTCGGCGAGCTGGAACACGCGCTCGAAGGCGCGCGCGGCAATGCCCTGATAAAGCACCTCGCCATTCTGCTCAGGCGTCGCCTGTTTGCCGCCCTTGATGGTCAGCGTGTTCTCTTTCGATTCGATCGAAAGTTCATCCGCGCCGAAGCCGGCCACCGCGACGGTGACGCGGTAATCGTTCTCGCCGGTGCGCTCGATGTTATAGGGCGGATAGCCCGGGGCGGCGTCGAAGCCGTCCATCATCGAAAACAGCCGGTCGAAGCCGACGGTGGAACGATAAAGGGGAGAGAGATCGAAAGTACGCATCGTGCAAGTCCTCCAGAGTTGAGCGACCTATTCAGTCCTTGCGGGCGGTCCGCCGATTGGCCGAACCTTGATTGCCCGTGCGCAGCCGTTATGGCCTGCGCAAAAAGGATATGGGAACGCCGTTTCGGCCCCGCAAGAGCCCGGCGCAAATTCATTAAGCGATTGAAATTCCTTATATTTTAATGAATCCGATAGCGGTGAGCCGCGCCGCCGAAATCCGGTTCACAATTTCGGGTGTCATGCCCTATAAGGCGCATAGCCCTCGTCCAGCGGCTTATTCGCGGCGTCATGAAATTCATCTCTATTCCCGCCAATCCGGTGCCCGATCACGGGATGGCCGGTGTCTTCAAGACCCCGGATGGGGTGACCTTGCGCTTTGGCCGCTGGCAGCCGCCGCCGAGCCGCCGGGGCACTGTCGTCATCCTGCAGGGCCGCGCCGAATACATTGAAAAATATTTCGAGACGGTACGCGATTTGCGCGCGCGCGGCTTCGCGGTCGTGACCTTCGACTGGCGCGGTCAGGGCCTCTCGGAACGCGCGCTCGCCGACCACCACAAGGGCCACGTCAAGAACTTCTCGCAATACGCCATCGATCTCGACGCCTTCATGACGCAGGTTGTGTTGCCGGATTGCCCGCCGCCCTATTTCGCGCTCGGCCATTCGATGGGCGGCGCCAATATCATTGCGTCCTGTCACGACGGCAGCCGCTGGTTCGAGCGCATCGTGCTGACTGCGCCGATGATCGCGCTGCGGCCCGACAAGCTCACCCATATTGCCGGTCCGCTGGCGCGCTTCATGCGCATGATCGGCCGCGGCTCGGCTTTTGTTCCGACCGGCCACGGCGCCGCTTCCGGCGCCGAGAATTTCATCGGCAATGTGCTGACGTCCGATCCGGTGCGCTTTGCACGCAACGCCGCGGTGCTGCAGGAGGAACCGGAACTCGGACTTGGCGCGCCGACCATCGCCTGGGCCGACTCTGCCATCCGCTTGATGAAGAAATTCGCCGAGCCGTCCTACGCCGCGCGCATCCGCCAGCCGATGCTGCTGGTGGCGGCCGGCTACGATGACGTGGTCTCGACATCGGCGATCGAAGCCTTCGGCATGCGTCTGCTGGCCGGGCGGCATCTCATTCTGCCTGGCGCCAAGCACGAGATCTTGCAGGAACAGGATTCGTTCCGCGCGCAGTTCTGGGCGGCATTCGACGCCTTCGTGCCCGGCACGCCGCGGTATTAGCCCAGCGCCGCTTTATTAGCAGCCCGGAACGCCGCGCATGTCCGGCAACTGATGCGCGATGCCCTTGTGACAATCGATGCAGGTCTTTTCGCCGGTAAAAAGGAAGCGCTGGTGCGCGACCGAGGCGCGCGGCGACTGCTTAGTAATGTCCATCGACTGCGCCGAGTGGCAGTTGCGGCATTCCAGCGAATCGTTGGCCTTGAAGCGCGCCCATTCGTGCAGCGCCAGCTCCTTGCGGTGATCGCGAAATTTGTCGCGCGTGTCGATGGTGCCGAACAAGTGTCCCCAGACTTCCTTCGACGCCTGCATCTTGCGGGCGATCTTGTCGGTCCAGTTGTGCGGCACATGACAGTCCGGGCAACTGGCGCGCACGCCTGAGCGATTGGAGAAATGGATCGTCGATTTCAATTCGGCGAACACGTTGTCTTTCATCTCGTGACAGCCGGTGCAGAATTTCTCGGTGTTGGTGATTTCGAGTGCGGTATTGAAGCCGCCCCAGAAGATGACGCCGGCGACGAAGCCTGCCAGCACCAGCACGCCCAGGCCGAAGACCGAACTGGGGCGGATCAGGACGTACCAGAGATCGACGACAAAGGCGCGGACCTGCGCGATTTTTGTCGGCTTCGTTTCGCCCGTGACGCTCATCGGCGGCCGCCCGGCGTTGCCTTGCTCAGCATCGTGTCGATGTCGATGAAGTCATTGGTCACCGCGGCGTTGCGGTGTGCTGCGGGACGTGACATCCGGTGCAGTAGAACCGGCGCGGCGACACGGTCGCGAGGAACTGGCCGTCGCGGTCCATGAAGTGGGTGATGCTGATCATCGGCGCGAGTGACTCGGCGATGCGGGCGCGGGCGTGACACGACAGGCATTTGTTGCCGTTCATGTCGATCTGGTAGCCCTCGGTGCTGTGCGGAATGACCGCCGGCTGCTCCGGATAATTGCGCACTTCTTTTTCCGCGGTGTTCTTGAGCGGCGTCATCTGCGCCGCCGGGCCTTCCTGATCGAGCGGGGTCGGTCCGCGCAGACCGGTGCTGACTGATTGCGCCAGAAGCGAGGTCGAAAGCGCGGCGAAAAGTGCCGCCAGTACCAGGATGCGCGGGCTAGCGATCATATCGTCCCCACTTTCTCGATGCGCACGGCGCACTTCTTGCAATCGGTTTGCAGCAAGATCAAATCGGTGGCGTCGAGCGTCACCTTGTTGATCATCTGCGCTTCGTCGAACCATGGCACGAAGACCAGGCCGCGCGGCGGCTTGTTGCGTCCGCGCGTCTCGACGCGGGTGCGGATGAAGCCGCGCCGCGATTGCACGCGGATTTCGTCGCCGCGCCGAAGCTTGAGCGCGACCGCGTCGTCCGGATGCATGAAGCACACCGCTTCGGAGAACGCCTTGTAGAGTTCGGGCACGCGGCGCGTCATCGTGCCGGAATGCCAGTGCTCGAGCACGCGGCCGGTCGACAGCAAGAACGGATAGTCGGCATCGGGAGATTCAGCCGCCGGCTCGTAAGGAAGCGCGAAGATGCGCGCCCGGCCGTCCGGGAAACCGTAGAACTCGACGCCCTTGCCCTGTTTTACATAAGGGTCGCTGCCTTCGCGGAAGCGCCACTTGGTCTCTTCGCCGTTGACGACCGGCCAGCGCAGACCGCGCACCTGATGATAGATATCGAACGGCGCCAGATCGTGGCCATGGCCGCGGCCGAACGCGGCGTATTCCTCGAACAGGCCTTTCTGCACATAGAAGCCGAAGGCCTTGGATTCGTGATTTTCGTAGCCGGCTTCGATGTCGGTGACCGGGAACTTGTCGACCTGCCCGTTTTTGTACAGCACGTCGAACAAGGTCTTGCCGCGATACTCCGGCTTTTTCGCCAGCAGTTCCTCGGTCCATACTTCTTCGATCTTGAAGCGCTTGGAAAACTCCATGAGCTGCCAGACGTCGGAGCGCGATTCGCCCGGCGCCGGAACGAGCTGGTGCCAGAACCGGGTGCGCCGCTCGGCATTTCCGTAAGCGCCTTCCTTCTCGACCCACATCGCGGTCGGCAGGATGAGATCGGCGCGCGCGCGGTGACCGACGGGTAGGCTTCCGAGACGACAATGAAATTGTCCGGATTGCGGAAGCCGGGATAGATCTCTTCGTTGGCGTTGGGGCCGGCTTGCAGGTTGTTGTTGACCTGAACCCAATAGGCGTTGAGCAGGCCATCCTTCAGCATCCGGCTCTGCAAGACGGCGTGATAGCCGGGCTTGTCGGGAATGGTGCCTTCCGGCAGCTTCCATATTCTTTCGGCGATATCGCGGTGCGCCTTGTTGGTGACGACCATGTCGGCCGGCAGACGGTGCGAGAAGGTGCCGACCTCGCGCGCGGTGCCGCAGGCCGACGGCTGGCCGGTCAGCGAGAACGGGCTGTTGCCGGGCTCGGAGATTTTTCCGGTCAGCAGATGAATGTTGTAGACGAGATTGTTGCACCAGACGCCACGCGTGTGCTGGTTGAAGCCCATGGTCCAGAAGCTGGTGACCTTGGTCTTCGGATCGGCATAAAGTTCGGCCAAAGCCTCGATCTGGTTCGCCGGCACGCCGGAAATCTGCGACGCCTTCTCGATCGTGTATTCGGAAACGAACGCGGCGTATTCGTCGAACGTCATATCGGTCGAGTCATTGGCCTTGGCGGCGCCTTTGGCGGCCTTCTGCAAGGCATGTTCGGGACGAAGGCCGTAGCCGATATCGGTCTGGCCGCGCCGGAACGTGGTGTGCTTGGCGACGAAGTCCTTGTTGACGCGGCCCGTCTTGATGATGTGGTTGGCGATGGCGTTGAGGATTGCCAGATCGGTCTGCGGTTTGAAGATGATGCCAAGGTCGGCGAGGTCGAAGGAACGGTGCTCGAAGGTCGACATCACCGCGACGCGGATATGCGGATTGCTCAGGCGCCGGTCGGTGACGCGCGTCCACAGCAGCGGATGCATCTCCGCCATGTTCGAGCCCCACAGCACAAAGGCGTCGGCAGCTTCGATATCGTCATAGCAGCCCATCGGCTCGTCGATGCCGAAGGTGCGCATGAAGCCCGCGACCGCCGACGCCATCCAGTGGCGCGCATTGGGATCGATATTGTTGCTGCGGAAGCCGGCCTTGAACAGCTTGGACGCGGCATAGCCCTCTCAGATCGTCCACTGGCCGGAGCCGAACATGCCGACGCCGCTCGGACCGCGCTTCTTCAGTGCATCCTTGAACTTGACCGCCATGATGTCGAAAGCTTCGTCCCATGACACCGGCGTAAACTCGCCGTTCTTGTCGTATTTGCCGTTGGTCTTGCGCAGCATCGGCCTGGTCAGGCGATCGTGGCCGTACATGATCTTGGAGAGGAAATAGCCCTTCACGCAGTTGAGGCCGCGGTTGACCTCGGACTTGATGTCGCCATGCGTTGCAACGACCCGGTTTTCCTTGGTCGCCACCATGACGCTGCAACCGGTGCCGCAGAACCGGCAGGCGGCCTTGTCCCACTTCAACTCGTTGGCGGCGCGCTCGGTGACGAGGTTGGCGGCCGTTGCCGGCATCGTCATGCCGCCGGCCAGCGCGGCGACCGCGGCGGCTTCCAGCTTGAGCACCTGGCGGCGGTCCAGTTTTTCGGTCATCGGTTTTCTCCCGGAAAAATTCTTGAAGGCGCGGCGTCAGGCTTGGTCGGTATCGATGGCGTGAAAGACGAGCGCCGCCGAATAGACGTGCGGCAACAGAGCAATAATATTGAGCGTCGAACCGATGGCGCCGGAGCGCGGCGCGTCGATCACCACGACCAGCTTGCCTTTCGGGTCGCGGGCGTGGATTTCGCAGAATTCGAGCGCGGCGATGGTTGCTTCGACTTCGACCAGATGTTCGGGACGCGCCTGCACCAGAATGCTGGCGATTTCGCCTTCCGGCGGCGCGACGACCTTGTCGCTATTGATGACGCGGCCGGTGATGAAGGCGCGGCGGTCGATGGTTTTGGGCGCGGACTTTGTCATGATGATCTCACTGGTTCGACGGCGGGCCCGGCGGCCCGGCGATCATCTGATAAATCCACACCGAAAGGCCGTAGCTGCCGACGGTGGCGACCGCGACGGCCGGCATCAGCACGACGGTGAGAAAAAGGAATGCGAAGATTTCCATGCGCCGGCGGCGCTGGTGATCTTTGGTGGGGCTACCGACGTCTGACATGTCGAGCGTTCCGTCTCTTGCCGTCCCTTGCACGATGTTCTTTGCATTGACGATGCGCGCTTCCGCTGCCGCTGAAGCGGCGATGCGGATGCGTCGTTGCATCGCAAAAAATCTATTGGCTGTGCCGGAAAAGGTCGGCGATATCGCAATGCTTGGCGCCCGTCATTGGACGCCGCTTTTCCAGACAAGAAATGTTTGCACGAAGGCTGGGCAGCAGGTTAGATGTAGATCAAGCAGGCCCGGAATCCTGAGCAAAACCGCACAATATCCGGACATCCGGTGCTGAATTTCTGGTCCATGCGCGCGCAAAAAAAGCCGGCGGCCGTGACGGCCGCCGGCTTTGGCGATGACGAGCGCGCGGATCAGCGCGGCGGAATCTGGATCAGATCGTCGAGCTGCGCCTTGGTCAGTTCGCTGGCGGTGAATTTGAGCGTCACCGCGTCCTTCACGATGGTATCGAGGCCGGTGATCGTATCCGGCTCGACCGATGCGCGCGGAAAGAAGTCATCGCGCGTGCGCCTGGCCTTGGCCTCGGTGATTTTCAGCCAGTCGGCATAGACTTTCAGCGCGGCCGGGTCGGTGTACATATAGTTCACGGTCTCGCGGTAGGCTTTCATGTAGCGCGCGACGACGTCTTTATGAGTCTTGAGATAATCGGCGTTGGCGATATTCAGCCGCACCGTCTGGCCCTTGAACACCGAGGCGTCGTTGCCGGTGGCGATGATGCGGATCTGCTTGGCGTCGAGCTGGTCGAGGCCGAAGGGCGGCGCTGCCCAGCCGACATCGATTTGTCCGGACATCACCGCCGTGATGTTGGCGGCCGGGCCGCCCATGGCGGTCAGCTTGGCCTTCAAATTGTACTCTTTCACGAAGGCGGTGACGACGCCGTGCGTCGACGAGCCGTTGGTCGAATAGGCCAGGATCTTGTCGTCGGTGTCCTTCAATGTCTTGATGGCTGAGTCCGCCTTCACATACCAGTAAAGGTCTCCGGCGCCGGTGGTCTCGGCGCCGATCACGCGCACCGGCGCGCCTTTGGAATAGGCGCTGAGCACGCCCATGACGCCGGCGGCGATGCCGAGATCGACGCTGCCGGAAATCACCGCCTGCTGGGTCTCGCCGGCGCCTTGCGTATAGACGATGTCCAGAACGAGGCCGTGCTTCTTGAAGATGCCGGCCAGTTGGCCGACTTCGGACATCGATGTGTCCCAGTTGCCGCGCTGACCGACGGCGAGTTTGATGGTGTCGTCGGCCGCGGCCGTCGAGATGCCGGCCAGCAGCGATAGTGCGGCAATAGTGCAGGCGATTGTCTTGCTATTCATCCTGTTATCCTCCCAGAGTTTTATTTTTATCGGTTATTTGGCCGTCTGTTTGACCCGTTCGAGCGGGGCCTCGCTGCCGCCGCCGAGGCTGCGCCAGTTCGTCGTCTTCGGCACCACGCCTTCATAGGAGCTGATGGTGGCATGGGCGATGTGGGGCTCGGCGGTGCCGATGGCCGTTCCGCTGCTTTGCATATCGCGGGCCGCTTCGACCATCAGCCGGCGGAACGCGACCACCGCGGTGTCGCTGGCGCCGACGCGGTCCTTCGAGCGGTCGCTGATCGGCCCCATCGATTCCCACATGGCGATATCCTGATTGGGAATGCCGCTGATGCCGGTGAAATTGCCGGCCTTCATCGCCGCGCGATCCTGGCCGTAAAGATTGTCCCGCGTGCGGACGCCGTTGAAATGCGCGTCGACGTCGACGCCCCATTGCAGTTTGTTGAATTTGCGCCAGGTGTCGGCGTCGATGCCGGGCTTGTCGGCGCCGGCCCAGGCGATGAAGTAGAAGATCGTCGTGTTGTCATCTTCCGGCGTCAGCACGGTGGCGACGTTATAGGAGCTGTTCGGCGGAATGAGCGCCGTGTACGGCGCGATATAGACCGTGGTGCGGATGTAATCGTGCGTTTCCTCGTCGCGGATCGGCCGTCTTATCGCCGCGTAGCGAAAGCCGTAGCCGGTGCGTTCGATCTGGAAGCGCGGCGCCTTGTCGGTCGAGGGCCGCAGCCAGCTGGAATCGGTCGCCTTGGCGACTTCGACATCCGCCGGCAGCATGTCGGAAGAATGCAGACTGGACGAATGCGCCGAATCGATCTGGCCTTCGAGAATCTGCGCCCAGTTGCAGTTGACGCGCACTTTGGTGGCGCTGACCTTGGCGTCGCTCGTCGGCGCGAAAGCCGGCGGCTCGAAATCGCGCATTTCGTCGGCGGGCCCCATGTAGCACCAGACAAACCCGCCGGCTTCGCACGCCGGATAGGATTTGTGCTTGACGCGGTCGGGAATGAGGCTGTTGGCCGGTTCCGACGCCATCTCGACGATGTTGCCGTCAACGTCGAATTTCCAGCCATGATAGAGGCAGCGCAGGCCGCAATCCTCGTTGCGCGCGAACACCAGCGAGGCGCGCCGGTGCGAGCAATATTCGTCGAGGACGCCGACGCGGCCGCGGCTGTCGCGGAAGACGACGAGGTCCTCGCCGAGCAGACGGACCTTGATCGGCGCGCCGTCGGCTTGCGCCACTTCCTCGGACAGGCAGGCGGCGATCCAGTGCCGGCGCATGATCGCACCCATCGGCGCGTCGCCCTCGACGCGGCACAGCAGGTCGTTTTCCTCTTGCGTCATCATGGCGGCGTTTCTCCCGGCGGCGGCGCTGATTTCGCTCGCGCATCTATTCTTAGATATCTAAGATAAACCACGGAAGGCAATCTTGTCGAGGCGGAGTGGACCTTGAGCGGCGTTGGCAGGCCTGCACTGAAGCTCGGCGTTATCGGCCTCGGCCGCGCTTTCGGCCTGATGCTGCCGACATTTGCCGGCGATCGTCGCCTGTCCCTGGTCGCGGCGGCCGATACGCGGCAGGCAGCGCGGCAACGCTTTGTCGCGGATTTCGCCGGCAGAGCCTATGCCACGGCCGAGGAACTTTGCGCCGATCCCGCCGTCGATGCGATATATGTTGCGACGCCGCATCAGTTTCATGCGCAACATGCGCTGCTCGCGGCCCGGCATGGCAAGCACCTGCTGATCGAAAAGCCGTTGGCGCTGACGCTCGCGGACTGCGCGGCGATTGTCGACGCTGCGCGCGCGGCGAAGGTCCATCTCGTCGTCGGCCATTCGCATTCCTTCGACGCGCCGGTGCAGCGTCTGCGCGCGCTGGTCGCAAGCGGCGCCTATGGCGCGGTGCGCATGATCAACGCCATCAATTACACCGATTATCTGTACCGGCCGCGCCGCCCGGAAGAACTCGACACCGCGCAGGGCGGCGGCACCATCTATAATCAGGCGGCGCATCAGGTCGACGTCGTGCGTTTCGTCGCCGGCGGCGAGGTGACAAGAGTGCGCGCGCTGACCGGCGCGTGGGATCGCGCGCGGCCAACGGAAGGCGCCTATGCGGCGCTTTTGACATTCGCCGGCGGCGCCTTCGCCTCGCTCACCTACAATGGCTACGGCCATTTCGATTCAGATGAATGGCAGGGCTGGATCGGTGAAATGGGCCAGCGGAAAGCGTCGAACGCCGGCGCGGCGCGCAAGGTCTTCGCCAGCCGTCTGGAAGAAGCGGCTTACAAGAATGCGCGCAACTATGGCGGCGACAGCTATAACCCCGGCATCGCCGCGCCGCCGGTGGCGCACAATCATTTCGGCACCTTGTTGGTGAGCTGCGAACGTGCCGATCTGCGGGCAATGCCAAACGGCGTCATGATCTATGAGAACGGCGCCGCCCGGCTCGACGAATTGCCGCCGCCCGCGGTTCCGCGCAGTGAAGTCATCGACGAATTGTATCGCGCCGTCTTTGATGGCGTAGCGCCGATGCATGACGGCGCGTGGGCCATGGCGACGATGGAGGTCATCTTTGCCATGCTGCGCTCGGCGCGCGAAGGCTGTGACGTCACGCTCAGCCATCAGGTCGCTCTGCCAACGGGATCGCAATGAGCGCGCGACCCGACACGCAGGCGATCCTGCGCCATTGGCGCGAGGCGGTGCCCGATGACCGTCTGGCGCATCTGGTAAAGGATGCGACCCGCGCGCTGGTGCGGGCATTGCAGATGCGGCTTGCCGAGCACGCGGTATCGTTCGGCCACTGGACGTTTCTGCGCATCCTCTGGGAAGGCGACCGGCTGACGCAGCGCGAGCTGAGCGAACGTGCCGGCGTCATGGAGCCGACGACCTTCTCCGCGCTCAAGGCGATGGAGCGGCGCGGCTATATCCGCCGCCGCAAATTCGCCGGTGACCGCAAGAAAATCTATGTGCTTTTAACCGCCAAAGGCCGCGCCTTGCGCGATGTGCTGGTGCCATTGGCCGAGGACGTCAATCGGGTCGCGGCGCGCGGGGTCAAGCCGTCGGCGATCGCGGCGACGCGCGAGGTGCTGCTTACAATCATTGAAAACCTGGACCGCGACGAAACCGTCGCTGAATTGCATATGCCCTCGACGCGAGCATTGGCGAAGCTGAGCCGGAAGCCGCCACGCCGGAATGGCGCCGAACGCTAGTCTAATTCCGCGTCCATTTCGTCGAACGGCAGATGAGGCCGGCGAGCACACAGCCAGTCGTCGTCATGCTGTCGGATGACGCATGCAGCTTGGCGGAAAGATTGAGCTTGCGCTGCGGATCGTAGCCGGTACCGGACCAGCCATCGCCGGACGGCTTGATCTTGAAAATGAGGCGGTCGCCGACTTTCTCATTCTGAATCACCGGGTCCTTGATCCAGATATTGGTGGCGCAAATGGCGTCGCCGCAGGCGGCCATCTTGACGCGCGCCGCGTTGTCGCCGCGCATCCAGGTTCCCATAATATCGTTGGGCTGGGCGATCGCGGCCGATGACCAGATCAATGCGGCGATGACGACGGCAAGGCACAGATGCATCGAACCTCTCGGCGTGACGGACATCTTCTGGATACGCGCGGCGCCTGCGTCTGGATCACCGGGCATGCCTGCGGCTCGAAAATAATTCGAGGATTGCCGCTCAGCCCTTGAGCAGTTCCATCGCCGCCGCATGCGTGCGCGCGTCACCCGCGGCGATGATCCGGCCGCCGGCTTGCGGCGGGCCGTTCTCCCAGGTGGTGATAATGCCGCCGGCGCCGAGAATGATCGGGATCAGCGCCACGATATCGTGCGGCTTGATCTCGGTCTCGATCACCAGATCGATCTGCCCCGCCGCCAGCATGCAATAGGCGTAGCAGTCGCCGCCGTAGCGCGACAGCTTCGCCTTGTTCTCGACCTTGGTGAAATGGGCGCGGTCGGCGGCGTTCATCAGCAGCGGGCTGGTGGTGAATAAAACCGCGTCGCTCAAGGCATCGCATTTGCGGACATGCAGGTCGCGCGGCCCGCCGGGTCCGCGATAATGCGCGGCGCCGCTGTCGCCGGTGAAGCTTTCGCGCGTGAACGGCTGGTGCATCATGCCGTAGACCGGCTCGCCGAAACGCATCAGCCCGATCAAGGTGCCCCAGGCGACCATGCCGGAGATGAAAGACTTGGTGCCGTCGATCGGGTCGAGCACCCAGACATATTCGGCATCGGTGTGTTCGGCGCCGTATTCCTCGCCGAGGATGCCGTGTTCGGGGAAGGTCTCGCGGATCAGGCTGCGCATCGCGTTTTCCGCGGCGCGGTCGGCGGCGGTGACCGGATCGAAGCCGCGCGACTGCTTGTTCTCGACCGCCAGCGCGGTGCGGAAGAACGGCAGGATGGTTTCGCCGGACGCGGTGGCGAGCCTGTCGACGAAGCCGGTGAAGTCGATGGCGGTCATGGAGGTCCTTTGATTGTCCCGACCTATCGGAGACTGGCGGCGGCGGCAACCGCGATTGGCCTAGTCGGCCATTGGCCGGCTTGCGCCGGATTTTTGTTTCGTTTGTCCGCCAACGAACATGGTTGTTATTTAATTACGCGGTGTTCCGGCTGATCGCAATTTTTCGCATAGCCGTTGGCCCAATGCTCGAATTCAGCATTCAGTCATGCAGATATGCATGGAAAAACGACTTCTCGTCCTTGATTTTTGTGCGTTGCGGTGTATCTTATTGCAATGCGGTAGCGATACCGTTGCCCTCCTTGGGCGTTTCCTCCCTAGACTTGGGCCGCTCTTCGTGAGCGGCCCTCTTTTTTTGGGCTGTCGGGTCTATGCGAAAGCCTGGCGCCGCGCGTTATTCCGCCGCCGCGCGATAGGGCCGCAGTTCCTCCAGCGGGATCTCGCCGAGACGGCAAGCCAAAGTCACCAGATCGGCCGCCAGGCGGTCGAAGCCGCTGGCGCGCAGGTAGCGGCGCTCATCCATATAGAGCGCGCGGTTGATCTCCAGCTGCACCGAATGCAGGCCGGCGGACGGGTTGCCGTAGTGTTCGGTGATGAAGCCGCCGGCATAGGGCTTGTTCCGGCTGACCGTGTAGCCCATGCCGCGCAGGGTCTGTTCCACGGTCTCGGCGACCACGCCGACGCAACTGGTGCCATAGCGGTCGCCGATGACGAATTCGGGCCGCGGTCGCTCGTCCTTGTGCCCCGCCGACGACGGCATCGAATGGCAGTCGACCAGAATGGCGGCGCCAAAATCGCGGTGCAGGCGGGTGAACAGCTTCCGCAGCGCTCGGTGATAGGGCTTGTACAGGCTCTCTATCCGGGTCAGGGCGTCGTCGATCGGGATACGGCAATTGTAGATTTCCTGGGCATCGCCGACCACCCGCGCCACGGTCCCCAGGCCGCCGGCCACCCGCATCGAGCGGGTATTGGCGAAGGAGGGCAGGCGGCCGTCGAACATGCGCGGATCGAGCTCATAGGGCTCGCGGTTCACATCGACGAAACAGCGCGGAAAATGCGCCCGCATCAGCGGGTAACCCTGCGCCACCACCCCGGCCATCAATTCGTCGACGAAACTGTCCTCCGAGCGCCGCAGCGTGCCGATGTCGAGCCGGGAAAGGCTGAGGAATTCGTGCGGATAGGTCGAGCCCGAATGGGGCGAATTAAACAGGGCCGGGCCCCGGACGACCTCCGGCTCGACGATTTCAAACGGCGGATCGAGCTCGTCCTTTGACTCAGTCATGGCACTCGTTCTTGGGAACCGCTCTTGGCGGGAGCTTTACGTCAAACTGGCTGATTCCATTGGGAATAGACAGAAATTAGGCGCACTATACGATCTATTGTCCATAGGCCGGGGGATAAAGCCAAGCCTTGGTTTTGGTTCACCCGTTATTTACCCGGCATCGTTCTTATGGGCGGCGAAAGCCGGTACTTGGGCCGGGCGTAAAGTGGCGTTAGGGGCGTTTTGAGACGATGTCGAAAATCCTGTTGGCTGAAGACGACACCGATATGCGGCGCTTTCTGGTGAAGGCCCTGCAAAATGCCGGATTCGATGTCACCTCTTATGACAACGGCCTTTCGGCCTATCAGCGCCTGCGCGAAGAGCCCTTCGAATTGCTGCTGACCGATATCGTCATGCCGGAAATGGACGGTATCGAGCTCGCCCGCCGGGCCGCCGAACTCGACCCCGACATCAAGATCATGTTCATCACCGGCTTTGCCGCCGTGGCGCTGAACGCCGATTCAAGCGCGCCGAAGCAGGCCAAGGTGCTGTCCAAGCCGATCCACCTGCGCGACCTCGTCAACGAGGTCC
>CAITJJ010000276.1 GCA_903892675.1 uncultured Hyphomicrobiales bacterium | reverse complement strand
TTGTGACCCCGGCGTTCCGCGCGCCCTCGTTTTATCGAGGCGCAAGAGAATGCGAGATCAAGCGGAGGCCTGCCCGGGGCCGGTAAAGAACACGGGCGATGACGCACGTCTGCGACCGCGCGCGGCGGTGTCTTCGTTAAGCCATGGTTAACCATAAAATTGGCCATCGCGCGGGCTCGCCAGGGGGAACCGCGGTAAACCATCGCCGGCATTTAACCTGACAGCCGGCGATCGAGCCGCTAAATTGGAACCATCATGTTGACCAGAATTGCCATCTGTTTCGCGTTCATGCTGGCGCTGGCTGGCAGCGCCGCCGCCATCGACAACGGCAAGCCCGCAGCAACGCCTGAAAAGCCCGCGGCAAAGTCCGAAAAGCCGGCGGCCACCGACACCAAAGACGCCGGCAAGAAGGAAACTGTGGCGGCCAAGCTTTTGTTCGCCGCCAAGCAGCTTCCGACGATCGGCAAGGCGGTGGCGATCGGTTATTACCCGCGCGGCTGTCTGCAAGGCGGCGTCGCGCTGCCGGTCAACGGCCCGACCTGGCAGGTCATGCGCCTGTCGCGCAATCGCAACTGGGGCCATCCGAGCCTCGTCAACTTCCTTGAAAAATTCGCGCCCGCCGCCGCCAAGGCGACCGGGTGGAACGGCATTCTGGTCGGCGACATGGCGCAGCCGCGCGGCGGCCCGACACCGTTCGGTCACATGAGCCATCAAACCGGGCTCGACGTCGATGTCTGGTTCATGCCCATGCCCGCCCACATTCTTAGCGCGGAAGAACGCGAGAATACATCGGCGACCAATCTGGTGTCGGACGACTGGCTGCGCGTCAATCCGAAAACCTGGACGCCGGCGCATGCCGCTTTCATCCGCACCGCGGCAGAACAGCCGGGAGTCGAGCGCGTTCTGGTCAATGCCGCGATCAAGAAAGAAATGTGCCGAATGCAGGGCGACAAGCACCCCGCCTGGATGGAAAAGGTGCGGCCCTGGTATGCCCATCACGATCATATTCACGTCCGGCTGGAATGCCCGGCCGATTCGCCGACCTGCCGCAAGCAGCCGCCGGTGCCCGGCGAAGACGGTTGCGGCAAGGGCCTCGATTTCTGGTTCTCCGACAAGGTTCTGAACATCAAGCCAAAGATTGGCGGCAAGCCGGCACCGGGTCTAACCATGGCCGACCTGCCGCCCGCCTGTCAGAGCGTTTTGGCCGCGCCGGCTGCGTCAAACAACTAGTGGATATGCAAACGCCGCGATGATCGCGGCGTGCAACTAGTGCCGCCGATTTGAAGTTCCTGCATCACCTGCCGCGAGTTCGTTCAGGAACTTCAAATCGATACGCGGCACTAGAATCAAATATTTTCTAGTGCCCCCTAGTTTCCGAAGTTCGTGTCAGCGCTTGCTGCGACGTATCACGAACTTCGGAAACGAGGCACTAGCGCCGGGCATGGAAACGTGCGATCCGGTTGCCGGAAAATTCCCCTGAGTGTTCGATCGGATTCAGCCATGCAACTCTGCCGCTTCAACGATAATCGACTCGGTCTCGTCGAAGGCGATCGCGTCAAGGACGTTACCGCCGCGCTCAAGATTCTGCCGGCGTCCCACTATCCGTTGCCCACTTACGATCTGATGATCGCCAATCTGCCGGCGATCCGCGCCGAGGTTGAGAAGCTCGCCAAGGACGCGAAGGTCCTGGCGCTGGCCGATTGCGCGCTGCTGTCGCCGGTTGCCAATCCCGGCAAGATCGTCGCAGCGCCCGTGAACTACAAGAAGCATCTCGAGGAAGCGCAGAGCGATCCCGAGTTGCATCATCAAAACCAGATCGCGGAAATACAGCGCGTCGGCCTGTTCCTGAAGGCGACCAGTTCGCTCGGCGGCGCCGGCGACGACATCGTCATCCGCCATCCCGATCGCCGTACCGATCACGAGATCGAACTGGTCGCCATCATCGGCACAAAGGCCGATCGGGTGAAGCGCGAAGACGCGATGAAGCACATCGCCGGCTACTGCATCGGCCTCGACATCACCGTGCGCGGCCCGGAAGAGCGCTCATTGCGCAAGTCGATCGACACCTATTCGGTGATGGGCCCCTATATGGTCACCGCCGACAGCGTGAAGGACCCGAACAAACTCGGCTTCGAGCTGACCGTGAACGGCGAAACGCGGCAGAAGTCCAACACCAGCGACCTGATCATCGGCATCGCCGACCTGATCGTCTTCGCCTCGGCCTATTACACCTTGATGCCTGGCGACCTGTTGATGACCGGCACGCCCGACGGCGTCGGCCCGATCAAGTCCGGTGACGTCATCGATGCGCGCATCGATCAGCTGGGTTCGATGAAGGTGAAGGTGCGCTAACGAAGCTTTTTTTGTCGCATGATCTTATCCGAAAACCGGTTTCCACTTTTCGGGATCATGCGACCGGCAGCACGTTGGTGTATTTCACCTGCTCAAGCGCAAAGCTCGACTCGATCGAGGCAATGCCCTCCAATCGAGTGAGCTTCGTCTTGAGAAAGCGCTCATAGGCGGCGAGATCCGGCACGACGACGCGCAGCCAGTAATCGCGCGGGCCGGTCATCAGATAGCACTCCAGCACTTCGGGCCAGCGCGCGATGGTCTTGGCGAATTTGTCGAGCAGGTCTTCCTTCTGCTTTTCCAGTTTCACGGAAATAAAGACGCTCACCGGCAGCCCGGCCGCGCGCTGGTCGAGCACCGCGACATAGCGTGCAATGACGCCCGATTTCTCAAGAATGCGCACGCGCCGCAGACAAGGCGATGGCGACAAGCCAACCTTGCTGGCGAGGTCGTTGATGCTGATGCGGCCATCGACCTGCAAAAGAGCAAGGATTTTCAGGTCAACTGCGTCCAGCGTCGGAATTGGCATAAGTCACCGGTTTTTCTCAAAAAAGTGATTAAAAGAGCTAATCGAGATCATTTTTATAACCGGAATTGGCATCCATCGCCAGCGCCCCGGGCTCATAATCAGACGATGCAAAAGCCGACCGAAATATCCGCTGAAAAGCTCGCGGCGCTCTCCGCCCTCGAGCGCAAGGTGCTCTGGCTGGCAAGCTGGACCATCCATAACGCCAATCACCTGCGCGACAATGATGACGGCCTGAAGGTCGGCGGCCATCAGGCATCATCCGCCTCGCTCGCCACCATCATGACCGCGCTTTATTTCGACGTGCTGCGGCCGCAGGACCGCGTCGCGGTCAAGCCGCATGCCTCGCCAATCTTCCACGCCATCCAGTATCTGCTCGGCAAGCAGACGAAGGAAAAGCTGGAGGCCTTCCGTGGCTACAAGGGCGCGCAGAGCTATCCGTCGCGCACCAAGGACACCGACGACGTCGACTTTTCGACCGGGTCGGTCGGGCTTGGCGTGGCGCAGACTTTGTTCTCGTCGCTGGTGCAGGATTACGTGCATGCGCATGGCTGGGCGAAAGACCGCCCGGAGGGCCGCATGGTGGCGCTGGTAGGAGATGCCGAACTCGATGAAGGCAATATCTTCGAGGCGCTGCTCGACGGCTGGAAGCAGGGCCTGCGCAATTGCTGGTGGATCATCGACTACAACCGGCAAAGCCTCGATGCCGTCGTGCGCGAGGGTCTGTGGGAACGCTACGAGCAGCTGTTCAAGAATTTCGGCTGGGACGTCGTCATCGTCAAATATGGCTCGCTGCAGCAAGCCGCGTTCAAGGAGCCGGGCGGCGACAAGCTCAAGGCGTGGATCGACAATTGCCCGAACCAGCTCTACTCGGCGCTGGTGTTCGCCGGCGGCGCCGCCTGGCGCAAGCGGCTCAATGACGAGATCGGCGATCAAGGCGATGTATCGACGCTGATCGCGTCGCGCAGCGATGACGAACTCGCCGCGTTGATGAACAATCTCGGCGGCCACGACCTGCCGGCGGTGCTCGCCGCGCTGCATGGCGCGCACTCCGAGAAGCCGACCTGCTTTATCTGCTACACCGTCAAGGGCTTCGGCCTGCCAATGGCCGGGCACAAGGACAATCACGCCGGCATGATGACGCCGGCGCAGATGGAAACCTTTCAGGCCGCGATGGGCGTGCGCGCCAGGCATGAGTGGGACAAGTTTGAAGCCATCGCGCAGCCGCAAGCTATACAAGCCTTTCTCGACAAGGTGCCGTTCGCCGCCGGCGAGGACCGCCGCCTCAGTGCGCCGATAATCGACGTCCCGGCCGAGATTCCGATCACTATCCAGCCGACGATGGCGACGCAGACCGGCTTCGGCGCAATTCTCAACGAGATCGGCCGCGGCGACAGCGAGTTCGCGCGCCGCATCGTCACCACATCACCGGATGTCACGGTGTCGACCAATCTCGGTCCCTGGGTCAATCGGCGCGGACTTTTTGCCCGCGAAGTCATGAAGGACACGTTTAAGAGCGAACGCATTCCGTCGACCTTCAACTGGGAGTTCTCGCCGAAGGGCCAGCACATGGAGCTTGGCATCGCCGAGATGAACCTGTTCATCATGCTGTCGGCGCTCGGCCTGTCGCATTCGATCAACGGCGAACGCCTGCTGCCGATCGGCACTTTGTACGATCCGTTCATCGCCCGCGGCCTCGATGCGTTGAACTATGCCTGTTACCAGGATGCCCGCTTCATGGTGGTTGCGACGCCGTCCGGCATTACGCTGGCCGGCGAAGGCGGCGCGCATCAATCGATTGCCGAGCCGTTGATCGGCATGGCGCAGGATGGCCTCGCCTCCTTTGAACCGGCTTTCGTCGACGAACTATCCGTCATCATGCACTGGGCGTTCGGCTATATGCAGAAGGACGGTTCGGGCGATGCTTCGGAAAGGAATTGGCTGCGCGACGAGACCGGTGGTTCGGTTTACTTGCGGCTGTCGACACGGCCGATCGACCAGATGCAGCGCGAGATGACGCCGGAACTGGGCAGCGAGATCGTCGATGGCGCCTATTGGCTGCGCAAGCCGGGTCCGAATTGTCAGGTCGTTGTCGCCTACACTGGCGCCATTGCGCCGGAAGCCATCGCCGCCGTTGGTTTGATCGCGGAAGACCGCCGCGACATCGGCCTGCTCGCGGTGACGTCCGCCGACCGGCTCAATGCCGGCTGGAGCGCGGCGCAGCGCGCGCGCGAACGCGGCCTGGTGCATGCGCGTTCGCATATCGAGCGGCTACTAGGCGATCTGCCGTCGAATTGCGGTATCGTCAGTGTGGTCGATGGTCATCCGGCGACGTTGGCGTGGTTAGGGGCCGTGCTTGGCCATCGCACCCGCGCGCTTGGCGTCGAGCATTTCGGTCAGACCGGGACGCTGGCCGATTTGTACCGGCACTACGGCATCGACTCGAATGCCATCATCGCCGCGGCGCAGGCGATCGCGCCGGGCAAGCCGATAAGATTCTTGAAGGCGCCGCCGTAGCACCTAGCTGTCATCGTCCGCGAAGGCGGACGATCCAGCTCTTTCAATTGCTTGAAGCAATCGCTGGATACCCCGCCTTCGCGGAGTATGACATCAACGACTATCCTCACCAATCATCGCCGCGCCCTTTTCGGCGATCATCATGGTCGGCGAGTTGGTATTGCCGGACGTGATCGACGGCATCACAGAGGCATCGATGACGCGCAGGCCGTCAATGCCGATCACGCGCAGGCGCGCATCGACGACGGCGCGCGGATCGTCGTCGCGGCCCATGCGAGCGGTGCCAACCGGATGAAAAATTGTCGTGCCAATATCGCCGGCGGCTTTCTCAAGCGCCGCCTCGTCGTCGCTGCGGATGCCCTCGCCCGGCAGATATTCGACCGGCGCGTATTTGCGCAATGCATCCTGAGAAACGATGGCGCGCGTGACGCGAATTGAATCGGCGGCGACGCGGCGGTCTTCCGGCGTCGAGAGATAATTGGGCGCGATGGCGGGGGCCTGGTGAGGATCGGCCGACTTCAGCGTGATCGCGCCGCGCGAGGTCGGCCGCAAATTGGCGACGCTCGCCGTGAACGCCGGAAACGGATGCAGCGGCTCGCCGAATTTATCGAGCGACAAAGGCTGCACATGATACTGGATATTAGCGCTGTCCTGATGCGGATCGGATTTGGTGAAGGCACCGAGTTGCGACGGCGACATCGTCATCGGCCCGCGCCGGCGCAGAACGTAGTCGAGACCCATGCCGATGCGGCCGGCCAATGTCGCATTGATCGCGTTCAAGGTCTTGACCCCCGATACCTTGTAGATCGTGCGCAATTGCAGATGATCCTGCAGATTGCCGCCAACGCCCGGTCGGTCGATTACCGGCGCAATCCCGTGCTGCACCAGTTGCGCCGAAGGTCCGACGCCGGACAGCATCAAAAGATGCGGCGATCCGATGGCGCCGGCCGAGAGAATGACTTCGCCGCGACAAAGCGCGACACGCGCTTCGCCGTTCTGCCGCCAGCGCACGCCGCTGGCGCGTTTTCCATCGAACGTGACGGCTTCGGCAAGACAGCCTGACTCGACGCGGAGATTCTTGCGCCCCATCACCGGCTTTAAAAATCCGCGTGCCGCCGACCAGCGGCGGCCGCGCTTCTGATTGACGTGAAAAAAGCCAATGCCTTCGTTATCACCAGTGTTGAAATCGTCGACCGCTGGAATGCCGTACTGCACCGCCGCCTGGCGGAAGGCTTCGAGAATCTCCCACGACAGGCGTTGCTGTTCGACCCGCCATTCGCCGCCCGAAGCGTGCTCATCGCTCTTGATAAAATGATCGACATGCCTGCGGAAGAACGGCCGGACATCGTCCCATGACCAGCCCGGCAATCCGAGCTGCCGCCACTGGTCGTAGTCGGTCGCCTGCCCCAGCATGTAGATCATGCCATTGATCGCCGACGAGCCGCCGATCACCTTGCCGCGCGGATAGTTCAGCGAACGGCCATTAAGGCCCGGCTCCGGCTCGGTCTTGAACATCCAGTCGGCGCGCGGATTGCCAATAGCGAACAGGTATCCGACCGGAATATGAAACCAGATCCAATTGTCGTTGCCGCCGGCCTCCAAGAGCAGCACCCGCTTGGACGGGTCAGCCGACAGCCGGTTGGCCAGCACGCAGCCGGCCGAGCCTGCGCCGACAATGATGTAGTCAAACTCGCCCCCGACGGGCGTCGCATTAGCCATTTCGCCTCCTCGACGTTCTCCCTCGGACTTTACCTTGACCGGCGAGACTTGCTAGGCTTGTGTCATGTCCTGCGGCCCACTGTGCGTGCGTCGCTTGCGAGCCGGAACGGCGGTTCCGACCAAGATCGTCAGCTTTCACGATTTTTGCCAGCCGGCGCTGTTATGGCGCGCGAGGAGAACCGCCATGTCTGCCAGAATTTTCCCGAGCATTCTTGCAATCGTCAGTCTTTTGCTTGGCGCCGCGCAACCTTCGGCGGCGCAGGAAGCCGTCACGGTCTTCGCCGCGGCCTCGTTGAAAAACGCGCTCGACGACGCCAATGCCGCCTTCACCAAGGTGACCGGCGTCAAGGTGACGGCGAGCTACGCCGCCTCCTCCGCGCTCGCCAAGCAGATCGAGCAAGGCGCGCCGGCCGACATATTCATTTCCGCCGACCTGCAATGGATGGACTATGTCGCGCAGAAAAAGCTGATCAAGCCGGACACGCGTGTCAATCTGCTCGGCAACAAGCTCGTGCTGATTGCGCCGGTCGATTCCAAGCTCGAAAAGGTCACCATCGCCAAGCCATTCGACATCGCCAAACTCGCCGGCGATGGCCGTATCGCGGTGGCCGACGTCAAGGCCGTGCCCGCCGGGCTTTACGCCCAGGCGGCGCTTGAAGCGCTGGACGGCTGGAAGGCGGCCGAGCCGAAACTGGCCATGGCCGAGAATGTTCGCGCCACGCTTTCCTTCGTCGCGCGCGGCGAAACGCCTGTCGGCATCGTCTATGCGACCGACGCCAAGGTTGAGTCGAAGGTGAAAATCGTCGGCGTCTTTCCGGATGGCTCGCATCTGCCGGTGGTCTATTCGGGCGCGGCGACATCGGCGACGGCCAACGCCGCGTCGCTGAAGTATCTCGACTTCCTGCGCACCGCTCCGGCCAAGGCGATCTTCGAGAAATACGGCTTCAGCTTTCTGATCAAGCCAGTGTCATAGGCCTGATGTTCGATCTATCACCCCAGGAATGGATCGCGGTTCAGCTGTCGCTGCGCGTCGCTCTGGTCGCGACGTTGGTGGCGCTGCCGTTTGGTATCGCCATCGCCTATGTGCTGGCGCGAAAAAATTTCTGGGGCAAGTCGCTGCTCGATGCCTTGGTGCATTTGCCTTTGGTGCTGCCGCCGGTCGTCACCGGCTATCTGCTGCTGATCACGCTCGGACGCCGCGCGCCGGTCGGCGGCTGGCTCGCCGATCATCTCGGCATTGTCTTCTCGTTTCGCTGGACCGGAGCGGCGCTCGCTTGCGGCGTGATGGCCTTTCCGCTGGTGGTGCGGCCGATCCGGCTGTCGATCGAAGCCATCGACCGGCGGCTGGAGGACGCATCATACACTCTCGGCGCCAACGGTTTCTGGGCCTTCACGACGATCACGCTGCCGCTGGCGCTGCCTGGCATTATTGCGGGCGCTATGCTCGGCTTTGCCAAGGCACTCGGCGAATTCGGCGCAACCATCACCTTCGTTTCCAATATTCCGGGAGAGACGCAGACCATTTCGGCAGCAATCTACACGCTGACGCAGGTGCCGGACGGCGACCACGCCGCCATGCAACTGGTGCTGGTTTCAATCGTCATCTCGGTCGCTGCTTTGGTGGCCTCGGAATGGCTGTCGCGCCGTGCGCAAGCCCGTCTGCACGGGGGCTGACATGCTGACGGTGGCAGTCGAAAAGAATCTCGGCGCGTTCAGCATCGACGCCCGTTTCGACAGCGAGGGCGGCGTCACTGCTTTGTTCGGGCCGTCCGGCGCCGGCAAGACCAGCATCATCAACATGATCGCCGGACTGATGACGCCGGATAGCGGTCGCATCGCGCACGACGGCGTCGTGCTGTTCGATTCCGCGGCCGGCATCGACATGAAAGCAGCGCAGCGCCGCATCGGCACCGTCTTCCAGGACGGCCGCCTGTTTCCCCACATGTCGATCAGGCACAATCTCGACTATGGCCGCTGGATGGGCGGTTATGCCAAAGACCCCGCCGCGTTCGCGCATGCTGTCGCGTTGCTCGATATCGGTCATCTGCTCGACCGGCGTCCCGGCAAATTGTCCGGCGGCGAGCGCCAGCGCGTCGCTGTCGGCCGCGCGCTGCTGATGCGGCCGCGCCTGCTGCTGCTCGACGAGCCTCTGGCCTCGCTCGATGCCGGGCGCAAGGACGACATTCTGCCTTATCTGGAACGGCTGCGCGACGAAGCCAAGGTGCCGATGATCTATGTCAGCCACGATGCCAGCGAGGTGAAGCGTATCGCCTCGCGCGTGGTGCGGATCGAGAGCGGCAAGGTGGCGGCGGTGGGTGGAAGCGAATTGCTGACCGCCTGACTCGTGTATGCTCGGTTCATGTTCCCACCCTCCCGAATCGTCTGCCTGACCGAAGAAACCGTCGAGACACTTTATCTCCTCGGCGAGGACGCGCGCATTGTCGGCGTCTCCGGCTATGCGGTACGGCCGCCGCAAGTGCGCAAGGAGAAACCGCGCGTGTCGGCTTTCATCTCCGCCGACGTGCCAAAAATTCTGGCGCTTGAGCCTGATCTCGTTCTGACCTTTTCGGATTTGCAGGCCGATATCGCCGCCGATCTGATCCGCGCCAACGTCGCCGTGCATGCCTTCAACCAGCGCGACATCGCCGGCATTCTCGATATGGTCCGCACCCTCGGCGCGCTGGTTGGGCAGCCGGACAAAGCCGGCGCGCTCGCCCGCCGCCTCGCCGTCCATGTCGACACTGTCCGCGCCAAGGCAGCGACCTTGCCGCGCCGGCCGCGCGTATATTTCGAGGAATGGGACGAGCCGATGATCTCCGGCATCCATTGGGTAGCGGAACTGGTCGAGGCCGCCGGCGGCATCGACGTGTTTCCCCATCTCGCGGCGAAGAAAAACGCCAAAGACCGAATCGTCTCAGCGGAAGCCGTCATCGCCGCCAGGCCCGACATCATCATCGGCTCCTGGTGCGGCAAGAAATTCGCGCCGGCCAAGGTCGCCGCCCGGCCCGGTTTCGACCGCATCCCGGCAGTCGCCAGCGGGTCCCTAAGCGAGGTCAAATCGACGCTGATCCTGCAGCCCGGTCCGGCGGCACTGACAGACGGGCTGGATGCGCTTGCCGCGATTATCGCCGGATGGGTGGAAAACCAGGCCCCTGTCATGCTAGGCTGAGTTTCGCCGTGGAAAACAAGGAATTCGATCGATGCCCGTCCAGACCTCGAAACCCACATTAGCTGCCCTTTGGCCGGATCTGGCGCTGGTGGCCTTTCTGATCGCTTTCGATGTGATCGCGCGGCTCCTGCCGCACGCCTATGGGTTTCTGCCGATCGCGGCGAGCGGCTTGTTCGCGGCCCGCGTTCTGAAGCTTCCGGTGCTGGCAGTCGCTGTCCCGGTCGTGGCGATGTCGATTTCGTCGTGGCTCGCTTTTGGTCATGACGACTGGCGTGTGGCGCTCATCGTCTATACGGCGATCTCGATTCCGGCCGTTGTTGGCATCCTGTCGCGCGGCAAACTTGGCGCTGTCGGCACGGTCGCGATCATGCTGCCCTGCTCGCTCGCATTCTTTGCGCTGTCGAATTTCGCGGTCTGGGCCATCAGCGGCCTGTACAGCCTCGATCTCGCCGGCCTGACCCAGTGCTACATCGCGGCACTGCCGTTCCTGCAATACACCGTCGCCGGCGACATGTTCTGGACCGCGGTGCTGTTCGGCGGCTATTGGGCGATCCAGCAGGTGCCTGCGCTGGCGCGGCGGTAAAGCGCCAGCGCGCTAGCCAATCCACTTCTGCAGGCGTCGCCACAGCGCCTTGGCGCGTCCCGGAAGGGTCGCCTGCTCTTCCACCTCCGCCAGACGCAAGCCGACAGTGCTAACGCGGCCGCGCTCGACCTTATGCGCCAGAAGCGCGATCGGCCCCAGCCTTACAATATCGCCGGACCTGGCGGGGCGGCCGAGGTTCTCGGTAAAAAAGTCCGCCAGGCTCACCTCGGTATGATCGGCGGCGACCTGCAATCCGTAAATGTCGGCGAGCGCGCCGAGCGTCGCCGTACCAGGCACGAAGAAATCGCCAAGCAATTCCGGATCGGGCACGCGGGGCGGCGGCATGTTCATGAAAAAGCGATCGAGCGCCTGCGCCTTCTCCGGCGGCGCCAATAAGTAGACGTAGTCCCCGACGCGCACCGGGTCGGCCTCCGCCGGCGTCAGGATCTCTTCCTTGCGAACGACGAGCGTCGGCCGCGCCCAGTTCGGGATCAGTCCACGCCGCAGATAAGGGCTGTTGGCCGGCACCGGATAGCCGACGATTTCGCGCGCCAACTGGCCGGGAAGGTCGAGTTCGATGCGGCGCGGCAACGGATCGCTGCGCGCAAACGACATACCGAGCTTGCGGGCCGACAGCGCCACGGTCCAGCCCTGGATCAACAGCGACGACAGCACGACGACGAAGGCAACGTCGAAATAAAGGTGAGCGCCCGGCAGGCCGACCAGCAATGGAATAGACGCCAGGAAGATCGCCACCGCGCCGCGCAAGCCAACCCAGGAGATGAACAATTTCTCGCGCCACGAATAGGTGAACGGCGCAAGACACAGAAACACCGCTGCCGGGCGCGCCACCAGCATCAGCACCAGCGCCACCGCAATGGAACCCAGCAGGTTGGACGCAAGCCGCTCGGGCCACACCAGAAGCCCAAGCAGCACGAACATCACGATCTGCGCCAGCCAGGTGATGGCGTCGAGAAATACCACCACCGAATTATGCGCGCGGGTTTGCCGATTGCCGACGACGAGGCCGGCAAGATAGACGGCGAGGAACCCCGACGAATGCACGGCGTTGCCGAAAGCGAAAACCACCACCGCGCTGATCGCGACGAAAGGTGCGTGCAGCCCCTGCGCCAGCGGCACGCGGTTAAGTACCAAGGTAATGACCCGGCCGCCGCCATAACCAATGACGCAGCCGAGCACGGTGTCGCGCAAAAGCGTGACTACCGCGTGCGACCATGTCTGGCCGCCGAGCGCGAGGATTTCGACCAGCAGCAGCGCCAGGAACACGGCAAAGGGATCGTTGGTGCCGGATTCCACTTCCAGCGTGCCGCGAACGCGCGGCCGCAGGCGCAAGCCGCCGGCATTGATCAGCAGGAACACCGCCGCCGCGTCGGTGGAGGCGATGACCGCGCCCATCAACAATGATTCGATCCAGCCGATGCCGAGGATATATTTGGCGACCGGCGCGGTCAGCAAAGTGGTAATCAGCACGCCGACGGTCGCCAGTACGACCGACGGCGCGACCACGCTCCGGATGCTGGCAAAGCGGGTGCGCAAGCCACCATCGAACAGGATCAGCGCCAGCGCGATGGAACCGACGGTGTAGGCGGCGGCGACATCGTCAAATTTGACGCCGCCAGGGCCGCCCTCGCCCGCCAGCATGCCGACCAGCAGGAACACCAGCAGCAAGGGCGCGCCGAAGCGCAACGCGATCAGGCTCGACAGAATGCCGGCCATGACCAGCAGGCTGCCGAGAAGTATCGCAATACTGACGGTGTCGAGCGAGGCCATGTCTAACTCGTCATTCCGGGGCGCCCGCCGAAAGGCGGGCGAGCCCGGAATCCAGAAGCTATAAATTACTGACTGATTTGATCATAAAGGTCGACCCATTGCGGGTTCGACTGTTCAATTAGCCGCAATTTCCAGGCCCGCCGCCATCTCTTGATCTCCTTCTCGCGGAGAATGGCGTTGGTCGGATCGTCGTAGATCTCAAACCATACCAGACGGCCTACATTGTAACGCCGGGTAAACCCGGGCTTGAGCTTGCTCTTGTGCTCATAGACGCGGCGAACCAAATCGCTCGTAACGCCCACATAGAGCGTTCTGTTACGATCACTGGCCAGTAGATAAGTATAATAGGCCATTGCCCGTAGCCCTGGATTCCGGGCCCGCGGGCATAGCGCGTCGAAGACGCGCGTCAACGCGCTTTTGCGCCCGCGTCCCGGAATGACAGAGAGTAGAATCTCATATCTAGAAGTTCACCTTGTCCCCGCCTTTGAGCGACAGGATCTCGCGCGCCTCGTCCGGATTGGCGATTTCGAGTCCGAGACCTTCGAGGATCTGACGCACCTTGGTCACCTGCTGGGCATTGGACTCGGCGAGCTTGCCGGCGCCAATCCACAACGAGTCTTCAAGGCCGACGCGGACATTGCCACCCATCGCCGCGGCGATGGCCGCGACCTTCATCTGGTTCGCGCCGGCGCCGAGCACCGACCAGTGATAATTATCGCCGAGCAGCCGGTCGGCCGTGCGCTTCATCATGATGACGTCTTCGGGATGGGCTCCGATGCCACCGAGAAGTCCGAACACCGATTGCACGAAGACCGGCGCCTTGATCAGGCCACGGTCGAGGAAATGCCGAAGCGTATAAAGATGGCCGATGTCGTAGCACTCGACCTCGAAGCGGGTGTTGTTCTCGGCGCAGGTGGTGAGAATGAACTCGATGTCGGCGAGCGTGTTCTTGAAGAAGCCCTTGCGGGAACCTTCGAGATAGGGCTCTTCCCAGTCGTGCTTGAACTTGCCCTTGAAGCGCGGGATCATCGGATAGAGCCCGAAGTTCATCGTGCCCATGTTGAGCGATGCGACTTCCGGCTTGAGAGAGGCGGCGGGCTTCACGCGCTCTTCCACCGTCATGGTCGGCGAGCCGCCGGTGGTGAGGTTGATCACCACGTTCGAGCGCTGCTTGATCACCTTGAGAAAGGGAAGGAACGCGTCTGGCGTCTGGTCGGGCCGGCCGTCCTGCGGGTTCCGGGCATGCAAATGAACAATGGCGGCTCCGGCTTCGGCGGCGCCAATGGCGGCATCGGCGATCTCCTGGGCGGTGACCGGCAGGTGCGGCGACATTGACGGCGTGTGAATCGAGCCGGTAACGGCGCAAGTTATGATGACCTTGGGCGACTTCGCCATGAGCTATCCATCCCCGTGATATGAGCGTTGCGGTTTCTTTGTTAGACGTCGGGCGCGATCCTAGTTACTAGGCGGGTTGAAGTCACCTGCGGCGGACGAGGGACAGCCATCCTGGACGAGCAACAGCCCAAGGTGGCCCGCATGTCGGGCGTCCTGATCGGCACCTTGTGCGGCACCGGCGCCGCCTTGGCCTGGGCCGCCGGTTTCGTCGTCGCCAAGCACGGCATCAGCATCGGCTTTTCGCCGGCCGATCTGGCGCTGCACCGCTTCCTGTGGTCGGGTCTGTTCTTGATGCCGCTGGTGCTGCGCGACGGCATCAAGGACCTCGGCGGCATCGGCTGGGGCCGCGGCATCGTCATGTCCATCCTTTCGGGGCCGCCGCAGGCGCTGATCGCCTATACCGGCTTCATCCTCGTGCCGCTCGGTCATGGCACCACCATCCAGCCGGCGACCGCGGCGCTATGCGGCATCGTTTTGGCCGCCGTGGTCTTGCGCGAACGGCCATCGGCCGCGCGCATTCTTGGCGGCGTCGCCATCACCGCCGGTTTGACGGTGTTCGGCTTCGAATCGTTATTGACCATTGGTACGCACGGCATCGGCGGTGATCTCTTGTTCGCCGCTGCCGGCGCCTTCTGGGCCTGCTTCGGCATATTGCTGCGGCAATGGCAGATTTCCGGAACGCGCGTCGTCGCCGCGGTCGGCGCGCTGTCGGTACTCGTTTTCGCGCCGCTGCACGCCGTTCTGGTCGGCTATGACGGCATCTGGCGCATGGGGCTGATGGAGAATTTGTTGCAGGTCGCGGCGCAGGGAATTATCGCCGGCGTGCTGCCAATCTTTCTGTTCGCCCGTGCCGTAACCTTGCTCGGCGCCGGACGCGCGGCGACATTTCCCGCGCTGGTGCCCGGCTTCTCACTTGTCATCGGCTATCTGGCGCTCGGCGTCATCCCGAGCATCGCCCAACTCGTCGGCCTGACAATCGTGCTGATCGGCTTCAGGCTGACAATGAAATAGCGATTGCTGACGCGGTTACTCCGGCCCGGCATACTTGCCGGCGGTTTCCGGGAACATGCTCTTGATGATCTTCATCTTCGAGATATCGACGGACGCATCCATGTGCAGGAAGATGGCGGCGTCGCGGAAAAGCTTCTCGACGCCGAAGTCAAGCATCATGCCGTTGCCGCCATGCAGTTCGACCGCGTGCTGGACCACCTTCAAGATTTCTTCCGAAGCAAACAGCTTGACCATGTTACAGAGAACATCGGCGTCCGGCGATTTTTCATCGACCGCGCGCGAGGCGTGATCGAGCAAAGCGCGCACCGCTTCGATCTTGGTCGCCATGTCGGCGAGCCGCAGCGCCACCGCCTGATGCTTTATCAGAATACGGCCGCCCTGAACGTAGTTCTGGGCGTATTCGGCCGAGACCTCGAAGGCACGAACGCCGACGCCTAGATTTTTTGAAGCCTGAATGATCTTGCCCGGACGGAAATAGATGCCGGCCGTCGCGAGCGCGACATCCTGGACCATCAGGTGATCGTCGGACACGAACATGTCCTCGAACACCAGTTCGCCGTTGTTCATGTAGCGGCAGCCGAGCGTCTCGTTACAACGCGCGACAGTGAAACCTTTCGTCTCGCGCGGCACCAGGAACGACGAGGTGCCCTGCAGCATGCCGACTTTGCTGTTGGTGTTGGCATAGACGACATAGAGACCGGCATCGTAACCGTTGGAAATGAATTGCTTTCGGCCGTTGATGACCCAGCCGCCACTGGTCTTGACCGCCTTGGTCTGCATCGCCGCTTCCGGCACGTTATAAGGCAGCCAGCGATCGGAGGCGCCGCGCGGTTCGGTCAGGCAATGCGCCAAAAGGAACTGCGGATCTTCCAGCAGGCGCTTGAACCATTTTTCCTGCAAATGCTTGGGCGCGAACTGGCGCAACAGCACCGAGACTTTCCAGTTCTGCACCAACTTGTCGGCCAGGCCCGAATCGCCGCGCGCTATTTCCTCGGAGATGACGGCGAAGGTCTTTACTTCGGTACCCTTCTCCAGTTCGAGCCCGCCGAATTCCTCCGGCACGCCGAGCGTGCGGATGCCGACTTTCTCGGCGCCTTCCAGAATGCTCGCCGGCAAGCGGGCTTCCGGGGTCATCGACCATTCTTGCTTCCAGTTTTGCTTGACGAAAGGCAGGACCACGTCATCGACGAAATCGCGGCAGCTCTGCCGCATCATTCGCTGGTCTTCAGTCAACCCTCGGTCTTGCATGTGTATAACCTCTTGCTTCCGGCCGCTGTGAATGCCCGGCTCCCGTTCAAATTTGATATTGATCTGGTTTGCGCGCGTTTTCCAAGGGGGACGATCGCAATCCTGAGCATGGAGTGTGGCATGGATGATTTTCAGCAACTGGCCGCCGGCATTTCCGACGCCTTGAAATCATTCGGCAATGAATTCACCTCGGTCTGGTTGATCGTCCAGCTCGGCTTGATCGCGCTCGCCGGGCTCATCGGTACCCTGACCGCGGCGGTATTGCGCCGCCGCCTCGATATCGTGTCGCTGAGCATGGGCTGGCCGCCGCTTTTGCGGCTCTTCGCGCGACATCTGTTGGAAAATATCGGCACCGTTATTTTCGTGCTCATGATCCTCAGCATGCGGCACGGCATGCTCGGGCTGACCTGGCCGAGCCGGTCCTACCTGCTCGGCGTCGCCGCGAGTCTGGCCACCGCCTGGGTAGTGATCGCCTTGGTCGCCGGATTGATCCGCAACCAGTTCGTCTATCGTCTGGTCGCGATATCAGCCTGGGCGCTGGCGGCGCTCAGCATTCTCGGCCTTTTGCAACCGACGACGGAAGCGCTGGATTCCGTCGCAGTCGTCGTCGGCGGTCTGCGCATTACGCCGCTCTTGGCGATCAAGACCACGGTCCTGATGATGTTCACACTGTGGATGGCGAACGCGGCCAGCGATTTTCTCGACAAGCGCGTGCAAAGCTCGACCGACCTGACACCGTCGATCGCGGTGCTGATCGGAAAGCTCATTCGGCTTTTGCTGATCTCGTTTGCCATTCTAATCGTTTTATCGACTGTCGGCATCGATCTGTCGGCACTCGCGCTTTTCTCTGGCGCGGTCGGCGTCGGTCTCGGCTTCGGCCTGCAGAAGATCGTGTCCAATCTGGTCAGCGGCATCATCCTGCTCGCCGACAAGTCGATCAAGCCGGGCGACGTGATTTCGGTCGGCGATCATTTCGGCCGCGTCGGCAATATGGGTGCGCGCTACACCTCGGTCGATACCCGCGACGGCCGCGAATATCTCATTCCGAACGAAGACTTCATCACCCAGCGCGTCGCCAACTGGACCTATTCCAGCGACCTCGTTCGCCTGTTCGTCAAGTTCAACACCACCTATGACAGCGATCCGCGCCAGGCGCAGGCGGCCGCGGTCGAAGCGGCGCTCAGCATCGAGCGCGTTTTGAATAAGCCGGCGCCGCAATGCATGCTGACCGAGTTCGGCTCGACATCGATCGAGTTTGAGTTGTGGTTCTGGATCAAGGACCCGGCCGCCGGCGTCACCAATGTCAAAAGCGACGTGCTGCTGGCGTTGTGGGACACACTGGCCAAGCAGGGCGTCAGTATTCCCAAGCCCGGTCCGGCGCGGGTGATTTACGAACTGGCGAAGGACAAAACGGCGCATGGCACAGAGACGCCGCCACAGGGTAAATCGCCCTTTCCGGGATGATTCCTTCTACTCCCCTCCCCCTTGCGGGGAGGGGTTGGGGGTGGGGGTGCTCAGAGGGATTGCAGCGGCGATAACCTCAGCGACACCATCGGGGTTGCCGAGCACATCGCCATTCCAAAAGCGTAGCACCTGAAAATTCTGGTTTTTTAGATATTCATCACGCACGACATCGCTGCGAAGGCCGGGCTGCATATTGTGTTGGCCGCCATCTACTTCGATGACGAGGCGAGCCGAATAACAGACAAAATCGACAATAAAATGATCGATCGGTACCTGACGGCGGAAATGAAAACCTTGCGCCTTAAGTGAACGCAAAAATCGCCAGAGCTTACGCTCTGCGTCCGTAGAGTTTGTTCGAAGCTGACGCGCGACCTTGTTGGCCACTTCTGTCACCCCACCCCGCCCGCTTCGCGGGCGACCCTCCCCGTCAAGGGGAGGGTAAGGAAGCAACCCCTCACCCGGTCCGGCCTTCGGCCGGACCACCCTCTCCCCCGGAAGGGAGAGGGAAAAGAAGAGCGCGCGAACCTTCCACCTACGCCGCCTTCCGTGTCGCCAAAAACTCGCCCATGCGGTCGAGCGCCTTGAGAATGTTCTCGGTCGAATTGGCGTAGGACAGGCGCAGATAGCCCTCGCCGAGAATGCCGAAGTCCGGCCCGCCAATGGTGACCACACCTGTTTCATTCAACAACGTATTGGCCAGTTCCTTGGCCTTCCAGCCTGTGCCCTTGATGTTCGGGAAGGCATAGAAGGCGCCCTTCGGCACCACGCAGGACACGCCGGGCAATTTGTTCAAGCCCGCAACGACGACACCACGCCGCTTGTCGAACTCGGCGATCATCTTCCACACTTCGTCCTGCGGTCCGGTCAGCGCGGCAAGGCCGGCGAATTGCGCCGAGGCATTGACGCAGGAATGCAGGTTGACCGCGAGCTTGCGCGCATAGTCGTAGAGCTTGCCCGGGAAGATCGCATAGCCGAGCCGCCAGCCGGTCATCGCATAAGTCTTCGACCAGCCATTGAGAAGGATCAGGCGATCGCGGATCGACGGATAAGATAACAGGCAGACATGCTTCTCGCCGTCATAGACCATGTGGTCGTAGATCTCGTCCGACATGATG
>CAITJJ010000275.1 GCA_903892675.1 uncultured Hyphomicrobiales bacterium | reverse complement strand
CGTTCTTGAGATAGTTCGCCAGCACTTCTTCCTGAACGTTGGCGAGCTTTTCCCACATGTTGCGGCCGGCGGGCCCGCGGATTTCATCCATGATGCCGCCGACGCGGTCCTTCGGCAGATATTGCTGCAGCAGGCGCTCGGTGGCGTCATAGTTGCCGAGCAGCGCGCCCGAGGCCGACAGGCGGCCGACGAATTCGAGCAGCAGCGCTTCGACTTCCTCGGCCTCGATGCTGCCGAGTTGCGACATGACGATGGAAATCTCGCGCAGCTCGTCGTCGTCGAGCATGCTGAAAATCTTGCCGCCGTACTGGTCGCCGAGCGCCAGCATCAGCACCGCCGCGCGTTCCGGGCCGGTGAGCTTGCGCCGGGACTTGGACACCTGCGGACGGCTGGCGAGTTCGGCCATCAAGCCGCCAATGTCGTCGCGGACTTCGTCGATGTCGGGATCTTTTTTGGCGACAGGCGGCATTTAGGCGACGTCCTCATGGAGCCAGCTGCGAATGACAGAGACCGCCTCGTGCGGATTCTTCTCGGCGAGTTCGCCGACCTTCTGCACCGACTGGGCGTGGACCTGGCCCTGGACGCGGGCGACGTCGATCATTGCCGAGGTGCGGTTGGAAATGGCGACGGTGTCTTCGCCGCCGACGATCGAGATATTGGTGCCGCTGGTGTTGGTCAGGCTGTCGCCGCCGCCGGGACCGCCACCCCCGCCGGGTAGCGGCTGGCCATCGGGGCCGAAGATTACGCTTCCGCCGCCGAGCGCGCCGGAGACACCGGCGATGCCGGCCGCGCCCGCCTTGCCCAGCGCCGCGGTTTCCGGCGTGACGATGCGGCGCACCAGCGGCCGCACCACCATCAGCAGCACGATCAAGCCGAGCAGCACCATGACGCCTTTTTCGGCGGTGCCCATGATGTCGTCTTTGGTGAACTGCAGATATTTCATCCAGCCGAGCTGGTCGCCGACCGGAATCGGCGCCGTATCGGCGAAGCGCAGATTGACCACTTCGATCTGGTCGCCGCGCTTGGCGTCGAAGCCGATCGCGGTGCGCACCAGGGCGGTGATGCGGTCGATCTCTTCCTTGGCGCGCGGCTGATAGACCATTTCGCCTTTGGGGTCCTTAACGTAGCGGCCATCGACCAGGACGGCGGCCGAGATGCGGTTGACGCGGCCGGCCTCGATCACCTCGGTCTTGGTGGTGCGCGAAATTTCGTAATTGACGATTTCCTCGGTCTTCTTGCTCTGGTCGCGCTGGCCGGCGGCGGCGCTGCTGCCGTCCTTGTTGCTGCCGGGCAGTTCGCCGGCAACCGAGACCGGGCCGCCTTCCTTGCCGTCATTGGAGGCCGACTGTTCTTCGCGAGTCTGGCTTGAGCGCACGACGCGGCCGTCCGGATCGAATTTGTCGGAGGTCTGGGTGACGCGGTTGAGGTCGAAATCGGCGTTGAGCTGGACGCGCGCCTTGCCTGGGCCGACCACCGAAGTGACGATCTCCTCGACCTGTGCGCGCAGGCGGTTTTCGTAAGCGGTCTTGCGCTCGTCGGCGCTGCCGCCGCCCATCGCGTTTTCCTGCGCCGCGCCGTCGGCGAGCAGCCGGCCGGTCTCGTCGATGACCGAGACGCGCTCCGGCTTCATGCCGTTGACCGCGGTCGCCACCAGATGGCGGATGGCGCGCACCTGCTGGGGCTCGAGCGCGCCGCGCACCTTCAACACGACCGAGGCCGTGGTTTCGACCTTGTCGCGCGAGAACAGCGGCCGTTCCGGCAGCACCAGATGGACGCGCGCAGCCTGGACGCGGTCGAGGCCGCGAATGGTGCGGGCCAGTTCGCCTTCCAGCGCGCGCAGATGATTGATGTTCTGGATGAAGGAGGTGGCGCCAAGTGCGTCGGATTTGTCGAAGATTTCGTAGCCGACGCCGCCGCCCTTGGGCAGGCCGCCTTCGGCGAGCTTCATGCGCAGGCGGGCCACCTTGTCCTTCGGCACCATCACGATCGCGCCGTCGTTCTTGATGGTGTATTCGATCGCCTGGCGCTCGAGATCCTTGACGATGGCGCTGGAGTCCTCGACCGACAGATCGGTGAACAACGGCACCATGGTCGGCGACGTCATCTGGATCATCAGGAAGGCGAAGAAGCCGATGAGCGCCAGCGTCACCGCCGCCATCGCCGCCATTCGCGCCGCACCGAGCGATTTCACAAAATCGAAAAAGCCTTGCACTGGTCTGTCCTAGCCGAGTGGCGCCGGTTCGCGCGTACCCGGCAAGTTTTGCCCAGTATATGGTTAGCGTCTGGTTAACGAGTTGGGCACGGCCGCCATTATTCAGCCGGTGCGGGCGTTTAACGCGCATCTTGATCACGGCGGCGCGCTAGGGTTTCCGGACATGAAAACGCCGGCCGCAAGATGATGCTTGCGGGCCGGCGATTAAAAAAACTCGAATTTAAAGAAGCGGGGCTACTGCCGGTATTGCTGGATGCGCGTGGTGCGCAGG
>CAITJJ010000274.1 GCA_903892675.1 uncultured Hyphomicrobiales bacterium | reverse complement strand
GGCGCCCTTGCTGATCAGCAGGCGGGCGGCGTGAATGTCGCCGATGACGCGGCCATGAATCTGCACCGTGCCGGTGCTGACGACGTTGCCGGTAATCAGCAGGCCGGGCCCGAGCGTGGAGACGATTTCCTGGGACGGCGCAGGCTTGCGCGCCGACGTATCAACCTTCGTCTCGACCACACCGGCGGCGACGCTCTTCATATCGCCCTTGTTGTCCGCGCCTTTAGACTGCGAAAAATAGCTCAACGCCCACTCCTATCGTCGAAGGTTGATCGGTCCGAGGCCAGCGGCATCTAACCGCGCACGACATTCCCCGGGGCTCTACACGAGGTCCATCATAGGGCCGATTGGGCCGGCGCAAAGTGAAACTTATATTTATCGATAACGCCGCCGGGCCGGCCGCGGAAATTAACTAGGCTCGTGAATTTTGAGCGCGCGGGACTGTCTTTCCCCTGTCGTGATGGTTTAAAAATGGGCGACCGCGAACAGGCATCAGAGCAATATGGCAGTCTCCGGCAATATGACGGTGCTTGGCGACAAGGCCCTGAAGGTGGCCATCGACAAGTTCCTTAAAACGGTCTGTTTCACCGCCCAGGGCGAGATTGAAAAAGCCGTTCGCGCGGCCATCGCCGCCGGCGCGATCGAAGGTCATGAAACCTTCACAGCCGGGGTCGGGTTCACCAGCGAAAAAATCGGCCTGAATATTACGATCTACAGCAAGATCGATCTTTAGACTTAGGCCCAGGGAGACTTAGGCCCAGGGCCGCGCGGCTTCGGCTTTCGCCTCATAGCTGACGATCTTGTCCGCCTTGAGCTTGGTCAGGCCGATATCGTCGAGCCCGTTGAGCATGCAGTGCTTGCGGTGGGCGTCGATCTCGAACTTGACCGTGCCGCCATCCGGCCCCTTGATTTCCTGCTTTTCCAGATCGATCGACAAGGTCGAATTGGCGCCGCGCTCGGCGTCGTCGAACAGCTTTTCGAGGTCTTCCGGCGAAACGCGTATCGGCAGCACGCCGTTCTTGAAGCAGTTATTGTAGAAAATGTCGCCGAACGAGGTCGAGATCACGCAGCGGATGCCGAAATCCATCAGCGCCCAAGGCGCGTGTTCCCGCGAAGAACCGCAGCCGAAATTGTCGCCGGCGACCAGAATCCGGGATTTGCGATAGGCCGGCTTGTTGAGCACGAAATCCGGGTTTTCCGAGCCGTCGTCCTTGTAGCGTTGCTCGGAGAACAGGCCCTTGGCCAGACCGGTGCGCTTGATCGTCTTGAGGTACTGCTTGGGGATGATCATGTCGGTGTCGACATTGATGATCCGCAACGGCGCCGCGACGCCTTCCAGATGATCGAACTTTTCCATGCGCAAATACTCCCGGATCGCCGAAAGAGACGTTCTTTTATCCCTTTTAAGGCCTCCGCAAGCCCGGTCAACCGCGCCGGGCGCCGCCGTGGCATGCGGGTGGATAGGGGGACGCGGCGGCGGCCGTCCCGCAATATTCATTTATTCGACGCAGCCCGGTGCGGTACCCTAGGAGGGCGACTGATTCGGGGTTTTAACAGAGCAGGGCGAGAATGCATTCGCGTGCGCACTTCGGTGTGTTTGCGTGCGTTTTGTTAGTATCCGGGTTGAGTGGGGCGCAGGCCCAGTCTGTTTCAAAGCAAAATTCGGCCGATCGTATTTTCGGCGACAAAGTCTCGGTCGAACTCTACGGCGGATATCTGTCGGGCGAGTCGACCGAACTGGTCCTTAATCCGGCGACCGGCCACGTCGACAGCAAGCTCTATTGGAAAATAAATAAGGCGGCCGTGATCGGCGGTTCGATTGCCTTCAGTCCGCGCCCCTGGATGACGTTCAAGCTCAGTGGCTGGGTGCCGGCTGCCTCGCGCAACACCATGGACGACTATGATTGGCTCGGCACGCCGACCCAGGACTGGACTGACCTCTCACATCATGACGACACACAACTCAACCATGCGTCGATGATCGATGCGCGGGTCGCGGTGCGCTTCCTGGCGCTGTCGCCGACGCAATTCGCGGACCGAAGCGGACTGGAAGCCATCGCCGGCTTCCGGCGTTTCAACGTTGCCTGGACCGCCAAGGGCGGCAACTTCATCTATTCAAGCGGCGGCGGCTTTCGCAATGACATCGGCAACTTCGCGCCGGGACAGACCGTCATCGCCTACGAGCAATGGATGTACACGCCGTATCTCGGGCTCGGCGGGACCATAGGGCGCGGCCGCTGGTCATTCGATGGCGCCGTCATCGGCAGCCTTTGGGCAGAGGCGCGCGACCGCGACGACCATGTCTTGCGCAGCACTTTGTTCACCGACGAGTTCTCCAGAATGAAAATGGTCGGCGTCGACGCGACGATGAATTATGCGCTGAACGACCGCTTCTCGCTTTTCGGCCGCTATGAATATCAGCAATATTTCGAAGCGCGCGGGCCCAGCACGTCCAACAATTATGGCACCGGCGTCGTGACCCATACGCCTGGCGAGGCTGCGGGCATGTCGAGCTATACGATGGTCTTGTCGCTCGGACTGAAGGGCAAGTTATAGGCTTGCCACTGCGCTAATCCGCCGCCGCCTCGATCGCCGCCATGTCGTCGTCCGACAGACCGAAATGGTGGCCGATTTCGTGCACCAATACATGAGTGACGATGGTGCCGAGCGCCTCTTCGTGCTCGGCCCAGTAGTCCAGGATTGGCCGCCGGTAGAGCCAGATCATGTTTGGCATTTGGCCGGTAAACTCGCTGGCCGGCTGAAACGGCAGGCCGACGCCCTGGAACAGGCCTAGCAGGTCGAATTCGGTTTCGGCCTGCATGGTCTCAAGCACTTCCTCGGTCGGAAAGTCGTCCACCCGTATGATCAAGCCTTCGCACAGACCACGGAAGCGCTCCGGCAGCCGCGCATAGGCGTCGGCGGCCAGGGCCTCGATATCGGCCAAAGACGGAGCCGGCACGCCGCGCCAGCCTTGTGGATCGCCATCAAAATCGCTCATAGCGCGTTTGTAAGCGAGCTTGCGCCGCGCTCCAAGCGGTTGACGCCCAAATCGAAATGGGCGACCAATGAAATCGTAGCGGCAGCCGGCATTGGCCGCATGACCATGGCGATGAACATGAATTTCGCGAGGAACCTGGCCATGAAATTGGCGGGCCTGCTGTGTCTGGCCACCGTGCTGGCCGTTCTGACCGCTGCCAGCCCGGCGGCCGCGCAAAGCCGCGCCTCGGACGAAGCGGCGGCGCGCTCGTCGCGCCCCCGCGTCGTCATCCAGCCGCGCCGTCAACGCCTCGGTCCGAATGCCAAGCGCGAATGCCGGGCGAAGCTAGTGCAGGAATATCGCGTCAGCGGCACGGTGATCGTGCCGCGGATGACCTGCTGGTGGCAGTGAACCACAGGCCGGTTCCGGCGTTATCCAAGGTCGTAAATGGGACGGCTTTGGAGGCATCCATGTCCAGATTAGCTAAGATTTTCGGCGCGGCGGCGCTGGTTGCCGGGGCATTCACGTTCGCGGCCGGCCCGGCGCAGGCGCAGTGGCATCATCATCACCGCGGCAGCGACGTCTATTTCAGCTTCGGCTCGCCTTACGCCTATGCGCCGGGCCCCTATTACGGTCCGGCCTGCCGCTATGAGCGGCACAGGGCGTGGCGGCACGGCCGCTGGGTCTGGCGTACGGTGCGGCGCTGCTACTGATTGAGCGGCGGCGCTTCAAATAAAAAGGTCATCGCTCGCTTCGGCGGACGATGACCTTTTGCGTTTTATTGACTGATACGTTTCAACGCGGTCGATTATTTCCACTCGCGCACATCGACGAAGTGACCGGCGATCGCCGCCGCCGCCGCCATGGCCGGCGACACCAGATGGGTGCGGCCCTTGTAGCCCTGACGGCCTTCGAAGTTGCGGTTCGAGGTGGAGGCGCAACGCTCTTCTGGCTTCAGCTTGTCCGGGTTCATGGCGAGGCACATCGAGCAGCCCGGCTCGCGCCAATCGAAACCGGCGGCCTTGAAGATCTTGTCGAGGCCTTCGGCTTCCGCCTGCTCCTTCACCAGACCCGAGCCCGGCACGATCATCGCATAGACATTGCCGTTGACGGTTTTGCCTTCAGCGATTTTCGCCACCGCGCGCAAATCCTCGATGCGGCCGTTGGTGCAGGAGCCGATGAAGACGCGGTCGAGCTTGATGTCGGTGATCTTCTCACCGCCCTTGAGGCCCATGTAGCCGAGCGAACGCTCGGCCGCGATGCGCTTCTTCTCGTCGGCGATTTCAGCCAGGACCGGGACGCGGCCCGAGATCGAGGCGACCTGTTCGGGGCTGGTGCCCCAGGTGACGATCGGCGGCAGCGCGGCGGCATCGAGCCGGATTTCCCGGTCGAAATGCGCGCCGTCGTCGGACAGCAACGTCTCCCAGTAGCGCATCGCCTGATCCCAGGCTTCGCCCTTGGGCGCCATC
>CAITJJ010000273.1 GCA_903892675.1 uncultured Hyphomicrobiales bacterium | reverse complement strand
GCTGATGGTGCGAAGCCCTTGGCTTTGCCCGATGCTCGGACTGATCCCTCCGCAAGGGGACGGATCACTGGGTCCTTCGGGAAGGCCAATAGCCGCCAGAAGCGCGGCCCGGCTGCCGGAAGACGCCGCCGTGGCGCGCCGAAGGGCGCGGGTGCTTTGGCAACAAGGCACTCACATACGGAAATAATGGAGCGCCTTTTGGCGCGCCACACCCTCGATTGGTTTGAGGGGACGGAAAGGGAAGGCGGCCTGCCCGGGGCCTTGAATAATACGGGCTGCGAAGCGTTGGCTAAGCCCGAAAATCCGACTAGAACCCCGCCATGTACGACATCAAATGGATTCGAGAAAACGCCGCCGCTTTTGATCGCGGGCTTGAACGCCGCCATCTCAAGTCGCTGTCGGCCACTTTGATCGCGCTCGACGAGAAGCGTCGCGCCGCGATCACCAAGTCCGAGCAGGTGCAGGCGCGCCGCAACGCCGCCTCGAAGGAAATTGGCGCGGCCAAGGCGAAGAAGGACGAGGCCACCGCCGCTGCCTTGATGGCCGAGGTCGCCGAACTCAAAACCAAAATGCCGGAATACGACGCCGAGACCAAAAGTCTTGGCGAAGCGCTCGACGCGGCACTGGCGCAGATTCCAAACCTGCCGAACGACGATGTGCCGGACGGCAAGGACGAGCACGACAATGTCGAGAAGAGCGTTCACGGCACGAAGCGCGATTACGCCTTCAAGCCGAAGGAGCATTTCGAACTCGGCGCCGATCTCGGCATGATGGACTTTGAGTTGGCCGCCAAACTCTCCGGCGCACGCTTCGTCGTGTTGCAAAAGGGACTCGCACGGCTCGAACGCGCGCTCGGGCAATTTTTTCTCGATACGCATACCAGCGAGAAGGGCGGCTATACCGAGGTCAATCCGCCGTTGATGGTCAAAGACGATGTTATGTTCGGCACCGCGCAATTGCCGAAATTTCACGATGATCAATTTGTTACGCTTGCCGAACCAGTTATGCGCGAGCAATTTGTTCGAGATCTGATGACCGATCGCGAATACATTTTAGGGGTAGCGGAAAATTCAGGAGTGAACGCTGCAAAGGAAGTTAGAATTGCAGATATTCGATTGGGACCGAATCCTGGGAGGTTCTGGCTCATCCCCACCGCTGAAGTTCCGCTCACAAATCTCGTCCGCGAATCCATCGTCGACGAAGACTCTCTGCCGCGCCGCTACACCGCCTGCACGCCGTGCTTCCGCGCCGAAGCCGGCGCCGCCGGTCGCGACACGCGCGGCATGATCCGTCAGCATCAGTTCACCAAGGTCGAACTGGTCTCGATCACGACGCCGGAAAAATCGAAAGAAGAACACGAGCGCATGCTGTCTTGCGCCGAGGAAGTTCTCAAGCTGCTCGGCCTGCATTACCGCGTCATCACGCTCTGCACCGGCGACATGGGCTTTGCCTCGCAGAAGACCTACGACATCGAGGTCTGGTTGCCGGGCCAGAATGCCTACCGCGAAATCTCGTCGTGCTCGGTGTGCGGCGATTTCCAGGCGCGGCGCATGAATGCGCGCTATCGCGGCAAGGACGGCAAGCCGGCTTTCGTCCACACGCTCAATGGCTCCGGCGTCGCCGTCGGCCGCGCGCTCATCGCGGTGATGGAAACCTATCAGAAGGAAGACGGCTCGATCCTCGTGCCCGACGTCCTCAAGCCCTATATGGGCGGCATGAGTAGAATCGAGAAGGCGAAGTGAATATCTCGCTCTCCGTCATTCCGGGGCGCCGTGAAACGGCGAGCCCGGAATCCAGGGGCTCAATTGACGGTCATTGTGTTAGCTCTGGATTCCGGGTCCGGCGCTGCGCGCTGTCCCGGAATGACAAGGACTTGTAATGCGCATCCTCATCACCAATGACGACGGTATTCACGCGCCGGGCCTGGAGGCCTGCGAGAAAATTGCCCGCGCGCTGTCCGACGACGTGTGGATCGTAGCACCCGAGACCGATCAGTCCGGCGTGTCGCATTCACTGTCGTTGAACGATCCGTTGCGCCTGCGCGAAGTCGACGAGCGCCGCTTCGCCGTCAAGGGCACGCCGACCGACTGCGTCATCATGGGCATTCGCCACATCATGAAGGACGCGCCGGATCTCGTTATCTCCGGCGTCAATCGCGGCCGCAATGCCGCCGAGGATGTGATCTATTCCGGCACGGTGGCTGCCGCGCTTGAAGGCACCGTGCTTGGCGTGCCGTCTTTCGCGCTGTCGCAGGCTTATGCCTTCACAACGAAACATCTGCCGCACTGGGACACCGCGATCGCGCATGCGCCGGGCTTGATTAAAAAGATTCTCGGTGAAGGCCTGCCGCGCGACGTGCTGGTGAATATCAATTTCCCCGATTGCCTGCCGGCCGACGTCAAGGGCGTCGCGGTGTCGACGCAAGGCAAGCGCGATCAGGAATTGCTGCGCATCGAGCCGCGCAGCGATGGCCGCGGCAATCCCTATTACTGGATCGCTTTCTCGCGCGGCGGCGGCAATATGGGCGCGGGGCCGGGCAGCGATCTCGCCGCGCTGAACGAGCACAAGATTTCAGTGACGCCGCTGCGGCTCGACCTGACCGACGAGCCGTTCATGACCAGGCTGGCGGCGTTGTTGGGGTAAGGTGCGTGCGCGTTACGCTGTCGCCAAAAGTCCGGTCAGCATCTGCTCCAGCCGCTCGGACTGGAACGGCTTCTGCAAAGCGGGGCGGCCGCGATAGGCTTCCGGCAGGCTTGCTTCGCCATAGCCGGTGACGAACACGAATGGTTTGCCGCGCTTGATGAGGATATCGGCCACGGGAAAAATCTGTTCGCCATCGAGATTGACGTCGAGCACGGCGCAATCGAATTCGCCGGTCGCGGCGATCTCCTTGGCCTCGGCAATGGTGCTGACGGCGGCGGCGACAACGTGGCCGAGATCGGCCAGCATGTCCTCCAGCAGCATGCGGATGAGATATTCGTCCTCAACCACCAGAATTCGAGCCGGCGTCGTCGTCGCATTCGTCATGAATGTCATCCCCTCCAACCCAACGCGCAGCTACGCGCGAAGTTCCATCGGGTTCCGTCGGCGGCGTTCGCTGGCGATCTTATCTGAACCGGCGCCGATTGTGCTAGAATTTATGTCCGGGGAGGGCCGGGCGTGACCGAAAAAGACATGCGGGAAATCGGCCGGATGGAGTTCCTGCTGACGCTGCGGCGGCGCGGCATTGGCGATCAGGCGGTGCTGCGGGCGATGGAGGAGGTGCCGCGCGCCGATTTCGTCGAACCGGGTTTTATCGAAACCGCCTATGCCGATCAGGCGCTGCCGATACCCTGCGGGCAGACCATCAGCCAGCCTTATGTGGTCGCCTATATGACCGAGCAGTTGGCCTTGCGGTCGCATCATCGCGTACTCGAGATCGGCACCGGCTCGGGCTATCAGGCCGCCGTGCTGTCGCGCCTCGCCCGCGAGGTGGTCAGTGTCGAGCGCTATCGCACCCTGGCGGCGCAGGCGCGCGAAAGGCTGGCGGCACTCGGCTACAACAATGTCGAGGTTGTGGTCGGCGACGGCTTTGCCGGCTGTCCGGCCCGCGCGCCCTTCGACCGTATCATCGTCACGGCGGCGGCCGAGGAAGTTCCACAAGCTTTGCTCGACCAGCTCGCCGATGACGGCATCATGTTGTTGCCGGTCGGTCCGCATAACGGACCGCAACGAATTATCAAGCTTACTAAATCGATAACGGGAACTGGAACCGGAACCGAACTCAAACGCGAAGAGCTTATTTCTGTTCGTTTCGTCCCACTGTTACCGGGGCGAGCTCAGGAATTGTAGTTTACGATTTGAATTTTGCCGATTGCGTTGTCCAGATACCGACATCGCGCGCGCGGGGCAGAGCCGACTGTGGCATTTGTGCCGGACTCGGCAAACGTTGCCGGTCATGGGTCAATTCTTAAAACCTTGTTTACTCGTGAATGGTTTATTTCAAACTCTACATATTTGTGTGTGTGAGTGAGTAACCCAATGTCACGCCCCACCGTGTCGATTCATTCGCTTGCTCGGCTGCGCGTCGCCGTTCTCGCGCTGATCGGTCTGGCGCTGGCCGGTTGCTCCAACTCAAGCCGCTTCGACACACCCTACGCTTCCAACAATCGCCAGAGCGCGCAGCGCCAGCCAGAGTATACCGCTTCGGTCGCGCAGCGTCCGGCTCAGCGCAGCACCATTGTTGCGCAGCCTTTGCCGACGCCGAGCGCGCCCGCGACTGTTCCTTCGGGTTCGGGCGGTTATGCAACCGGCGCGCAAGGTCTCGGCGCCTATCGCCCGGGACAGCAGTCAAGCACGCAGACCACGCCGCAGAATGCCGACGTGACCGGTTCGGTCGTCGCTCAGCCGGCCCAGCCGCGGCCGTCGGGTTCATGGACCTGGGACGGCGGCGCGCCGGTGACCGTCGGATACGGCGAAACCGTCGAGATGATTGCGCGCCGGCATGGCGTACCGGCGCAGGCGATCCTCGAGACCAATGGCATTACCAATGTCGCGTCGATCAAGCCGGGCCAGCGTCTGGTCATCCCGCGCTATGTGTCGTCGCCCTCGGCGCCGCAGCCCGCTGCGCCGCGCGTCGCCGCGCCCGTGGCAGCGCCTGCGCCGGTTGCCGCGCCGGCCGGCGGCAACGTTCACATCGTCGGGCCCGGCGAAAGCCTGTTGCGCATTGCCCGCAAGCACAACATCACGCTGACGTCGCTTGCGCGCGCCAACAATCTGCAGCCTTACGCCAAGCTGACTATCGGCGACCGTATCGCGATCCCGGCCGCCGGCCGTCAGACGGCGGCACATACGACGCCGACGATGGCCGCGCCGGTCGTGTCGACGCCGCCCTCACAACCAATGCCGCAACTGGCGCAGCCGCGCACCGTGCCGGCCGAGCGCGTGGCATCCGCGCCGGCCCAGACCGCGCGCGTCGCAACCCAGGAAGCTCCGGCCACCGACACCGCCGCGTCGAACACGGAACCCGCCGGCGCCATGCCGTCGTTCCGCTGGCCGGTGCATGGCCGCGTCATCGCCGGCTTCGGACCGAAATCGAATGGCGGGCAGAACGACGGCATCAATCTCGCGGTGCCGGAAGGCACGCCGATCAAGGCCGCCGAGGACGGCGTCGTCGCTTACGCCGGCAACGAACTCAAGGGCTACGGCAATCTGGTGCTGATCCGCCACGCCAATGGCTTTGTGTCGGCCTATGCCAATGCCAAGGAGCTGCTGGTCAAGCGTGGCGACAATATCAAGCGAGGGCAGGTGATCGCCAATGCCGGGCAGACCGGCAACGTCACATCGCCGCAACTGCACTTTGAAATCCGCAAGGGTTCGACCCCGGTCGACCCGACCAAATATCTCAGCGGCTCGGCCGGCTGATCGCGAATTTAGTTTTGTGCGTGATCTGAACTGAAAACCGGTTCCAATTTTTCTGGATCACGCACTATCAATCGTCCTTCAGCATCACGCCGAGGCGTCCGGCTAATTCCTGGATGAATTGCCACGCCACGCGGCCGGACCGCGAGCCGCGCGTCGTCGACCACTCCAGCGCCTCGCGGCGCAATTCGTCGGGCGATACCTTGATCTTGTGATGGGCGACGTAACCTTCGACCATGGCCAGGAACTCGTCCTGGCTGCAGCGATGGAAGCCGAGCCACAGGCCGAACCGATCCGACAGCGAAACCTTCTCCTCGACTGCTTCGCCGGGATTGATACCGGTCGAGCGCTCGTTCTCGATCATGTCGCGGGACATCAGATGGCGGCGGTTCGAGGTGGCATAGAAGATCACGTTTTCCGGCCGGCCTTCGACGCCGCCGTCAAGCACGGCCTTGAGCGACTTGTAGCTGGTGTCGTCATTGTCGAACGACAGGTCGTCGCAGAACACGATGAAACGGAACGAAGAGGCGCGCGCGATCGTCATCAGTTCGGGCAGGCTCTCGATATCCTCGCGGTGGATTTCAACCAGCTTGAGCGGTGCGCTCTTGTTGGCGCGGGCGAAGGTCGCGTTGATCGCGGCGTGCGAGGCCTTGACCAGCGAGGATTTGCCCATGCCGCGCGCGCCCCACAACAGCGCGTTGTTGGCCGGCAGGCCCTTGGCGAACCGCTCGGTGTTTTCGACCAGCATGTCGCGGACGCGATCGATGCCCTGGAGCAGCGACATTCCGACGCGGTTGACGTGCGGCACCGGCGCGAGATGGCCGTCGGGATGCCAGACATAGGCGTCGGCAATCGTCAGGTCGGGCGCGGCCCGGGGCCGCGGCGCGAGGCGTTCCAGCGCGTCGGCAATGCGGGCAAGGACGTCGGCGTTGCCGGCGCTCAGGTTGGCCGTGAGGCTCTTGCGGGACGGTTTTGCGGTCGATTTACCGGCCGGTCTGGCGGCGGATTTGGACTTCGGTCGAGCCATCGGGGTGCTTTCTCAAAACTCGGCTGCTCTTAGCGGGCGAGGCTTGGCGCTGCAAGCCGGGCAGGCCCGAAATGGCTGAAAATGGCCGTTATTGAGTGGCCGATCCGGGGCTTGGTCCTGGAATTGCCAACGTTGCAATTGGGCGGGCGGCGGTTATAGTCCCGGCGAAATTAAAGGCGTTTTGAGCCGGGCCCAAAACTGGGTCTCATGCCCGGCGCGCCGACAAACCACGCAAGGGAAGCTTCGATGTTCATCACGCCGGCGTTCGCGCAAGGGTCACTTTTCGGCGGGGCAGGCGGCGACGGCGGCATGATCATGTCGCTTCTGCCCTTCGTCCTGATCTTCGTCATCATGTATTTCCTGATCCTGCGTCCGCAGCAAAAGCGCGTGAAGGCGCATGCTGAAATGGTCAAGAACGTGCGCCGCGGCGACACCGTCGTCACCAATGGCGGCATGATCGGCAAGGTCACCAAAGTGGTCGATGACGACCAGATTGAAATTGAAATCGCAACCGACGTGAAGATTCGTCAGCTTCGGGCGATGATCACCGACGTGCGCGCCAAGGGCGAGCCGGTCAAGGATGACGCCGCGGCCGGCTGATCGGCGGCCGGATTCGTTTGGCGTTTCAGTCCGTTATTCTAGCCTTTTGGCAATTCAAGTCGGGATCTCATGCTCTATTTCACGCGGTGGAAGGCGGCGGCTATTGTGCTCACGGCGCTTGTCGTCTGCCTGTTTGCTGTCCCGAACTTTTTTCCCGAAGCGACGGTCAATAGCTGGCCGAAATGGGCGCAGCGCCATCTCGTTCTGGGTCTCGACCTGCAGGGCGGCTCGCACATCCTGCTTGAGGTCGACACCAATGCGGTGCGCAAGGACAAGCTGGAAACCACCCGCGACGACGTTCGCCGCGTGTTGCGTGACGCCCGCGTTGGCTATACCGGCCTCACCGTGCGCGGCAACAGCGTCGAGGTTCGCCTGCGCGACGAGGCCTCAAGCGCGACCGCGCTGACCAAGTTGCGTGAACTGGCTGTGCCGCTCGGCGGCATTCTCGGCGGCAGCGGCCAGATGAGCCTGAACGTCACGACGGAAGCGGGCAATCTGATCCGTCTGACCGTTGGCGATGCCGCCATTCTCGATCGCGTCCGCCAGTCGGTCGAGCAGTCGATCCAGATCATCGAACGCCGCGTCAACGAACTCGGCACCGTCGAACCGCTGATCCAGCGTCAGGGCGCCGACCGCATTCTGGTCCAGGTGCCGGGCCTACAGGACCCGACCCGGCTCAAGGAGCTGCTCGGCAAGACCGCCAAGCTCGACTTCCGCATGGTCGATGTCGGCACCCCGGTCGAACAGGCGTTGCAGGGCCGGGCGCCGCCGGAAGACGACCTTCTTTATAGCTCCACCGCCCCCAAGACCCCCTATCTGATCGAGAAGCGGGTTCTTGTTTCCGGCGGCGAATTGACCGACGCCCAGCCCGGCTTCGACCAGCGCACCTCGGAGCCGATCGTCTCGTTCCGCTTCAACACCGCCGGTTCGCGCAAATTCGCGCAGGCGACGCAGGAAAACGTTGGCAAGCCCTTCGCCATCGTGCTCGACAACGAGGTGATTTCGGCACCTGTGATCCGCGAGCCGATCCTTGGCGGTTCGGGCCAGATTTCCGGCAGCTTCACCGTGCAGAGCGCCAACGATCTGGCGATCCTGCTGCGCGCCGGCGCCTTGCCGGCGCCGCTGACCATCATCGAAGAGCGCACCGTCGGCCCCGGCCTCGGCGCTGACTCTATCGCCAAAGGCAAGCTGTCGTCTTATGTCGGCGCCGGCATGGTCATTCTGTTCATGCTCGTGACCTACGGCCTGTTCGGCCTGTTCGCCAATATCGCGGTGGCGATCAATGTCGCCATGATCTTCGGCATCCTGTCGCTGCTCAATGCCACGCTGACCTTGCCGGGCATCGCCGGAATCGTTTTGACAGTCGGCATCGCGGTCGACTCGAACGTGTTGATCTACGAGCGCATCCGCGAAGAAGTGCGCGGCGGCCGCTCACCGATCAATGCGATCGACGCGGGCTTCAGCCGCGCGCTGGCGACCATTCTCGATTCCAACATCACCACCTTCATCGCCGCCGCGGTGCTGTTCTATATAGGTACCGGTCCGGTGCGCGGCTTTGCCGTGACGCTCGGCATCGGCATCATTACGACGGTGTTCACCGCCTTCACCGTGACGCGGCTGATCGTCGCCACCTGGGTGCGCTGGCGGCGTCCCCAGCACGTACCGATTTAAGATAGCGCATGATCCCGAAAAGTGGGAACCGGTTTTCGGATAAGATCATGCGCAGGGAAACATAACCTATGCGCCTGCTTCGCATCGTCCCCGACGATACCAAATTCGACTTCATGCGCTTCCGGCGCATCAGCTTTCCGCTGTCGGCTTTGCTGTCGATCCTGGCGATCTCACTCTACTTCTTCCACGGACTGAATTTCGGCATCGACTTCCGCGGCGGCACGTTGCTGGAAGTGCGGCAGACCGAAGGCGTCGCCGATCTCGCCAAGATGCGCGCCACCATCGCCAGCTTGGGCCTCGGCGAGGCGCAGTTGCAGCAGTTCGGCGGCCCGAGCGAGGTACTGATACGGATCGCCGAGCAGCCGGGCGGCGACGCCGCGCAGCAGCAGGCCGTCGTCAAGGTCAAGGCTGCGCTCGGCAGCGGCGTTGAGTATCGCCGCACCGAAGTGGTCGGCCCGCGCGTGTCGGGCGAATTGCTGTCGTACGGCGTCGTCGGCCTCGGTCTCGCGATCCTGTGCATTCTTGTCTATCTATGGTTCCGCTTTGAGTGGCAATTTGCGCTCGGCGCCATGATCGCTAACGTGCACGACATCGTTCTCACCATCGGCTTCATGTCAGTGACGCAGATCGACTTCGATCTGACCAGCATCGCCGCGCTGTTGACCATTCTCGGCTATTCGCTCAACGACACCGTCGTTATCTACGACCGTATCCGCGAGATGTTGCGGCGTTACAAGAAAATGCCGATGCCGGATTTGCTCAATGCCTCGGTCAATCAGACTTTGTCGCGCTCTGTCATCACTCACGTCACGGTGTCGCTGGCCTTGCTGGCGCTGCTGCTGTTCGGCGGTCAGGCGATCCACTCATTCACCGCGACGATGATGTTCGGCGTCGTGCTGGTCGGCACCTATACGTCGGTGTTTATCGCGGCGCCGATCCTGATCTATCTCGGCGTCGGCCGCGGCACCGATGCTTTGACCGGCCCGGAAAGCGGCAAGAGCAAGTAGCCGACAATGGCGGCCGGAACGGGCCCTGACGCAAAGCATCTGCCGATCCCTGCGCCGATCGAGGCCTATGGCAATGGCGGCTTTCGCTTCGGCGGCATGTCGCATCGCGGTTCGCTATTGTGTTTTCCCGACGGGATCTGGGCCTGGTCCGTGATTTCTGTCACGGAACTGAGCGAGGCGTCGCTGGCGTCGGTTTTTGCCCATACTGGAGCTATCGACGTGTTCCTGATCGGCGCGGGATCCGACCCCTGGGTCTTGCCGGCGCATTTGCGGGCGTTGTTTCGTGAGCGCGGGATATCCGTCGACGTGATGACGACCGGGGCGGCGGTGCGTACCTATAATATCCTGCTGGCGGAGCAGCGGCGCGCCGGCGTCGGCCTGATCGCGGTCGATTGAGCGCGGTTGAGGTTTAAGCCGAATGCCAAATCATTTCGAACATTGCGCCGCTCTGGTTCGCGAGGCCGACCGCGACCACTATCTCGCGGCCTTGTTTGCGCCGGCAGACCGGCGCGATGCGCTGCTGGCGCTTTATGCGTTCAACGTCGAAATCGGCCGCGTCCGCGATGTCGCGCGCGAACCAATGCCGGGAGAGATCCGCCTGCAATGGTGGCGCGAAGTTCTGAACGGCGAACGCGAAGGCGAGGGCGCGGCGCATCCGGTCGCTGCGGCGCTGATAGAAAGCCTGCGGCAATACAAAATTGCGCCGGAGCGCCTGTCGGCTATCGTCGATGCGCATACTTTCGATCTGTATGACGATCCGCTGCCGACACTCGACGACCTTGATAACTACGCGGTGATGACCCGGTCGGCGCTAATCGATATTGCGGGCGAAATGCTTGGCGCGGACCGTTCTCGATCGATGATGCTGATCCGCAGCGCCGGCATAGCCTATACGGTCGCGGGAATCCTGAGCGGTCTGTCGCGTCACGCCGCGCGCGGACAAGTGTACGTTCCCCAGGAAGTACTCGATCGGCATGGCGTGACGCGCGAACAGGTCCTCGCGCGGCAGGAAAGTGAACCGTTGAAATCTGCGCTGGCCGAATTGCGGCGGCACGCGCGCCGGCAATTGGCGGCTGGGCGGGCGGATATGGCGGATGCGCCTATCGCGCTGCTGCCGGCATTGTTGCCGGTTGCGCTTGTCGCTCCGTCGTTGCGGCCGATGGACCGGCGCGGTTACGAGCCGTTCGATGCGCCACCGCTTTCGCAATTGCGGCGCCAATGGCTGCTGTGGCGCGCGGCGCGTGACCCCGACCGCATTTTCGGCGCTTGAGGCCTATTCTGCGGCATCCGCCTGTGACATGCCGCTCCACGCCGCCAGATCGGCCAGCGCGCGCTGGCTCATCGCCGTCTTCTTGGCGAGATTCTTGGCCGAGCCGCGGCCAAATTTGCGGCCGTCTTTGTCGAATGCGGCTGGCTCGGCGAGCGGCGGAAACAGGCCGAAATTGATGTTCATCGGCTGGAAAGACGACGGGCCGGGATCGATGGCGTCGATATGGCCACCGGTGATATGCGCCAGCAACGCGCCATGCGCGGTTGTCGGCGGTGGCGGCGAGAGGGTCTCGCCCCGGCGCTCGGCGGCGGTAAACCGCGCCGCGAGAAGGCCAATGGCGGCGCTCTCGACATAGCCCTCACAGCCGGTGATCTGGCCGGCAAAGCGCCATTTCGGGTTGGCCTTCAGCCGCAATACGGAATCGAGCAGCTTCGGCGAATTCAAAAACGTATTGCGGTGCAGGCCGCCGAGGCGCGCGAATTCGGCATTCTGCAGACCGGGTATGGCGCGAAAGATGTCGGCCTGCGCGCCATATTTCAACTTGGTCTGGAAACCGACCATGTTGAACAGAGTGCCGAGCTTGTTGTCCTGACGCAGTTGCACGACCGCATAGGGCTTCACGTCCGGCGCGCGCGGATTGGTCAGGCCGAATGGTTTCATCGGGCCGTGCCGCAATGTTTCGCGGCCGCGCTCGGCCATGACTTCGATCGGCAGGCAGCCGTCGAAATAGGGCGTCTTGGCTTCCCAGTCCTTGAAGTCGGTCTTCTCGCCGGCGATCAGGCTGTCGACGAAGGCGTCGTATTGCTCGCGCGACATCGGGCAATTGATGTAATCGGCGCCGGTGCCGCCGGGACCGACCTTGTCGTAGCGCGATTGAAACCAGGCTTGTTCCATGTCGATACTGTCACGGTGCACGATCGGCGCGATGGCGTCGAAAAAAGCCAGTGCCTGTTCGCCGGTACGCTGTGCGATTGACGCCGCCAGATCGGGCGAGGTGAGAGGGCCGGTGGCGATGATGACATTGTTCCAGTCGTCGGGCGGCACCGCGATTTCGCCGCGCTCCAGGGTGATCAGGGGCTGCGATTTCAAAGCGGCAGTCACGGCGTCGGAAAAGCCATCGCGGTCGACCGCGAGCGCGCCGCCGGCAGGGACTTGATTGGCGTCGGCCGATCGCATGACCAGCGAACCAAGCCTTCGCATCTCCTCATGCATCAGGCCGACAGCGTTGTGGTCCTTGTCGTCGGAACGAAACGAGTTGGAACAGACGAGTTCCGCGTAGCCGTCGGTCTTGTGCGCCGCGGTTTCCCGTAGCGGCCGCATTTCATGCAACGTGACGGCAATGCCGGCCTGGGCCAGCTGCCAGGCCGCTTCGGAACCGGCCAGGCCGCCACCGATGATATGCACGGGTTCGTTACTTGATCTCGTCATGGGCAGATCATTAGGCTGTCAGGCATCGGGCGGCAATGGTGGTGTTTTGTATGCGTCGGGCCTTTGTTTTTGCAGTCGTCGCGGTTGTTTTTGTAACGGCAAACCGGATGCCTGCGGCATACGCCGATACGGACTCGGTTGTTGCCGCCACTTACGGCGACTTATCGGTATCGCCGCCTTCGATTGACGCGATCAGCATTTGCCACGGCTTTGGCTGCAAATTTCGCGACGAGCTGGCGCTGACTGGCGCGGACCGGGCCACGCTCGCGAGGTTCCTTGCTGCCGGCGCGGCATCGGCCGCCGCGGAGCGCCGCGCCATTGCCGCCGCCGGGGCCTGGTTCGACCGCCGCATAGGGCCGGTTGCCGGCACCGTGGGCCATGTCGCCCGCGCCAATCGGGAATATATGTTTGATAAGCGGCAGATGGATTGTATCGATTCAAGCCGCAACACCACGAGCCTGCTGCTGGTGCTGGCGCAGCTTAAGTTGTTGCGTCACCACACCGTTGCCGAACCCGAAGCACGTGGCTTCCTGCTCGATGGCCGCGGACCGCATGCCACCGCGGTGCTGGTCGAGAAAGCAACCGGAGCCAAATGGGCCGTCGATTCCTGGACACGGGCCTACGGTCAGGCGCCCGAGATAATGCCGCTGGCACAGTGGATGACGCTCGATTAGTCGGACCTACCGAAATCAAAACGCCCGCAGTGCGCGGGCGTTTGAAACCGTTCGCTCTGGCGATAATTGCGCCTTAGGCCTCGTGGGCCGACTTCCAGGCAACAGCCTGAATATCGGAACGGCCGATCCCGATATCGGCCAACTCACGGTCGCCCAAGCGGGACAGTTCGTTCAGGCTGCGATTGTATTGCTTCCACTGGTGGATGAAGCGGATGAGGGTGGCAAACATGGGAGGCCTCTTTTTTCCAGAACCGGTACGGGCCGTTTGACGTCGGCGCCGGTGAATCGCGTTACCGTCAAAATAGTCATATTCGGGCGCTTGAAAAGGAAAAATGCTGCGCTGCAGCTAAACGAAAATCGCATGGCTTAAGCTTCTGATTATTAACGAAAAGTAGAATATCGCAGTCGTTCTGCGTTTCTAGCGTGGGCTCTTGTGCGGCAGCGCACAAATTGCGGTCTTCCGCGCTCGTTTTCGGGCTTTTCGTGTATGTTGGCGGCGATCAGCACAGGAAATCGTCCCATGAAATTGCATATGTCCATTGTCACCGTTCTAGCTGCGGCTGCCGCCGCCGTATTGACGCCGCGCGCCGCTAGTGCCGCCGAGATCAGGGTCTTGACCGCCGGCGCCTACAAGCAGGTCGTACTGGCGCTGGTGCCGGCTTTCGAACAGCAGACCGGTCACAAGGTCTCGGTCGACAACGGTACGGCCGGCGAATTGCAAAAGCGCATCGATGGCGGCGAAGCCTTCGACGTCGCGGTGATATCGCCGGTTGTCGTCGACGCGCTGATCGACAAAGGCCGCATCGTGCGCGGCAGCCGCCATGATCTTGCGACCGTCGGCGTTGGTGTGGTTGTGAAAGAAGGGGCGCCGAAGCCGGACATCGGCACCGTCGAGGCCTTCAATCAGGCCATGCTGGCGGCAAAGTCGGTTGCTTATATCGATCCGAAAAGCGGCGGCACGACCGGCATCTATATCGAGAAGTTGATGGATCGCCTGGGCATCGGTGAAGCCGTGCGCGCAAAGGCCAAACTCAAGATGGGCGGCTATGTCGCCGATCTCGTGGTCAGCGGCGAGGCGGAAATCGGCCTGCACCAGATCAGCGAAATCGTGCCGGTGAAGGGCGCGGTTCTGGTCGGGCCGTTACCGAAGGAGATCCAGAACATCACGACCTATTCGGCCGGTTTGAGCACCGCGACCAAGAACCAGGACGCGGCACAGGCCTTGATCAAGGTGTTCTCCGGTCCCGACGCTGCCAAGTTGCTCAAGTCGAAAGGCATGGAGCCGGTTACTTAATCCGGCGCATTCGTTCTCGCCTCCGCATGGATCCGGAGCATCCGTCAACGTCAGCGTATATACCACCGCCGATCGACCGCCGACTTGTCGTCGCCGCGCTCGGCGTTGGACAAATCCTGGCGTGGGGAACGTCGTTTTATTTTCCAGCGGTTTTTGCCGCGGCCATCGTTGCCGATACCGGCTGGCCGCTCGGTCTGGTCGTCGGCGGCACATCGATCGGTCTGCTGGTTGGCGGTTTGATCTCGCCACAAGTCGGGGCAATCATCGAGCAGCGGGGCGGCCGGCCGGTGCTGCTGGCAAGTTCGCTGTTCTATGCGCTGGGCCTTACCGGCGTGGCGGTGGCGCCGAACCTTTCGGTCTATTTGCTGGCCTGGGTGGCGATTGGCATCGGCATGGGCACCGGTCTCTATGACGCGGTGTTCGCCACGCTCGGCCGCATCTATGGCAACGCGGCGCGCGGGCCGATTACAAACCTCACTTTGTTTGGCGGCTTTGCCAGCACGGTCTGCTGGCCGCTGAGCGCTTTCCTGATCGACCATGTTGGCTGGCGCGTTGCCTGTCTGGTGTTCGCCGCGCTGCATCTCTGCCTGGTGCTGCCGCTGCAAATGGCTGTGGTCCGGCGCGTTCCGGTGCGGACGGAATCGACGCCTGCGCCAGCGGATGATGCACGGTCGCCGGATATGACGCCGCTGGAACGGGAAAGCGTGATTTTTGCTCTGGTCGCGATCGTCCTTTCTTTGACTGCAGGTGTGGGCGCGGTTGTGCTTGTCAATTTCATGGTGTTTCTGCAATCGACTGGCGTCGATTATCCGACCGCGATCGCGCTCGGCACTTTATTCGGCCCCGCGCAGGTCGGCGCGCGACTGATCGAGAGCTTGTTCGGTAATCGTTATCATCCGATCTGGACCATGATCGCATCCTGCGCGGCGATGGCTGTCGGCCTCCTGATGCTGTTCGCGCAATTTCCGGTGCTGGTGCTGGTTATTCTGGTCTATTGCGGCGGCTACGGCATCTTCTGGATCGGCCGTGGCACCTTGCCGCTGGCGCTGTTTGGACCGTTGCGCTTTCCCCGATTGATGGGCCGGATCGCCTTTCCGAGCCTGATTGTGCAGGCTTTGGCGCCATCGGCCGGTGCATGGCTGATCGAGAGCCATGGACCGCATGCGACCATCGGCGTATTGACCGTGCTGGCATTGATCAATCTGGTGTTGATCGGCGTGCTGTGGCTGCTGTGCCGTCCGAAAGCCGAGTTGAACCTATGACAATTTTGACGCTGCGCACGCTGTATTTCGAAGACCTGTCGGTCGGCATGACAGAGCGGCTGGCCAAGACTGTCTCCTCGTCCGATGTGGTCGGCTTTGCCGAAGTGACCGGCGATCGCAATCCGATTCATCTTTCCGAGCATTTCGCGGCGCGTACGCCGTTCGGCACGCGCATCGCGCACGGCCTTTATACCGCGAGTTTGATTTCGGCGGTACTCGGCACCAGACTACCCGGTCCAGGTGCGATTTATATTTCGCAGACACTGAATTTCCGCGCGCCGGTGAAGATCGACGATACCGTCGACGTCATCGTGTCGGTTGCCGAGTTGATACCGGAGAAATTCCGCGCGCGTTTAGCCTGTACCTGTTCGGTCGGCGATGAGGTCGTTCTCGACGGTGAAGCCTGGGTGAAGGTGCCGTCGAAAGAGCAGGGCGGTCGTCCGCTACCGCGCGTTTAATAGCCAAACATTTTGAGACTATCCCTTTTGGGAACCGATGCGCGCAAATCGCGTTGCGTCAATGGTGGGGCATGGAAATTGCTTGGTGTGCATTTACATAAGCAACAGTTCTGGAGCTTGCCTTGCCTACTCATTTACCTGAAAAGCCGCGCGCGAAAGCTTTGGATGGCCATCGGCGAAGTAGTCTCGACGAGCGCATTGAGATGCAGACCCGCATAGCCGACAAGCGTCGTCGGCATGTTACCGAAAAAGTTGACGTCATCGACCGAATTGATTGGTTGGCGCTTTTCGTTTTGTCGCTTGCCGCCAGTGCCATGTTCATGGCGTCGCTTATCTACTTCGGTGAAGGCGATGCTATCGGCGCAACGGCAATACTTGCCGGCACCGCTGGCATAAATGCGTTAGCACTCCTTGTTACAAAATCACCGGTCGACCGCGATTGAAGCGTTAACTACCCGACGGCGGTGCGAAAAAGCAACGCGGCGAACCGTCGGGGCGCTTGCAACGCCAATAGGCCCCATCCGGTGAGGGCAACGACATACTATAAGGGACGATCTCGTTGAGGTTCTCTTGCCGCGTTGGCCCATCGGCTTCGTTGCCGGTGACGCCGACGCCATAAGTGACCGGTCCACGCAACGAGTAGCCGCCGGTTCCGGCTTTCACATCTTTTGACGAGACCACACCGCAATCCTCGGCGCCGCAGCACCATTCGCCGGCGGGGCTTTTAAACGTGCCCCGGCTTATCCACACATCATGGGCAAAGCTTGTGGTGCAGGGCAGAGGAACAACCAGCATCAGCAGAGAGAATACCAATTTGCGCAGCATCGATGGCCTCCTTGCGTTGGCCCGGCATGGCGTTTCTGGGTATTTGCTCGGCTCCTCCTTCTCCCTCGCACAGACCGAACGGATCGGTCGGCCGTCGAGTTCATCCGGCGTTGCTGTAGCCGCGACGAATCGAATGATCCGATAATCGTATCACTCGTAATATATTCGGCGAGGGAAAATTGTGCGGTGCGGCATCGGATTGCTGGCACCGAAACGTGCAGAAAACGTTATTAAATCAAATGGTTGATGTCAGCCGGCGCCGATGCGCATAAGCGACATGCCTGCCGTTCAATCTGTAGGGGTCACCGCGCGATCATGCTAGGCGGATATCGTCGGACGCCAAAATCCCGTCGATAAAGGCAGATTGAAATGGATCAAGCGATGTCTGCCTGGCAACTCTGGCGCGACCGGCGCGGCCGTCTGTCGGCGCTGCGTGTCTTGGCACTGGCGCTACTGCTGTTTCCTCTGGCCAAGGCGCTAGTTGAATATGACGTCATCGCGCATGGTGCGCGGCCCATCAACGATCTCATTCACCGGGCCGGATTCTGGGCGCTGATATTTCTCGGATTGTCGCTGGCCATCACGCCATTCCGGCGCATTGTCCGCTACGGCAATTTGATCGACGTGCGCCGCATGATCGGCGTCGGTTCATTTTGCTATATTGCCGCGCATCTCGCGCTGTATGTCGCCGACCAGAAATACGATTTTGCGAAGGTTGTTTCCGAACTCACGCATCGGCTTTACCTCATCATCGGCGGCGTCGCCTGGCTTGGTCTTGCCGTGCTGGCCGCGACCTCGACCGATGGCATGGTGCGCCGTCTCGGCGGCAAGCGTTGGCGCAGATTGCATCAAACGATTTACGCCATCGCGCTGCTCGCACTTATCCACTATTTCCAGCAGACCAAGGCCGATGTCTCCGTGCCGATCTTCGCTGCCGGGTTGTTGACCTGGCTGATGGCCTATCGGCTCCTGGCCTGGTGGCGCGATGCGAACGAACTATCGACGCTGCACCTGCTCGGACTTTCTGTGTTGGTGTCGCTATTGACATTCGCCGGCGAAGCGATCGGCATCGGCATCACCTTTGGCGTGTCGCCGCTGCGCGTGCTCGATTCCGTTTTCGATTTCGATGCCGGCATCAGGCCGGGCTGGCAGGTGCTGGCGGCCGGATTGGCGGTTGTCCTTCTCGATTTCATTCGTAGCCGTTGGAACGGCCGGGCGCCGCGCGGCAGGACTGTGGCAGCGGAATAGAGGGTACGATGGCCACTTTTGTCGTTTGTCATGGCGCCTGGAGCGCCGGCTGGGCGTGGGCGAAGATGCATCCTTTGATGCGCGCGCGCGGCCATCGGTTCATCACGCCGACACTGACCGGGCTCGGCGAACGAAGCCATCTGGCGCGGCCGGACATCGATCTGGAGACTCACATCGCCGATATTGTCGGCGTGCTGACCTATGAGGGCCTTGAAGGCGTCAACCTGATCGGCCATTCCTACAGCGGCATGGTGGCGACCGGCGTTGCCGATCGCGCCCGCGGGCGCATTGCGCAACTGATTTATATCGACGCCTTTGTGCCGCGCGACGGCGAGAGCGCCTTCGATGTTTTGCCGGAATCCGTCCGCGCCCAACGTCAGTCGGGCGCCAGCAGCAGCGCCGATGGCTGGCGCATTCCGCCCGGTCCGATGCCGCCCGACACCTCGCCGGACGATCGCGCCTGGTGCGAGCCGTTGCGCGTGGCGCAGCCGGTCAAGACCTTCGAGCAACAGCTGACATTCCGGAACGGGCCGCTGACCCTGCCGCGGCAGTACATTTACTGCCTGAGGAATTCGCCGGACGACCGTTTCCGGGTGTTCTACGAGCGCGCAAAAAGCGAAGGCTGGGGCACGCACGAAATTGATTCCAGCCACAATCCGCATTTGACCTGCCCGCAGGTGCTGGCGGATCTGCTCAGTGCCATTGCGCGTTAGAACTTGCGGCTGTCATAGGCCCAATGCAGCAGCGCCTGGCGCTGGCGCGGCCGGCACAATAGATTGCCGGTTTCGCAATTAATTTCAATCTGGCGGATGTGGCGGCGGATCGCCTTCCAGCGACCGATCTGGCGCTGGTCTTCGTCTGCCATCCGGCGGCCCATGTAGTAGCGGCAATACCATTGAAACCAGCCGCGTGGGTCGTCGGGATGTATCCATCCCTTGCGCCGCCATTCCGACAAAGGCTGGCTGGCATCGACGTTGAAGAAGTTGAGCGACTTGTCACGCTTGTCGGAGGCGAGCTTTGCCCGGGCAAACCAGCTTGCCGGGAATTCGCGCGCGCAGTCGGTCATGTATTTGCCGCCGAAGATGCCGAGCTGGAGCATTTCCGCCGGCGTCAATTGCGGCTTGAATTCAGGGTCGAAGGACCGTCCGGCCGCCGCGCTCAGTTCGTAGCGGTAACCCTTTTGCATCTTGTCATTGACGGTGACGGTGCGCTTTTTCATCGTCGCCAGCATTGCCGGGCATTTTGCGTCAAGTCAAAGCGGAACCGCGGGATTGCGGTTAAGTATCAACACCCGCAAGGCGAGATCAGACATGGCCAAAATAGCGATCATTGTCGGCAATCCGATGCGCGACAGCTATAGCGAGGCGCTTGGCGAGGCCTATCGGCGCGGCGCCGAAAGCGGTGGGCATCAGGCGGAAGTCTTCCTGCTCGGCCGGATGAATTTCGACGCGATCTTGCGCGAAGGCTACCGGCGCGAGCAACCGCTGGAGCCCGATCTGGCGGCGGCGCGCGCGGCCTTTGGCGCTTGCGATCACGTTGTCATCATCTTTCCATTGTGGTGCGGCGACATGCCGGCGATCCTGAAGGGGTTCCTCGAGCGCATGTTGCAGCCCGATCTGCTGGCGATCCAAGCAGCGGGACGCAAAACGAACATCGACCAGGCCAAAGCTGAGTGGAAAATCTTCAAGGGCAAATCGGCGCGGATCGTCATGACCATGGGCATGCCGGGCTGGTTCTATCGCTGGTATTTGGGCGCGCATGCGCTCAAATTACTGAAACGCAATATTCTGCAATTTATCGGCATCGCGCCGGTGCGCTCGAGCGTCTATGGCATGATCGAAGCGGTGAGCGACGACACACGCAAGCAGTGGCTGCGCGAGGTTGAGGCGCTCGGGCATAATGCGCTCTAGTCTTACTCGGCTTTAACGGCCGGAAGTGGCGCCAGCGCGTGCGGCCGGCGGCGCCACAAGGGCTTGAGATGCGCCGCCGCGTCGATCAGCGGATTGAGCAATTCGCCTTTGACGGTGTGCGCGTCGTTGCGATCGGCGAAGCCGAAAGTAATCGGCTCACGCTCTTTTTGCGGCACATAGAGCGTGCCGAACATCCAGTCCCACAGCGCCAGACAGCTGCCGAAGTTCTTGTCGAAATGCTTCGGATTGTCGGAGTGATGGACCTGATGATGCGCCGGCGACACGAAGATGCGTCCCAGTACGCCGCGGAAGGCAATCCACATATGTGAGTGCTGGAGATGGACATAAGTGTGGATGAACAGCACCAGAATGATATTGGTGTCGGACAGCGCATATTGATACGCCGTCTCGCCGAACATGTAATTGCCGAGGCCATTGGCCAGCGCGGCCGTGAAGGCCAGAATGTTGGCGAAGATCCAGGTATAGACCGGATGCACCCGGAAATTCGTCAGCGGCGTGAGCACCTGGGCGCTGTGATGGACTTTGTGAAATTCCCACAAAACCGGCACCTTGTGGCTGAGCCAATGGTTGAACCAGTAGCCGAGCTCGTAGGAGAGAAACAGCATCGCGGTGATCACGCTGCGCGACGCATAAGCGGGTAGCGTGGTCGGAGAAACCGGACCGAGCATCGCAGTCAATCCGGCGATCACGCCATTGGTGATCGACTGATAGGACAACACCGCCCAACCGAAAACGACGCCGAATACGAACACGTTGAAAAACAGATAGCCGATATCGGCCTGGTTCGATTTGGCCTCGACGATGCGCCTGGGAAACAGCGCCCGCCAGATCGTGCGCCAGCGCAATCGGCGGCCGCGCTTGAGCCGCTGCCAGGCGAAATAGCCCGATGCGAACAACAACGCCGCGCCGAGCGACGTGAGCGAGAAATGCGAGCCGAGCGAGAACAGCAATTTGCCGATCTGGCCGACAAAGAATGAAAATCCGGCGGCTAAATCCAAGACAAACTCCCGGGGGTGGGGCGCCCGGGTTCAATGTCTTACCGAAGGGTAAAAATTGCGTTAGGTGTCACGCCAAGAGGTCGGCGTATTCCGGGTTCTTGTCGATATAGGACCGCACGAAGGGGCAGAGCGGGCGGACCTTGGCGCCCTCGGCGCGGGCCAGACCGAGCAGACCGCGGACCAGGCGGGAGCCGATACCCTTGCCGTTGAGCGCCGGCGGGACCTCGGTATGCATGATATCGATCACGCCGCCGGTCCGCTTGTATTGCGAAAAGGCGACGTGACCTTCGGCATCAAGCTCGAAGCGGTGGCGGGCGGAGTTATCGCGGACATCATTATCGGTCATGCGCGGAAATATATGCAGACCGCGTCGAAGAACAAGCCGGGCGCGAGGGGGGATTTCGCGCCCGGTCTTGCCCTTACGCCCCGGCGACGCTTTGCAGGAAGAAGTCGGGACGAATATTGGAGAGGGCGGCCGGCTGGGCCGATTTGCTGTAGAAGTGCTGCATCACATATTGGCGGACGGCGGATGACAGATTGGCGTTGTCGCGCCCGCCGGCAATCTTATCGAGCAACTGGCCGAGCGGCGTGCGCGACTGCGCGGCGATTTCCTTCAACGCAAGCCAGAACGTGTCTTCGAGGCTGACGCTGGTCTTCTTGCCGGCGACGACGACCGAGCGCTTGATGATCGCGGAATTCATGGTGGTTCCTTGCGGGTTGGCGTTTCGAATTGCCGCCACCATGAAGCGAAAGCGGATTGCGCGAAAGATCGCGGAATTGCACGCAGGCTGCGGAAAATGTCGCTCTGCGGTTGAGCTGAATCAAAAATGCGACCGGGCCGACAATTTTTGCCGGTCAAATGGTGGAGCGCCGCAAAACGGAGCGTCCATCATCCATGTACCGCGCCGGTCGGTACCATTTTCTTCGCAGGCGCCCGCCGCTACGCCGAATTTAATTATCGGCCGCCGTTCTTGGCGACGATCTTGAGCCGGTTCTCTCTTTTTGTCGGATAAACGCCGGCTTCGCCGCTGGGCAGGACAAAAAAGTCCACGCCACCGGCGGAAAGTGAGTCTTTTATCAAGTTCAGTGCGTCGGCGGCGTTCTTGCCGGCATCTTCGGTCTCCTCAAGCCTTCGCACGACGCCAACCGACAGGCCGGTGCGGCTGGAGAGGTCGCGCACCGACCAGTTCAAGATGCCGCGCGCGGCGCGAATTTGCGCGGCGGTCAGATGCCGGTCGCCGCTACTGGCCGTTATGGATTGTTCGTGGATCGCCAGCGACAGACCGACCCATTCGCGCACCGAGCCGTCATCCGCCAGAATCGGCGTGGCATAAGCGCGCCGCCAATGATACTCGCCATTGGAGCCGCGGATGCGATGCTCGCTGCTAAAGATACTCTTGGTGGCGGCGGCATTTTCCCAGTTGCGCAGCACCTTGTTGAGATCGTCGGGATGGACGGCATTGTGCCAGTTGTTGCCCTGGAACGCCGCCGGGACATGACCTTTCGGGTCACGCAACAGAAAATCGGTGTAATAGCCGTCGGTGCGGGCGACCCAGATCGAGCCGCTGATCGCGGCCATCAATTCGCGCACGCGCTCCGAATTGATCTGCGACGTCACCACCGATTCAACGTGCCGGGTGATGTCCATCAGGACGCCGACAATGCGGTCGGCCTTGCCGTCGCGGCCGACCAAAGCTTCGCCATGGATCGCCATGGCGCGCACGCGGCCATTGGGATGAACGACGCGGAATTGGCGGTCGATCGGCAGGCCCTCGCCGAGGATGTGCTGGATTTCAGCGACCACCGAAATGTCGTCCGGATGCGCGACCTTTTCAAAGGTGGCGAAACTCAAAGGCTCGCCGGCATCGCCCATCGCCGAGGTCACGGGCGCCAGGCCGAGCAGGCGATAGGTGTTGGGCGAGCAATTCATCTTGCCGGAGACAAAGTCGACTTGCCAAAGACCATAACCGGCAATTTCCTCGGCGAACCGCAAAGTATCGCGCGCGGCGTTGTCGCCCGGAAACAAAAGCAGCATCTATTCAGGGTCTCCTGTCTGACTCCAGTTGACGGTTGCAAATATGCAGGGCTCACGCAAACAAAATTCGCCGTCAAACATTAAAATTTGCCGTAGAGGCACTCAAATACCAACTTCAAGCCGCCATGCGACAAAAATTGGCGCTCGATGGCAGGCGAGAAGGACAAAGAGTGGCGATTTCGCCAGCTCGCCATTGTGCGTAGCGCATTGGTCCTGATTCGTTTGCGCGGCGATGCGGCCCATTACGCGAATCGCAAGTCCACGCGCCCGAGTGGAATGCCGGCGACGGCGGTATGCCATGTCTCGCCGGCATGCACGGGAAAGGCTTTGGTCAGCGTGCCGGTCGAGACGATCTCGCCGGCCGCCAAAGGCGGATTGTGCGGGTCGTGTTCCAGCATGCCGACGAGGTGACGCAGCGCGAGAAGCGGGCTGTCGAGCACGGCGGCGCCGCCACCGCTGTCGATGAGCCGGTCATTGCAATAAAGCTGCGCGGTGAAACCGGCCAGCTCGCGCCGCCAGGCGCCGGCGCGCGGCGCGAAAGCGTGACGTTCGCCGATCAGAAGCGCGCCGTGCAGCGCATTGGCGGCGATGGTGTCGGCTGGCTTGAATTTCCAGTCCGGGAACGGCGACTGCACGACTTCATAGCCGAGCGCCAGCCAGTCGATGCAGGCAATGAGCGCGTCCTCATCCATATCAGGCGACGGCGCCGCCTTCAGGCCAAACATGATTTCCGGCTCGATGCGCGGCTCGCAGAAGTCGCGCACGGGCAATGTGGACAAAGAAGCGAGGCCGTGCGTCGTCGCGCTGGTGACATAGCCCCAGATCGGCGCATCGACGCCGTATTGCGCCCAGATCGAGCGGTTGGTGAAACCGATCTTGCGGCCGAGGATTTTCTCGCCGCGCGCCTCAAAAGCGGCACGCAGCATCGGCAGCACGCGCGTGGATTGATCCAGCGTCAAGCCGCCGGGGCGGGACGAGAACGGCGTCAGCGACTTGCGCGCCGCATAGGCGGCGAGCACTTCCATAGCGACGGCTTGCGGGTGCGAGAGATCGGCGATGTCGGTCATGCTTTGCGCCTAGCCTTTGTGATTGACGATTTCGCGGCGCAACGACCATGCGTCTTTGCCGGCACCGGGGCGGATGTCGTCGATGCGCCAGCGGCCGCGCTCGAACACCATATCGTAAGCGATCGTGCCCCAATCGGAAGGCTTGACCGGGCCTGGGTCCTGGGAAATGTGCGCGATGACTGTTGCCGATTTTTTATCGCGCCGCTCAATGACGACGTCGAAAGCACGGACAAGGGAATCCTGCGAATTGGTCATGGGATCGGCGGCGGGGGGCCTTTGGTCGCCGACGGCCGTGATCGCTTCGGCGTGGTCCCAAGCTTTCGCCAAACTCGCCGAATAATAATGGTGCCGATCTTTCTTCTTGCCCCAGGTGAAGACGCCGTTTTCGCTGGTCCGGCGCTCGGCATTGTAGCTTCCGACGATGCGCTTGTAGATCGCGGCGACGATAGCGTCGGGCTCCTCGGCGGCAAAAGCCGGGCGCACCGCGAGCATTGCGACGAAGATGAGGAGGGCGCGGCGGTCGATCATGGCTTGACGCTATCACATTTTCGCGGTGCGGCGCTTGCCGCGGCGCAGGCCACTAAAGCGTTGCGCCGGCAGCAGCGGCAGGACCGACTGAAGGCAATGCGCCGGCTCGCCGCGGCAGCAATGCGAACGGCGGCAGGCGCGATAGGCGCAGAACTGCGAGACGCGCAGCATGTTGGCGATCTGGCGGCGCGCTACATGAGCCGGCGCGCGGCGCGTATGCGCGGATTTGTCCAAACCGGCACTGACGGTGTCGACAATCATTTCGCAAGTGTCGATGGCCTTGTAACCGATACGGGCGATGCGGTCGCGCAATTGCTGGTATTCGGCTTTGTTCATGGCTGATCCTTTGTTTTCGAGAGAGCGGGCGCACACCCGCGTTCTCGCGGGCCGCAAGGCCCCGAGGTTTGAGGAGTTTCCCTCTTCGAGAAAGAAGAGGGGGACGGCGCACCGAAAGGCGCGGCAGTCCTTTTGCTTCACGCATCCATTCGCGGATGCGTGGCGCCTCTCGGCGCGCCGTCCGGCGCTTTCGCGGCAGCCGGGCCACGCTTCCGGCGGCTATTGGCCTTCCCGAAGAACCCAGTGATCCAACCCCTTTTCAGGAGGGATCAGTCCGAGCATCGGGCAAAGCCAAAGGCTTCGCACCGTCAGCCGGCTCCCGGCGGGGGGTCCTAGTGCCCCCGGGTGGAGCCCCGGCACCGCCCGAGCGCGCAGCCCTGCTGCGGCTGCGCCCGCGGACGCCGGCCCGCTCCTCACGAGCCGGCGCAACCGGTTCGCGTCCCCTCATGTGGGGCGGGCAAGGATATAGGTATTAGATCATAGGATAGATGTCGAGGGATAGTAGGAATAAATATTCTGGCGGATCGTGTTGGCTCGGATTGGTTTTCGTAGGGCGGGTTAGGCGCGCAGCGCCGTAACCCGCCGCGCCGTGGACAATGGCGGATTACGCTTCGCTAATCTGCCCTACGGGCTAGTGCCCCCGGGTGGAGCCCCGGCACCGCCCGAGCGCATTTCCCTGCTGAGGAAATGCCCGCGGACGCCGGCCCGCTCCCCACGAGCCGGCGCAACCGGTTCGCGTCCCCTCATGCGGGGCGGGCAGGGATATAGGTATATTAGATAGGATAATAGTCAAGATGGCAGGACAAGGATTTTCCACATGCGCGCGCGATTGGAAATCGGGTGTCGCCCGGAAGGCGCCGGGTCCAGAGAATGCGCAACACTTCGGAGGACCCGATGATCACAGCCTATTACAGCAGCATTCTCGACCAGCCGGTGGATCGCGTTTGGGGCATGGTGCGCGACTTCAACAATTATCCAGTTTACATCGACGGTGTGACCGAAAGCCTCATCGAGGACGACAAGCGCGGCGATGAAGTCGGCGCGGTGCGCCGTTTCAATTACAGCGGCAACTGGATCAGGCAGCGTCTGCTGCGCCATTCCGACGATGCGCGCTTGCTGACCTATCAAGGGATCGACCGGCTGGCATTTCCGCCGGGATTGGCAGCGCGTTCGCCCGCGCCGGTCGCCTACGAAGGAACAATCCGCCTCGCGCGCATCGTCGACGGCGAGCGTACTTTCATCGAATGGCCGGTCGTGCTCGATCCGGCGCCGGGTGAAGACGCGGCCTGGCGTGCGCTGTTCATGGATTGGATCCCGCAATGGACGGAGTCGCTGCGGCGGACATTGGCAAGAGCATAAGCCGCAGGGTGGGCAGGCAACTCGACCGAGCCCGGCCATGACGGCGCTAAGTCAGCGCGCGATTTTCTTATCGGCGCCCGCCATCCACGAAATGATCGGCATCGCCGGCAGCACCCAGCCGAGCCCGGCGACGACATAATAGATCGTCGCGATAAAGCCGTTGATGTCGGTCAGCGCCGACTGCGCCAGCGCCATGGCGAGCAGCGCCCAGACGATGACAAGCGTGAGCAGCGCGATGGTTCCGATGAATCGGCGCAGACGGGGCGGCATGGCGGCTCATCTTGTTGCGGCGGGAAAGGCTGGTTGCCTTGACGACGCCCCTGACTATATGGTCCGCGCACCCTCCTGCAAGGCCTTTAAAGGCGCGCTTGACGATCATGCCAGACAAAACTCCCGACGTTGATGTCCGTGCGCATCGCCTGCGCGCGGTGCGGCTATGGCTTTACGCCGTCGCCGCCATGATCTTTCTGACGCTCGCCGTCGGCGGCGCGACACGGCTGACTGAATCGGGACTGTCGATCACCGAATGGAAGCCGGTGACCGGCGTGCTGCCGCCGCTGAGCGCTACGCAATGGCAGGACGAATTCGCCAAGTATCAGGCCATCGCGCAATACCGCGAGCGCAACCAGGACATGAGCCTTGCCGAATTCAAGGTGATCTATTTCTGGGAATGGTCGCATCGTGTGCTGGCGCGCTCGACCGGTTTAGTGTTTCTCGTGCCGTTTTTGTTTTTTCTCTGGCGCGGCGATGTGCCGAAAGCATTACGGCTGCGGCTGTGGACGATCTTTGCCGGGGGCGCTTCGCTCGGCGCGGTCGGCTGGTGGATGGTGGCCTCGGGCGTCGGCAGCGATCTCGTCAAAGTGTCGCAATACCGGCTCGGCTTTCACCTGACACTGGCCTGCGCGATTTACGCCGCGGTGCTGTGGACGGCGCAAGGGTTGCAGCGGGAGGAGGTGCAAACAGCGCCGCGTGTCGTCGCGCCGGCGCGGCACCGTGTCACGGCGCTGGTGATCGCGCTGCTTGTGTTGCTGCAGATCTATTTCGGCGCTCTGGTCGCCGGGCTGGATGCGGGCTTGACCTATAATACCTGGCCGTTGATCGACGGCGCTTTCGTGCCGGACGCGGCGCGTTTGTGGTTCGTGCAGCCGGCGTGGCGCAATCTGTTCGAGAATACTTTGACGGTGCAGTTCGATCATCGCATGCTGGCTTACATGATTTTTCTGCTGGCGCTATGGCATGCCTATGACGCGCGGCGGGGCTTTGCTGCGCGCGGCGCCTTGTGGCTCGCGGCGAGCGTCACCGCGCAGGCGGCGCTCGGCATTGTCACGCTGCTTTACGCCGCGCCTTTGGCTTTGGCGATGGCGCATCAGTTGCTGGCAATCGTGGTCTTGACGATTGCCGTCGTCTATGCCGAGGTCTTGTCGCGGCCGGCGCGTACCGGCGTGGCGCAAAGGGTGAAGCAACAGGTGGAGCAGGGCGCATGATCGAACTGCGGACCGACGGCGATATCGCCATCCTGACGATGCGGCACGGCAAGGCCAATGCGCTCGACAGCGAATTCTGCGAAGCGCTGGCGGCGCGCTTTGTCGACTTGCGCAACGCCGAGGCGAAGGCCGTCGTGCTGACCGCGCAAGGCAGGATATTTTCCGCCGGCGTCGATCTCAAACGGCTGAGCGCCGGCGGCGCCGATTACGTGCGCGCGTTTCTGCCGAGCCTGCACAAATTGTATGACGCGGTGTTTTTCTATCCGAAGCCGGTGGTGATGGCGATCAACGGTCACACCATGGCCGGCGGCGCGGTGCTGGCCGCTTGCGGCGACCGCCGCATCATGGCGCGCGAGGCGGGCCGCATCGGCGTCACCGAAATGCTGGTCGGCGTGCCGTTTCCGGCTTTGGCGTTCGAGGTGGTGCGCTTTGCCGTGCCGCCGCGTCATCTCGCCGAATTCACCTTGACCGGCGCGACCTATCCGACCGACGCGGCGCTCACCAAAGGCTGGATCGACGAGGTCGTCGCGCCGGCCGACTTGATGACGCGCGCGCTGGAGGCTGCGAATTTTTATGCGTCGCTGTCGCCTTTGGCCTTTGCGCAAACCAAATCGCAAATCCGCCAAAGCGTGAGCGAGCGCGTGGCGCTGTCCGGCGCCGCGACGGACAAGGCCGTGACGGCGATCTGGACGCACAAGGCGTCGCTGGACCGCGTCGCCGCCTATGTGGCGAAGACCTTGAGCAAAGCGTGAGCGGCGCGCTTTAGCGCGGGCGGATCGGCAGGTCGAAGGCCTCACCGTCGTCGGCGCTGTTGAACGAGAAATGCCACCATTCGCGCTTGTAGTTGGTGAAGCCGTGCCTGCGCATGACCGCAAGCAGCAAAGCGCGGTTGGCGGCCTGCGCCGGCACGATCGTTGCGTCGCGCGTGTGGCTTTTGGTGTCGAAACAATCGAAGCCGGTGCCCATGTCGAGACTGTCGTCCGGCGCGCGCTGCGCCTGCGGCGCGGTGCAGGGGCCGGAACGCGCAGGCGCAGTGGTGGGAGGCACGGCGTTGCGCGGCACAATCGTCAGATCGACGGCGACGCCGCGCGAATGCGCCGAATATCCGGAAATGTAGCCGAGCGCGAACAACTGGTTGCGTTCCGCCGCCGGAAAAAACCGCGACGTATCGGGGCCGCCGGCGCCGCGCGACCAGCGGGCCATCGCGGCGACCGCGCGGGCCGGGCGGTAGCAGTCATAGACTTTCAGCGACAGATCGCGCGCGGCCAGTTCGGCCTGCACGGCTTTCAGCGCCCGCGCCACTGCGGGGCGCAACATGCATTCCGCCGCGACATAGCCGGGCAGCGGCTTGCCGGTGAAGTTGTCGCTGTCGGCATAACGCATGTCCTGGCGGATGCTAGCGTCGATGTCGCGCAGATAGACGAGTGGCGACGCGGCTTGCGCGGTGCCGGCGAGGGCGATCATGATCAGAGCAAAGACGGCCCTCGCCACGGCTAGGCTTACTTCAACCCGAGTTCCAGATCGGCGATGATGTCGTCCTTGTCCTCGATGCCGATCGACAGGCGCACGACGTCGGGGCCGGCGCCGGCCTGCGTCTTCTGCGCGTCGGTCAGTTGCTTGTGCGTTGTCGAGGCCGGGTGAATGATCAGCGACTTGGTGTCGCCGATATTGGCAAGATGCGAGAACAGCTTCACGTTCGACACCAGTTTGACGCCGGCGTCGTAGCCACCTTTCAGGCCGACGGTCATCACCGCGCCGCAGCCTTTCGGCACATATTTCTGCGCCAGCGCGTGATACTTGTCGCCCGGCAGGCCCGGATAGCTGACCCAGGCGACTTGCGGATGGCCGGCGAGCCATTGCGCGACCGCGAGCGCATTGTCGGAATGGCGCTGCATGCGCAGCGGCAAGGTTTCGATGCCGGTGGCGATCAAAAACGCATTGAACGGCGACAGCGCGGGGCCGAGATCGCGCAAGCCGAGCACGCGGCAGGCGATGGCGAAAGAGAAATTGCCGAAGGTCTCGTGCAGCACAATGCCGGAATATTCGGCGCGCGGCTCGCACAGCATCGGATACTTCTTGTCGCGCGACCAGTTGAAGGTGCCGGCATCGACGATCATGCCGCCGATCGAATTGCCGTGGCCGCCGAGGAATTTGGTGAGCGAGTGGACGACGATGTCGGCGCCGAAGTCGATCGGCTTGCACAAATAAGGCGTCGCCAAAGTGTTGTCGACGATCAGCGGCACGCCAGCCTTGCGCGCGACAGTGGCGACGGCCTCGATGTCGGTGATGACGCCGCCGGGATTGGCGATGGACTCGACAAAGATCGCCTTGGTCTTGTCGGTGACCGCGCGCTCGAAAGTGCCGATGTCGTCCGGATCGGCCCAGACCACGTTCCAGCCGAAACTCTTGAACGCATTGTTGAACTGGTTGATCGAGCCGCCATAGAGCTTCTTCGAGGCGATGAATTCGTCGCCCGGCATCAGCAGCGTCTGCATGACGATGAGCTGCGCCGCATGTCCCGACGCGACCGCCAGACCGGCAGTGCCGCCTTCAAGCGCGGCGACGCGCTCTTCCAGCACGGCGCAGGTCGGGTTGCCGATGCGCGTATAGATATTGCCGAAGGCCTGCAGGCCGAACAGCGAGGCGGCGTGCTCGACATCGTCGAACACAAACGACGTCGTCTGGTAGATCGGCGTGGCGCGCGCGCCGGTGGTCGGGTCGGGCTTGGCGCCGGCATGGACGGCCAGCGTGTTGAATCCGGGTGTGCGTTCGGCGTCGGCCATGGCGGCTAATCCTTGTGGGGCTATGTTGGGCGGGATTAAACGGGCCCGATGGGCCGCGCGTCAAGGCTTGGCATAAATCAGTCGCTTTTCTTGTCGCCGGCGTTGCCCAATCCCATGCGCTGTACGCCGCCGGGAAGAATTTGCCCGCGCTTCGACGACAATGTGCGCGAATTGATCCCCATCCATGAAATCTCCGACGACAGCCGGCCATATTCGATCTTCGGGCAGCGGTTCATCACGACCTTGATACCGGCGGCTTCGGCTATCGCGGCGGCTGCGTCATTGCGAATTTCGAGCTGCAACCAGATCACCTGAGGCAAAGGCCTGAGCGCCAGCGCCTCCGCAACGACGCCGGGGACAAATTCCGAGGCGCGGAAGATATCGACCATGTCGATTGGCTCGGGGATGTCGGCGAGTTTGCCGTAAACCTTTTGGCCGAGGATTTCCTTGCCGGCGTGACCAGGATTGACCGGAATGACGCGGGTGCCGCGCTCGAGAAAATACTTGAACACAAAATAGCTCGGCCGGCTGGTGTTCGGCGAAAAGCCGACCATGGCGATGGACTTCACGGTGTTGAGAATGCCGCGAATGTAGCTGTCGGGATAGGAGTCGTGGTTCATGTCGCGCCTTGCGCGAGCTGCGCGCGTAACGCTGCATTCTCGGCTTCCAGCTCGGCGATCTTCATCTGAATTTTATCGAACGCGCCTTCGAGTTCGGCTTCGGTGAAGCGCGTGACGATGTGCTGTGAGCAGTTCACGTCCCAGGCGTCGATGGTGAACAGGATCGCACGCTCGGGCTTGGCCTTGTAGCCTTTGTCGAACAAAGTCTCGACCAGAGCGGGGTCGTTTTCGACGACGCGGGCGCGGCCCCACATTTTGATGCGCTGCTTGCGCGCCGGATCGAGCAAAAACAAATAGGCGCGGTCGTTCTCGCTGAGGTTTGCCAGCGTGATGTATTGGCGGTTGCCACGATAATCGGCAAAGCCGAGCGTGCGCGCGTCAATGACCTTGATGAAGCCCTTCGGCCCGCCGCGATGCTGGATGTAGGGCGCGCCCTGCGCATTCGCCGTGCCGAGGAAGGCGGTGTCCATCTGGGCGATGAAGGCGGCCAGCTCCGGCGTCACAGAATCGGGAAAGCCTTCCTCGATACGCTGCGCATAGGCCTTGGCCGAGCCGCGCTCGGCCTGCGCTGCTTGCGCGGCGGGGGTGAAGACGAGGGAGGAATTGTTCATGAAGTGCGCCTGCACCGAAAACGATGTGCCACGAACATAAGCGTTCAGCGTCCGAGCGGGAAGACCGGTTTTGATCAATGTGACGTGAGGCAAATGCCGCTCATATCCGTCGAATGTTCACTTCTTCATTTGCCTTTTTTGAAAACAGCGCCGTAGTGATACGGCGGCAACTCGACTATCCGTACGAGATCGAAGCCTGCTGGCTCGACTTCAGCGGCGGTTGTTTCGGGTGTGATCCTCAGTTCGGTCAACGGCCCGCGCGGTTCACCCAAGATCGTCGTTTCCTGCCGAGGTCTTGCGTGCCAATTCACAATCGCAAAATGACCGCCGGGTTTGAGGGCGTCTGCAACGCCGTGGGCGAGGCGAGTCCGTTCCGGTACGCCATGAAACGCATTCGCCAGAAAAACAAAATCCACCTGTTGAGGTACATGCATCGCTACGTCGTAGGCGTTACCTTCAACAAAATCGCAATTCACAATGCCGCTTTCGGAAAGGCGCTGCTTGCCCACATCCAGCAGATTGACCTCGATATCAATCGCGACAACATGGCTCGCAATCTTGGCAATCTGTAAAGTGAACCAGCCATCGCCGGAACATAGATCGACCACGGTAATGCCGGATCGAATGCCGACTTGATTGAGCACCCTCGCCGGGTCCGGCCATAAAGCCTCCCACCACCCGGCGGTCGGCATTTCCGTTCCTTTGAAAAAGCCTGGCATCGTCAAGTTTTGGTATTCCTTTGCGGCGTTTGACGCGCGAATATATTGCGTGATGGCAACGCGCCGGGGCCATGCCCGATTTCGTCATTCATTGAATTCGCATTGCAAGATTTTGCGAGAAGTTCCTGTTCTTTATCAATTTCGCTACTTATCTTCCCAGGTCGGCTTGCGCTTGTCGATGAAGGCGCAGATGCCTTCTTCGGCGTCGCGCGCCATCATGTTCTCGGTCATCACTTCGGAGGCGTAAGCATAGGCGGCGGCCAATCCCATTTCGGCCTGCTGATAAAAAGCCTGCTTGCCGATTTTCAATGTGTAGGACGATTTCGACGCAATCTGTTTGGCGAGTGCGACGGCCGCTTTGAGTTCGTCGCCGGCCTGCACCACGCGATTGACGAGACCGATTGCGGCGGCGCGTTCGGCCTCGACCATGTCGCCGGTAAGCAGCATTTCCATCGCGTGCTTGCGGGACACATTGCGCGATAGCGCGACCATCGGCGTCGAGCAGAACAGGCCTATGTCGACGCCGGGCGTGGCGAACTTGGCGGCGGAAGAGGCGACGGCGAGATCGCAACTGGCGACGAGCTGACAGCCGGCGGCGGTGGCCACACCCTGCACGGCGGCGATTACCGGCTGCGGCAGTTGAACGATCTGCTGCATCATCGCGCTGCACGTCGTCATGATGGTGCGGAAATAGGCGCGGCCGGCATCGGCGTCGGCGCGCCGCGCGGTCAATTCCTTCATGTCATGGCCTGCGCAGAAGGCCGGGCCATTGGCGGTCAGCACCACGGCGCGTACCGATGTGTCGGCGGCGATGTTTCGCAATGCTTCCGACAGCGCGATCAGCAGCGCTTCCGACAGGCTGTTGCGCGCGCCCGGGCGGTTCAGCGTCAGGATGGCGATCGGACCATCGCGCTGTTGCAGCAGGACTGCGGTGTCGGTTTGTGTGTGAACATTCATGAGGCAAACCATATTCCGATGGAGACGAGGTGCAAACACCCCGATCTGACGGGTTGAGCGTCTCGGCGTAGCCCTCTAAAGACTGACAGGCCTTTCGACACCGGAAATGGGGGAACCACATGCCAAGACCGTCAGCACCCGCCATGACCGCGGACGCCATCGAAGCGCTTCTGAAGGTCGAATTTCCGCAAGCCTTCTTTCCGGGCAGTGGCCTGTCGCTCGAGCGCGTCGAATACGGCGATATCCGCGTGCGCAAGGCGTTTCACGAGGACCATTTGCGGCCGGGCGGCACCATTTCCGGGCCGACCATGATGGAACTGGCCGATTTCGCCATGTATGTCGCGGTGTTCTCGGCCGTCGGGCCGCAGCCGCTGGCGGTGACCACGAACCTGAACATCAATTTCCTGCGCAAACCCGCGCAGGCCGACCTGATCGCCGATGCGCGGTTGATGAAGGTCGGCAAAAGGCTGGCGGTGGGCGAGGTCAATATTTACTCGGCCGGCGACGACGAGCCGGTGGCGCATGTTACCTCGACCTATTCGATCCCCGTACAGAAGTGATTAGCCGATGGTTTTATTATACCTTTCTTATAAGCCATTGATAACAAAAGTATATTATCTAACGGTAAGCGTTGACCGGCGCGAGCGCCTCGGCTAGAACCCGGCCAGTTCGGCACGCGGACTTATTCCGCTTCGCCCTCTCCAAGGATTTCTCATGAAGACGACTAAATCGGCAAAGGCCGCCGACATCGAGAAGAAATGGCTGATCGTCGACGCCTCCGGGCTCGTCGTCGGCCGTCTCGCCACGATCGTCGCGATGCGCCTGCGCGGCAAGCACAAGGCGACCTATACCCCGCACGCCGACGACGGCGACAACGTCATCGTCATCAATGCCGCCAAGGTGGTGTTCACCGGCCGCAAGCGCGACAACAAGGTCTATTATCACCACACCGGTTTCATCGGCGGCATCAAGGAGCGCACCGCGCGCTCGATCTTCGAGGGCAAGTTCCCCGAGCGGATCGTCGAGAAGGCCGTCGAGCGCATGCTGCCGCGCGGGCCCCTTGGCCGTGTGCAGTTCGGCAACCTGCGTGTCTATCCGGGCGCCGAGCATCCGCATGAAGCGCAGAAGCCGGAGCCGCTGGATATCGCTGCGATGAATCGCAAGAACGTGAGGAGTGCTTAATCGTGGCTGAGACCGTACAATCCATGGAAGGCCTCGCCGCCCTCAAGCCGGCCGCTCCGGAAGCCCCCACTTACGTCCAGAAGCTCGACAAGCAGGGCCGCGCCTACGCGACCGGCAAACGCAAGAACGCGGTCGCCCGCGTCTGGATCAAGCCGGGCTCCGGCAAGATCGTCGTCAACACCCGCACCGTCGAAGCCTTCTTCGCCCGTCCGGTGTTGCGCATGCTGATCCAGCAGCCGCTGGTCTGCGCCAACCGCGTCACCCAGTATGACGTGATCTGCACCGTCTCCGGCGGCGGTCTGTCGGGCCAGGCCGGCGCCGTGCGTCATGGCATCTCCAAGGCGCTGACCTACTTCGAGCCGGATCTGCGCGGCGCCCTCAAGAAGGGTGGCTTCCTGACCCGCGACTCGCGCGTCGTCGAGCGCAAGAAGTACGGCAAGGCCAAGGCCCGCCGTTCGTTCCAGTTCTCGAAGCGCTAACGTTTCGCTTCAACGATTTCGGCAAAAGGGCGCAACTTTGGTTGCGCCCTTTTTGTTTGTGCCGCGGGTTCCCGGTCGTTTCAATTTGTCTTCAATTTACAAGAGTGTTGCGTCGAATGCCGCCGATATCGACAAAGCTTTGCGCACAGGTGCAAGGGTATTCTACGACCAATGCCAGTTCATCATGGCAGGATGCCGGTTTAGGCATCATGGGAGACTGAATGCTCGCCGCCACCGACTATCAGCAAGGACTGCTGGACGTCCCGACTTTGGTGTTCGTGGCGGTCTGCATTGTCGGCTTTCTCGGCCTGCTGCTGATCACGACATGGCTGCAGCAGCGCGACGTGCGCGCGCTCGCCTGGTGGGGCTCGGCCTATCTGATCGGCGCGGCGGCGATCGCGCTATGGGGCGCACCCGATCCCTGGTTCAAGCTGCCGCCCGATATCGCCGAGGCGATGATCTTCATCGCCTGCGGCATGATCTGGAGCGGCGTGCGGCTGTTTCACGGCTGGCCGCTGTGGCCGCTGGCGGCTTTGTCCGGCGCGGCGCTGTGGCTGATGCTGTGCCAGCTGGAAGGCCTCGAGACCGGCACGCAGGCGCGCATCGGACTTGGCGCAGCGGTGATCGGCATCTACGGCGTGTTCATCGCGTTCGAATTGCTGCGCGAGCGGCGCAAGGCGTTTTATTCGCGCACCGCGGCGGTTCTGGTGCCATGCCTGTACGCGGCGATGTTCATGGTGCCGATCGGCATGCGCACGTTCGCGCCGGATGTCTTCGCCGCGCATTGGGTCACCGTATTCGCGCTGGCCAGCATCGTCTATGCGCTGGGCACGGCCTATATCGTGCTGGTCATGGTCAAGGACAGCCACGTCCAGTTCTATCGCAAGGCGGCGACCACCGACGCGCTGACCGGTCTGCTCAACCGCCGCGCATTCATCGACACCGCCACCAAGATGCAGGCGGCGCAAGGCGCGCGCGGCGAGCCGGTGACCTTGCTGATGTTCGATCTCGACCACTTCAAATCGGTCAATGACCGTTTCGGCCACGCCACCGGCGACAGCGTATTGAAAGTGTTCGCACAGACCGCGCTGGGCAGCGTGCGCGGCACCGATATCGTCGCGCGCCTTGGCGGCGAGGAATTCGTCGCCATGGTGCCCGAGCACATGGATGGCGCGCGTCACGTCGCCGAGCGCCTGCGCGCGGCCTATGAAATCGCCGGACTGATGGTCGACGACATCGCGGTCGGCTCGACCGTCAGCATCGGCATGGCGACGTCGTACAAGGCCGTGCCCGATCTCGACGCGCTGTTGCTGCGCGCCGACGAGGCGCTCTATCTGGCGAAACGCGAGGGCCGCAATCGCTACCGCTGCGCCGAGGAAGAGCCGGACGCGGCGCAGGCGCGCGCGCTGGCCGGGGAACGCGAAAAGCCCGGTACGGCGTTACGCCGGTTCATCGCGCGGCGGCCGAAATCGGCGGCCGCGGCGGCCGCGACCCGCTAAAATAAACGTCCCGTTTACCATCCGCGCGTTAGAATCGTGGCATGTTGAACCGGTCCAGCCGCAGCCGTTCGTCCACCGACGCCGCTTCCCTCGCGCTTTATGCGCAGAGCGCCGGCGCTGCCTGGGCCTGTTCGTTTTCAACCTCGGCTGAATACGACGCCGCCTTGATCGCCGAACGCCGCGCCGCCGGCGTCTATGGCCCGCGCCGCCAGCGCAAACAGATGCTGGTGACGCTTGCCGGCATCGGCGCCGGGCTCGGCGTCATCCTGCTGGTGATCGGCGCGATCGCCTAAGTCCGCGCTTCCAGCACTAAACTCAAATCCGCATTCGTCAGAAGGCGAAATTGGCCGGGCGCCAGATCGTCCGGCAATTGCAAACCGCCGACACGGTCGCGGTGCAAGGCGGTAACGTGATTGCCGACCGCCGCGAACATGCGGCGCACCTGATGATAGCGGCCTTCGCTGATCGTGACATAAGCGCGTCTGTCGCTGACGACTTCCATCTGCGCCGGCAGCAGCGGCTTCTCTTCGCCCTCCAGCATCATTGTCCCCGAAGCGAACAGCGTGACCTCATCGCCGCGCAAGGGACGGTCGAGCGTGACCTCGTAGCGCTTGGAGACATTGCTGCGCGGTGAGATGATCTTGTGCAGCAACGCGCCGTCGTCGGTCATCAGCAGCAGGCCGGACGTATCCTTGTCGAGGCGGCCGACGGCGGAGATCGCCGGTTCCCGCCTGCGCCAGCGTTCCGGCAACAGCGCATAGACGAGGGGGCCCAGTTCCTTGTGCGAGCAGGTGACGCCAAGCGGCTTGTTCAGCATCAAGGCGAAGCCCGGCGGCGGATCGAGCGGCTCGCCATCGACGATCATGCGGGCGGAAAGATCGGGCGTGACGGCGAACTTGGCATCGCTGTCGTCGACCACCTCGCCGTCGAGGGTGACGAGACCGGCCCAGATCACCTGCTGCACCTCGCGGCGCGAGCCATAGCCGAGATTGGACAACAGGCGGTCGAGCCGCAGGCTGGGCGTACTCTTGGTCACTTGTGCGCCTCGTAGATCTTGTAGCCGCCGGTCTCGATCACAAGCTCAGTGCGCTTGAAAGTTGGCGTCAGGATCGCCTCGTAGGGCAGATGGCGGTTGGCGACCATGAAGCAGACTCCACCTTTGCCAAGCGCCTGCGCGGCGCGCTGCACGAAGCCGAGCGCCAGTTTCTGGTCCTCGGCTCCGGCATCATGAAACGGCGCGTTCATCACGACGAAGTCGAGATCGGCCAATTCGGCGGTGCGGATATCGGCCCACAGAAAACGGGCGCGCGCATCGGCGACATTGTGCTGCGCGCATTCGATGGCGCGGCGGTCGATATCGACGAGCGCGATTTCGGTGACCTTGTCCGAGGTCAGCACCGCGTGCGCCAGTATGCCGATGCCGCAACCGAAATCGGCGCCGCGCCCGCGCAAGACCGGCAAATGCTCGATCAGCATCGCGGTGCCGGGATCGAGGCGGTCGTAGCTGAAGACGCCGGGCTGCGACCACAGGCCGACATCGTCGATCAGGCGCGGGCCGCCGTCGGCGAGCGCTTCGTCGATGCCGGTAGGACGTTGCGGCCGCGCACCGGTGCAGATGCGGTGATGCGCGCGCGCGGTTTCCTCGAAGGCGCAGCCGAAGACCTGCAATTCCTTGCGCAGCCGGGTGCCGCCGCGATCCTTTGGCGCCAGAATGGTGAACGGCGCGTCCGGTTTCAACGCGCGTAAGCCAAGGGCTATTGAATAGCGCCGCTCCAAAGTGCCGGGCGGCGCGAGCATGATGAGGCCGTCGAGGCTTTCCTGCGCCTGTTGCTCAAGCACCGACGCACCGGGCTTGAGCGGCGAGAACTGGACAGCGTCCGCGGGCAGGTCGACGACATCGGCGGGCGGTGTGCCGTAAAGGGCGATCATCGCATGCATCTCAAGCCGGCATGACGTCGAGCAGCGCCGGTGTGACCCCGAGCTGGTCGATCAGCCGGTTCAGTTCGCCGCGCGCCTGGGCGTTGCCGCGCTGGTGGCGCTCGGCCAAAATCAGTTCGTTCTTCATCGTGTGTTCGAGGCCGGTGAATTCGGTGACGCGCACCTTGTAGCCATGCGCTTCGAGAACCAGACCGCGAATGACATTGGTGACATGGGCGCCGAATTCGCGGCGCTGGATCGGATGCCTCCACAACTGGCGCAACGGACCGCTCTGGCCCTCGAGGAGGCGCGCGACTTCCGCCTGACAGCACGGCACCAGAGCGATCACCTTGGCGTCGTGGCGCAGCGCAAAGCGGATGGCGTCGTCGGTCGCGGTGTCGCAGGCGTGCAGCGCGGTGACCATGTCGGCCTTGCCGCCGGGCAATGTAGCGTCGGCGATCGGAGCGGCGATGAACGACATACGGTCGAAATGGGAAGCGGCCGCCAGTTCGCGCGAGGACGCCACCAGCTGTTCGCGCGTCTCGATGCCGACCACCGCGCCGCGCCCCGCGGGACCGAAGATCAGGTCATAGAGAATAAAGCCGAGATAGGATTTGCCGGCGCCGACATCGGCGAGCACCGGCGAGGCGTCGTCCTTCATGAGGTCGGCGAGCGCCGGGCGCAGCATCTGCGTCAGGTGCAGCACCTGGGTCAGCTTGCGGCGGGAATCGGCGTTCAGCGTGCCCTCGCGAGTCAGGATATGCAGCGCCTTCAGGAGCGGCACGGATTGCTCCGGCTTCTCGCTCGGCCACAGCGCACGCCAGGTCTCCAAATCGCGGGCGGCGGGGTCTTTGGCGGCTTTGTTCGGGCGGTTCATATCGCGGGCTCTCCAGCCGCCTATCTAGCGGGGGGCCTGCGCCGTTGAAAGGTGCCGGGAGCCTCTAAATGAGCGGCCAAAGAAAAAGGGCGCCCCGTGCGGGACGCCCTCTGAAGTCTTCGGGAGGAAACATCTAGCTCAGCGCATGATCTTGTCCGAAAACCGGTTCCCACTTTTCGGGATCATGCGATTTTCAGCCTCAGGCCGCGGCCGATTTGGCCGATGTCGGGACCGAAGCGATGGTCTTGAGGATCTGCGAGGCGATGGCGTAGGGGTCGCCTTGCGAGTTCGGGCGGCGATCTTCCAGATAGCCCTTGTAGGCGTCGCCCTTGACGAAGGAGTGCGGC